>JAJZQS010000180.1 GCA_021806745.1 bacterium
TACGGCGAGACGCACCCGCTGTCGACGGCGGGGCGGGCGTTCACGATGTTGCTGATCTTGGGCGGGGTGGGCACGGTCGCCTACGCGTTCTCGACGCTGGCGGCCATCGTCGTGGAGGGGGATTTGTCGCGCGCTCTCAGGAGGAGACGGATGGACAAAGACATCGGCAAGCTGTCGGGGCACTACATCGTCTGCGGGGCCGGCCACACGGGCGGGGTGATCTGCGCCGAGCTCCTGAAGACCGGACGCGGCGTGGTCGTGGTCGACCGTGATCCTCAGGCCGTCGATCGCCTCGTCGCGCGGCTGGGCGCGGAGGTGCCGCGCCTCATTGGCGACGGCTCCGAAGACGAGGTCTTGCGCCGCGCCGGCATCGAACGCGCGGCGGGGGTGTTCGCCGTCTTGTCCACCGACCAGGACAACGCGTTCGTGGCGCTCAGCGCCAAGGGGCTCAACCCCCAGGTGCGCGTGCTGGCCTGCCAAAAGACCTTGGGGGTGCGCGAAAAACTCCTGCGCAGCGGCGCCGACGGCGTGGTGGACCCGGAGTTCATCGGCGGCATGAGGCTGGCCTCCGAGATGATCCGTCCGGCCACCGTGGGATTTCTCGACGCGATGCTGCGCGAGCGAAGCGTGCATGTGCGCTTTGATGAGGTCGAAATCACGGAGGGCTCGCCCGCCGTCGGGCGGGGCGTCGACGAGTATCGCGGACAGGGCGCGGGGGCTTTGCTCGTCGCGGTGGTGGCCGCGGGCTCGCAGCGCTATGAGATCAATCCTCCTTCCGAGCGGCTCCTGCGCGCGGGAGACCGGCTCGTGCTCATCGGCGAGACTTCGCAATTGCGGGAACTGCGCGGCCGACTGTCGTCTTGATGCACCATTGAAAGCCTGGCACCGGCGGGCGCGATTATGCTAGACTGCGCGCATGGGACGCCCCAAACGAATCCAATTCGCCGGAGCTTGCTATCTGATCGCCTTGCGCGGCAACAACCGCCAGGATCTGTTCGTGTCCAACCAGGACCGACGGCTTTTCTTGTCACAACTCAAGGCCTATAAAGACCGTTTCGGCCTCAAGATTTACGCCTACAGCCTTCTGGCCAAGTCGGCCAGCCTCCTGATCGAGACCGAGCGGCCCAACCTCTCGGCCGTCATGCAGGCGCTCAACACCCAGTACACGAAGTCCTTCAACGCCGCCCACGGCACCGTCGGGCACGTGTTCCAGGGCCGCTACCGCGCCTGGGTCGTGGACAAGTCATCGCGCTTGGCCGAGGTGTCGCGCTGGGTCCACTTGGAGTGCGCGCGCGAAGGTCTGCACGACAAGCCCTGGCGCTATCAATGGTCGTCTTGCGCCGCCTATGTGGAAGCCCAAAACCGCGAGCCGTTGGTGGATTCCGACGCCGTGCTGAAGGCGTTCGGAGGCTCCCGGCTCAAACAATCGGTGCGCTACCTCCAGTATCTGCAGGACCACCCCGCCGTCGAGGGCGAGACGCTTCCCATCGTCGCCGGCGTGGCCGTGGGGGATCACGATTTCTTGGAGCGCGTGGGCGCCTGGCGCGAGACGCCGGCGCCGCGTCCCGTTCCCGTGGAAGCCGCGCGGCGCATCATCGCCGACATCGCCGCCCGACGGGGCGTTTCCGAGGAGAAAATCCTCGGGCGCGTGCAATGGCGGGAGGTTTCCGTCGTGCGCCGCGAGGCCGTCCACCGCGTCTGGCGCGAGACGCGCATGGGCGTCACCGAGTTGGCGCGCCTGTTCGGCCGCACCCCCAGCGCCATCAGCCAGACCATTCGCGCCCTTGAAGACGCACCCGCGTCCTCAATGAATTGAAGCCTGGCACCAGGGGTCCTAGGTCCTAGCGGCCCGGGGGCCGATTTCCCCGCGTTTTAAAGCCTTTTCGGGCGTGACAGGAACGGGTGTTCGGGCTATGCTCTGGTCGTGAGCCCGAAAGGACGCACCGCGGACCTGCGCGCGCGCGCGACGGCCCTCGTGGCCTGCGCCGCCCTCTGGGCGGCGTCGTTTGCGCCCGGCTCGGCGGCGGTGGCGGCCGAAATCGAGAGCGCGCGGGCCGTCGAGACGGTCCCGGCCCCGTCGGCGCCGCTGTCGGCCGCCGCGCTTGGACCCGCCGCCTTGGCGCCGACGCTTGCGCCGGCGCCGTCTCTCGCGCCGTCCTTACCTGCGGCGCCCGCGGCGTTGGGCGGTCACGACAGGCCCATCGCGGCCGCCGCCGTGCCCAGCCTGGCTGAGGCTCCCGTGCCCACGATCGCGGCCGCCGCTCCAGACGACGGCGTGCCGGCCGCCGCGGGCGCGGCGGCCGCGGCCGACGGGCCCGTCGCGCGCGCCGGTGCGTGGCTGAAAGCCGCCGCGGGCCGCGCGCTTTCGCCGTCGCGCGCGCGGACTCCCGCCGAGGATATCAAGGCCGGGCAGGACGCGCGCTTCGACGGCATTTCCGCCCGCCCGCACGACGAAGACGACGCGCTCGTCGCCGGATCGCGGGCCGCGGCGCCTGAGGCCTTGCGCCCGCGCCGCGCCGGCGGGGGCGATTTCCCGAGGGCCCCGTCCGCCGTCGAGTCCAAGCCCGTCGAGCCGAAATACCTCAGCGAGGACTTCCTGGGTTTCCGAACCGTGCGCGGCCTCACGCGGCGGCCGGACCTGGGCCGCCTGCCTCGCGGCGCGGACTCGGCGCGCATCATCGAGCAGATTTCCGGGCAGTTCGGCTTGGACCGCGGCCAGGTCTTGGACATGGCGCGCGGCTTCGGCTTGGACGAGAGCTCCG
>JAJZQS010000069.1 GCA_021806745.1 bacterium
GTACATAAATTTAAACGACAGTACAAACACTTTTTCGTTTTCATCCCCACGGATTTCAACCCCGCGCCGCGGTGATTAAAAGGCCGTGAACTTGGAGGGAGTCTCTCCAAGTTCATGGCCTTTTAAGCCGTGAGCTGTTGCGCGCAAATCCGTGGGGATGAAAACAAAAAACGTTCGCCATCGACCGCTTGGTGTAGGCCCGTCGGTGCGTCGCGCCTAGGTCCTTTCCCGGCCGCGGGTTCCCTGAAAGACCCCTCCACGCGCGGGGGCCCGCCGCTATACTCGTCGCGTGGAGATAAAAATGAAAAAAACCGGCCGGCGTTTTCTTTGGACCACGCTCTGCGCGCGCATGACGCTTGCGGCTTTCACGGTGGCGCTGCCCGGCTCCACGGCCTGGGGGCAGGTCGTCGAGCGCCTCGCGCCCGTCTCGGCGCCCGCGGTTTTTGCCGGTGCGTCGGCTGCCCCGCTCGCGGCGACTTCGCTGAGCGCGGCCGCGCCGGCGCTCTCCGCCGCTCCGTTGTCGGCCGCAGCCGCCGCTCCCGCGGCCGCCGTTTCCGCCGCCCCGGCCGAGATCGCCGCGCCGGCCGCCGCGCCCGCGCCCGCGTCGGCCGAGGTCGTCGCCGCCCAAGCCGCGCCGGCGGGCGTTGAGGCTGCCGTCCCGGCCGAACGGGCGACGGCGCTGGACGCGTTGCGTCTGTCCGGCGAAACATCGGGAGGCGGTTCCGACCGCGTCGGCTCCGGGCGCTTCGACGGCGCGTCTCGGCGCGGTTCTTCGGATGACGATGGGGGAGGCTCGAATAGCCGCGCACTGTCCGCGCCGGCGGCGCTTCCCGCGCAGGCTCCCGTCGTCGCCTTGACGAGGGTGTTCTTTCCGGGCGTCAACACGGTGCGCCTGGGCCTGAGCGCCGACTACGCGACGGCGATCTCCAAAGCCATGCGCGAGGGCGGCTACATGATCGCCGCCACCTTAGGTGCCGGCACGGCCCAGGGCCACAACGCGACGGCCACCCTGGTGCGCTTGAGCAATTTCGAGGTCATCGGGGGCAAGCCGACCGCGCTGATGACCCCGCTGCGCTCGGTGAACATCGACGGCTACGCCCAGTCCGAGGGCGTGACCGTCGCGAAGGTGTCCTACGCCAAGCCCGAGCCCAGCGACCCGCAGCGCATGAGCGCCCTCGGCTCCTTGGCCCAGCACACGCTCGACGAGTTCGCGGGCCTCGATCCCGAGATCGACCGCGACTTGGTGGAGCACGCGCTCGAGGAGTCCAACGTCGACCGCCTGACCAACCTCTTGGCGCAGGAGTTTCCGTTCTCTCCGGAGGTCAAGGTGCAGTTGCTCGCCGAGAACTCCATGGAAAAGCGCCTGCAGAGCGTGATCCTGGAGATGAACGCCTATTTCAAGGCAAAGACCGCGAAGGCGAAGGCGGTTTCCGGCGGCGACGCCTCGGCCATGAAGATCGACACCGTCGAGGGCCTGAAGGCCAAGATGGCGGCCATCGGCATGCCTGCCGACATCCAGGCGATCACGCTCAAGGAATTCGAGAAGCTGGCGCAGATGAACCCGAAGGACTCCGAAGCGCAGAAGCTGCGCACCTACGTGGAGTGGCTGACCGACGTGCCGTGGGGCCAGCGCACGACGGACAACCTGGACATCGCCCAGGCCCGCGCCATCCTGGACCACGACCACGCGGGCCTGGAGAAGGTCAAGGAGCGCGTGCTGGAGTTCCTGGCCCTGCGCAAGAAGACCGGCTCCAAAAAAGGCGCGATCATCGCCTTCACGGGGCCTCCCGGCGTGGGCAAGACCTCCATCGCCGCGGCCATCGCCCAGGCCCTTGGCCGCAAGTTCGTGCGCCTCTCGCTGGGCGGCGTGCACGACGAGACCGTCCTGCGCGGCCACGGCCGCACCTACCTGGGCTCCATGCCCGGCGAGATCATGCGCCAGATGAAGAACGCCGGCACGATCAACCCGGTCATGCTGATGGACGAGGCCGACAAGATCGGCCGCAACGGCAACGCTGGCGACCCGACCGCGGCCTTGCTGGAAATCCTGGACCCGGCGCAGAACAACACCTACCGCGACCGCTACCTGGATGTGCCCTACGACCTGTCCGAGGTCTTGTTCGTGGTCACCTCCAACGAGCTCTCCAACATCCCCGAGCCCCTGCGCGACCGCATGGAGATCATCGAGTTCAGCGGCTACACCACGCTTGAAAAGATGGACATCGCCGAGCGCCACGTGATTCCGCAGAAGCTCGCCGCCACCGGTCTGACGGCCGCGGAAGCCGCGCTGACGCCGGCCGCCATCCGCCGCATCATCGAGGGCTACACGATGGAGGCGGGCGTGCGCAGCCTGCGCGAGAAGATCGAGGCGGTGCTGCGCAAGGTCTCCGCGTGGACGGAGACGCGCGGCGAGAAAGCCCCCGGCGTCATCGACGAGGGCGACATCGCCAAATACCTGGGCGTGCCGCCGTTCAGCGCGCGCCAGACGGCGCAAAACGGCGTGGGCGTGGCCACGGGCCTGGCCGTCAACTCCTACGGCGGCAGCACGCTCAACGTGGAGGTCTCCTACGAGCCCGGCTCCGGCCAGCTCAAGCTGCGCAAGCAGTTCGGCGACGACATCGAGGACTCCGCGCGCAACGCCTACAAATACGTGAAGACGCACGCCGCCAAGTATGGCCTGGAGAAGCTCGACTTCACGAAAATCGACCTGGACATCGACATCACCCCGGCCGGCAAGGTCGACGGCCCGTCGGCGGGCGGCCTGATGGTCACGGCGATCATCAGCGCGCTGACCGGCCGCGCGGTGACGCCCGGCCTGGCGATGACCGGCGAGATCACGATGCGCGGCGACATCCTGCCCATCGGCGGCCTGAAGCAAAAAGTGATGGCCGCCCACCGCATGGGCTACAAGGAGGTCATCTTCCCGGCCGCCAACCTCAAGGACATCGAGGACATCCCCAAGGAAGTCCGCGACGGCATCATCCTCAAGCCCGCCGCGACCTACGACGACATCTACCCCGACGCGGTGGTGCCGCAGGTGTCCGGCACGCCGGCCTCGACCGTGGCGCCGACCGCGCGGCCGGGCTTCTTCGCGCGGATGCTGGCGGCGCTGCGCGCGCGGGGGCTTTGGCCGGCGGGCGGGCGCCGGGGGGCCTAAAAATAAACCGGGTCCTAGGACCTAATTCGCATTGACTCGCGCCGGGAGAGTTCTTAGGATGAGACCACTGCCGTTCAATCCTTAGGGTGAGGTCTCAATGAACAATAGAACGTCTCGTGCGTTCGCAACGCTGACGGGCGCGGCGCTGGTCCTGGGAGGGATCGCCGCCCCGTCGCTGGCGGCCGATCCGGCCGCGACGGAGTCGGGCTGGTATGCGCCGGTCGCCCAGGCGCAAGCGTCCGGAGCGCTGAAGCCTCAGGCCTCGGCGAAGACCGCAGGGCCGACGGCGTCGGGCACGCCGCACATGCTGCTGATGAAGGGCGTGCAGTTGATGCACGGCAAGAGCAAGGCGCCCTTCGGTGTCGAGGCTGCGCCGCAGCTGCAGTACTACGGCGGGCCCCTGCTTGGCAACGTCAAGATCCAGCTCGTGTACTGGAACAAGGATGTGGCCTACCAGGATCGGCTTCCGGGCTTCTTCTCCTACATCACGCAAAGCCCGTACTTCGACTGGCTCAAGGAGTATAATTCGCCGGCGACGACGATCGGACGCGGCTCCTACATCGGCTCCTTCGTCGACGACGTGGCGATCCCGCAGAGCTCGCAGATCGAAGACGCCGACATCCAGACCGAGCTGTCGAACCTGATCGCCAAGAACAAGGTTCCCCAGCCCGACGCGAACACGCTGTACATGGTCTACTTCCCCCCGGGGCTCAACATCGACCAGGGCGGGCAGGGTTCGTGCCAGGTGTTCTGCGCCTACCACAACACGTTCATGAACAACGGCACGCAGATCCAGTACGGCGTGATCCCCGACCAGGGCGGCAACTGCGCCGGCGGTTGCGGCGGCGACCCGGACCAGTTCAACAACGAGACCTCGGTCTCATCTCACGAAATGACCGAGTCCGTCACGGACCCGGCCGTCGGCCTGATGACCGGAAACACGCCGGGCGCGCCGATGGGCTGGTATGACTCCAACTACGGCGAGATCGGCGATATCTGCAACGCCGTCCAGGCCAAGGTCGGCGCCTACACGGTTCAGCGCGAGTGGTCCAACTCCCGCGGCCTGTGCGTGGCCACGGCCCAGGACCCGGGCGCGCCGTTCACGCCCGCCGGACCGTAGTCAAACGATCGCAAAAGACCGGCCCGCGCGGAAACGCCCGCGCGGGCCGGTTTTCTTTTCGGGGAGGGACGGGCGTCAGCGCCCGTGGCACTTCTTGAACTTCTTGCCCGAACCGCAATGGCAGGGGTCGTTGCGGCCGACGGAGGGTTCGGCGCGCACGAAGGTCTCGGGTTTGGGGGATTTCCCGTCCACGAAGAGCCACTCGCCCTTTTCGCGACGGAAAGTGGCGATCTCGCGGTGTTCGTAGTCCTTGCCCCCGGTCGAGAAGCGCGCGCTGAAGTTGACCACGCCCTCGGCGTCGGCCTCGCCGCCGCCCTTGACGGCGACGATGGTCAGGCCTTTCCAGGAGGATTCTCGCGCCCACTTCTCGGAGGCCGCCCGGTCGAAATCGGCGCGGCTTTCCGGCGCGTGCGTCTTTTCGATGAAATCCACGCGGCCGGTGGCGTAGGCGCTGTAGCGCGCGCGCATCAGCGCCTCGGCGGTCGGGGCCTTCGCGCGCCCGGAAAGCACGGGCTCGCAGCAGGCGGGGAACTCGCGGCCGGAGCCGCACGGGCAAGCGGTGGTCGTGGACATGGAGCGTATTATAGCGGTTGCGGCGCGCGCGCGGCAGACTCGTCCTCTTTCCAGCGCGGTAACGCGAATGAAAAACGCGAGCCCCGCCCGGGGCCGCCCTCGATGCTCAGTGCGGTCTCGTGCGCGTCCAGCACGCTGCGCACGAGCGTCAGTCCGACGCCGAAGCCGGCGGCGGCCTCCCGCCCTGCCTCGGTGCGATGGCCGTGCAAAATTCTCTCCCGGTCTTCCGGCGCGATGCCGATGCCGTTGTCGGCGACGAACACGCGCAGGCGATCCTCGGACTCGACTTCGATGCCGGCGCGCACGCACCCGCCCTCAGGGGTGTATTTGATCGCGTTGCTGATCAGATTCGTGGCGACCAGATGCAGCGACTCCGGGTCGGCGAGCGCGCAGAGGCCGTCTTCGGCTTCCAGCCGGACTTCGAGGCCCTTGCGCTCGTAGAGCGGCTTCAGCGACTGCGCGGCGGTCCGCAGGACGCGGCCGATGTCGGCGCGGCGCGGACGGACCGCGAAACGGCCGTTTTCCAGGCGGCCGAGGTCGAGGAGGTTGCGCGTGGCCAGCGCGAGCGAGCGGACATTGGATTCAATCGCGGCGTAGTAGTCGGCCCGTTTGCCGGAGAGCGGACCGGGTTCGCTGGTCTTGAGCAGGTCCGACGCGCCGCCCAGCACGCTGAGCGCGTTGTTGAACTCGTGGCTGGCCATCGAGACGAGGTTTCCCTTCAGGCGGCCGAGCTCGGCCTCGCGCGCGAACTGCTCGTTGAGGCGCAGCGTCATCTCGCGCATGGCCGAGAACAGGTCGGCGACCTCCGGCGCCGCCGCAGGCGTGGAATCGTTCCACGCGCGGCCCAGAGTCCAGCCCTTGGCGCGCTCTCTCAGTTCCGACACCGGCGCGACGAGAAAACGCTTCAAGAACCAAGCGATGAAGACCGCGGCCAGGGCGCCGGCGAGCACGATCAGCCAGGCCGTCAGGCGCGAGGCGCGTTCGAGTTCGGCGCCCCGTTCGCGCAACTGAGCGATGTTGGCCTCGCCCAGGCGCGCCAGCGGTTCCGCGGCCGAATCCAGGCGGTGTCCCAAGCGCCCGGCACGCGCGGCGTCGGCCGGCGACAGTCGTCCGAAGCGGCGCCGGGCCACCCACTGGCCGGATTCCGCGAGGTAGGCGGTCAGTCGCCGGTCCGTCTGAGCGATCAGGGACGCGCCATCGCCTCCGGCGACCTCGGCGAGATCGCGTTCGATCGAGCGGACCTCGCCGAGCGCGTCTTCGCGGCGGTCGAGCCAGGAACGCTGTCCGGTCAGCAGGTAGCGCACCGTGGCCTGATCGACGCGGCGCAGACGGTCGCGCAGGCGGGGCAGGCTCGACAAGACGGTCAGGCTCTCGCGCATCTGGCGGTCCAGCCTCGCGTGCGCGCGCGCCTCCACGCGAAATGCCGTGCCGACGCCGATCGAGTAGAGCACGACCAGGCCCGCCACCGCGATCAGTTGTGAACGCAGGTCGAGCGACTTCACGCCTACATCGTAACCAATTCGCGGCGGCCTGCGCCGCGTCGGCTACCGCAAGTCGGCGGCGGGAACGCCGCCGGCCGACAGCCAGCGCTCCAGGGCCTGGGTGTAATCGGCGTCGGGCCGCCCCTGCGGGCGATTTTGCCTGTAGCCGACGAAGCGCCAGCGGGCGCCGTCGCGCGTCGCGTAGAAGACGACCTGCGGCGCGCGCGTGTCCGGATCGCGGCCCGTCCAGGCGCGCAACAGCGTCGTGCCGGCGAAGTCCGCATAGACGAACACGCCGTCGCGCGCGACCTCCTCGACCGATTTGCCCGAGCGCGCGGCCATCGCGTCGGCGATCGCGCGCATCAAGTCGCCGGCCGCCGTACGAGGATAGCCGGCCACGGCGCGCTGAAGCTCGTCTCGCCGCAGAGTCAAATCGGCTTGTCGGCGAAAGTCCCGCTCGGAAAGCGAGGCCAGTTCCTCGGCGGCGCCGCGGCGCTCGAGCGCGGCCTGCACTTCGGCGGGCGTCGTTTCGTACTCGCGCGCCAGCGCCAGCACCGCCGCGCCGTGCCGCCGCAAGGCGGGCTTGAGCGGCGCCAGAGCGGCCTCCTCGGCCGCCGCGCGCGCGGGCACCAGCGCGCGGCGCAAGGCTTGAGCGCGCGGTGAAGCCGGAGGGATCGCGTTCTCGGCCAAGTAATCGCCCAGGAGCGAGTCGGTTTGCCGCTCGTCGAGCCTCACCCCGGCGGCGATGGAGCGGATGTAGCGGCGCGCGGCCGCGAGATCGGGGTCGGCGGGCGGCGCGCGCTCCGGCGCGGGGGAGGCGGCGTCCCGTCGGGCGACGATCTGCTCGGCCAAGGCCAGGCGCCGGCCCCAAACCAGACCCCAATCGTCATGGAACGCCGCGCGCGCGGCGCCCTCGAACGCACGGCTCTTTTCGGCCATCGCCGCCGGGTCTGGACTGAAGTCGGTGGCCAGGATCAGCGCGCGGACCTGCTCGGGCGTAAACGATTGGCTCGCGCCGAAGTCCCGGATCAGCGCCCGCGCCTCGGGTGTGCGTTCGGGGTCGACGCCGTGCAGCGCGGCGGACAGGGTCAGCAGCACGGCGCGGCCGGGCGCGAGCCCGGCGCGCTCGGCCAGGCCGGCGGCCACGGCCGCGACTTCCTGAGAGTGGTCGGCGAGGGCTTTTTCGCCTGGGTGATTGGCCGCCAGGAACGCCTGGAGGCGATCGACGAGGGGTTCGTCGACGCCCCAGCCGATGAGGCGCGCGGCGAACTCGGGACGCGCGCGCGGCGGCACCGCGCGTTCCGACGCCGGCGCCGCCGCAGCGGGCGCCGACGGCTCGGCGGAGGCGGCGGCAGCACTCGCGCGCACGGAGACCGCCGGCGCCGCGGCGTTTGCCGGCAGAAAGAGAGAAGACGCCGACGCGGGCGCGGCGAGCGATGGTTCCAGCGCCAGCGGCGCGGCGGCCGCCGCCGAGGGCAGCGGCGTCGGCGCCACCGCGGCGGGAGCGTCGAGTTCGACTTGCGCGCGCACGCTCGTCGACAGCAGAACGAACGCGAAGAGGGTCGAAAGCCGCGCAAGCTTCATGCGATGAGTGTAGGGCGGCCGGGCTCCGGCGTCAAGGGAAGTTGCCTCATTGCTAGAATGCGTCATGACCCGCACGGGCGGCGGCGAGCGATGAGTCCGCGCAAGGAGCGCGAGCGCGCCCCGGTGGCGCTTCTGCACGTCGCCGACAGGACCGGGATCGTCGAGTTCGCGCACGCGCTGCTCGAACTCGGCTTCGAGTTGGTGGCCACGGGGCCCACGGCCACCGCTCTGCGGCAGTCCGGCGCACGGCATCGCTCGCTGTCGGAGTTCACCGGCGAGCGCCTGCCCGCCGACGCGCTCGCGCTGCTGCACCCCAAACTTTTGGGCGCGATCGCGGCCGAAAAGCCGGGGATCGACTTGGTCGCCGTCAACTTCTACCCTCTCGCGGAAGCGGCGGCCGACGCGTCTCTGAGCCAAGACGAGGTGTTGGCCTATGTCGACCCCGCGGGCCCCTCTCTTCTGCGCGCGGCGGCGCGCAACTTCAAAAGCGTGATCGCGCTCTGCGATCCGGCCGACTACGCGCAGGCGCTGGCCACTCTCAAGGCCTACGACCGCATGCTCCCCGACCGCCGTCAGGCGCTGGCGGCAAAGGCGTTCCACAGCGCGGCGTACTACGACTCGACGGTCGCCCAGTACCTCGGCGGAAAATGGGAGCAGTTCCCCGATGAAGTCGTCATCGCGCTGAAAAAAAGCGCCGACCTGCGCTACGGGGAGAATCCTCACCAGAGCGGCGCGTTCTACACGCTGGCCGGCGCGCGCCCGCGCGGGCTCAACGCCGCCCGCGTCGTTCACGGGCAACCCCTGGCCTACGGCCACTACCTGGACCTGGAGATCGCCTGGGATTTGGCCAGCGGCTTCGCGCGGCCCGCCTGCGCGGTGGTTAAATTGGGCGCGCCGGCCGCCTTCGCCGCGGCCGCTGACGCCGCGCGCGCCGCGCGCCGCGCCTGCGCGTGCGATCCGCGCGGGGCGTTTCGCGCGACGGCGGCGTTGAACCGCGAAGTCGACGAGAAGGCCGCTCAGGCGCTGGCCGAGGAGACGCTCAACTGCGTGGCCGCGCCGGACTTCACGCCCAAGGCCCTGCAGACGCTCAAGGCCAAAAAGGACGTGCGCCTGGTCGTGCTGCCGCCGTCCTTGTTGGCGCCGCACGAGTTGGACGTTCGCGCGGTGGCCGGCGGGATGCTGGTTCAAGAAAGGGACCAACGCGCTTATCAGGACGGCTTCAAGACCGCCTCCCGGCGCTCGCCGACCGAGGCCGAGCGCGCGGCGCTGGACGTGGCTTGGCGCGTGGCCATGCGCGCGCGCTCGCACGCGGCGGTGCTGGCGCGCGGCGAGGCCGCCATCGGCGTGGGCGCGGGCCAGACCTCGCGACTGGACGCCGTGCGCCTGGCGCTGGTCAAAAGCCAGGAGAGGCATCCGATCCTCGCCGCCGACGAGCCGCTGGTGCTGGCTTCCGACGGCGCGCTGACCGCCGAGCACGTGGAGGCCGCCGCGGAAGGCGGGGTCACGGCGATCGCTCACCCCGGCGGAGCCGCCGAGGACGCCGACGCGGCGCGCGCCGCCGACCGCTTCGGCGTGGCCCTGGTCGGCGCGGGGCTGCGCCATTTCCGTCTGTGACGAAAGGTCCAAGACGCCCTAGGACTTACAGCCGGGCCTACCCGGGACTTTAAGCCCGGAGCCCTTGTCGATCCTCGTTGCTATCCTGGCGTCGATGAGGCTTTGGGCGTTCGTCGCCGTCTTGTCGTGCTCCGCCCGCGCGGCGGCCCCCGCTCCGGACTTGGCGGCGGACGCGGCGTCGTTGCGCACGGCGGCGTCGGGCCTGCGTCGCGGCCTTCCGGCGCACGGCGCGTCGCGCCGCCTCAAGGAGGCGGCGCTGGACTTGGCCGATTGGGAAACGAGGGCGGGCGCTGGACGCGCTCCCGGCCTGCGCGAGCGTCTCTCCGAGCTTCAAGATCGTCTGGACTCCTCCGCGCGCGGAGAGCGCGGAGAACTTGCCGCCGACATCGACGCGGCCGCCGCGCGCATCGACGCGCTGGCCATGCCCGCGCTGCCGACGCCGGCGGCGGGCTCGCCGGCTCGGGAGCGGGCGGCGGCGCTTGAGGCGGCGCAGGCGCGCGTTGCGTCGGTGGAGGGCGCGCTGGCGGGCGGCTTCGACGGGCAGGCCGCGCGGGCGCCCTCGAGCGCCGTCCCGGATGCGCCGCCGGCAGTCGCCGCGCCGAGGCCGCCGGCGGTTTTGCGCCGCCAGGCCGTGCCGCGCTACGATCCCCGGGTGGCCGAGATGCAGGCGCAACTCGACGTCGTGCGCCGCAACGAAGGGCTTCGAGGCATCGCGTCCGACGGATTTTTCGGCCCCGGGACCGAGCGCGCCGTCGCTCAATTCCAGCGTCTGTTCGGCCTGCGCCCGACCGGCGTGGTCGACGAAAGAACCCGGTCCGTTCTGCTCGTCGAATACCAGGCCCTGAACGGCCTGTCGGTCACCGGCCGCCGCGACCTGGGCACGGAGCGCGCACTGGCGCAGGATCGAAGCCGGAGCGACGCCTCCGCGGGCCGCTACTTCCAGGGCTCCGACGCCGACTTCGCGTACACGCCTCATCTTGTGGTCGTTCGGCGGGCGCTGGCGACGGTCTACACGCCCTACCTCGACCAGACCGCGGCCGAGCGCCGCCGCGAAGGCCCGCCGGTCGACCGCTTCATGCAGACCGTCTGCACGCTTGAGCGTTTCCTCGCCGGGCGCTGCCCCTACGTCTCTGTCGCCATCGACCGCAATTTAGACATTCCCGACGGCACGCCGCTGCTCATCCCGGGCATCGACCGCATCGCCGGGCGACGGGTGCTGTTTCGCGTCGTCGACACCGGCGCCCGGCGCTACTTCCACGGCAGCGGACACATCGACGTGGCCACCGACAGCGACGAGTACTCGGGCCTGGGCTCGCTCATCACGGGACGCGAGTTCGAACTGATCTTCCCGCGCGGACTGCGCCCGCGCCGGCCTTGACGCCGCCGCGCGGCCCGGGCTAAACTGGCGGCCATGCGAGAGCAAACGACCGTGGTCTTTCGCATCACCAGCGCAACGCTCACCGCCGCCGACATCCAGGCGCGCATCGGTTTGGCGCCCGACGAGACCTGGAAGCTCGGCGACAAGCGCGGCCCCTTCGCCGTCACCGAGAAAAAGCACGGCTTCGTGCTGGAGTCCAAGGCGTTCGCGACCTCGACTTTCGACGAGCACCTGCAGGCGATGCTCAAGCGCCTGGCCCCGGCCGCGCAGAAAATCGGCGCGATCGCGCCGCAGTGCGACATCGAGCTGCTCTGCGGCCTGCACCGCAAGCGCTTCCCGGCCCTGCGCTTCTCGCGCGACGACCTACGCTGGCTCGGCGTGATGGGCGCGCGTCTGGACGTGGATTTGTTCCTGGTGGAGGAGCCCGCCGCGCCGCGCCGCGGCGCGGGCGCGCCGACCGCCGGCTTGCCGGCAGACCCGCCGGGCTCGGGCGCGTCCGGGCCTTAGCGTCCGCTTTTCGCGATCGGCGCGCCGATCGATTTCAGCGTGTCGACACCTCGAGGTCCCAGCATTCGTTGGCGTGCGTGAGCAGTTCGGGCTCGTCTTGCGCCCGGCGGACGAAATCCTGGACCTCGCGCGAGGCCCACGCGGCGCCGACCTTGGGCCAGGCCGAGGTGAGGCTTTCTTTTTTCAGATCGGCGACGGCGAAGGGCAGGGCGTTGAGCAGTTTCGCGCGGCCGTTGGGCACCACCAGCACCATCGATTGCGGGCTCTCGGCGCGCGTGAGCATCTCGCGCTGGATGCCCCACGGGTAGATCGCGAGCCTCGGCCCTTTGAGCGTTGCGGCCGCGGCTTTCAGCCCCATCACGGCTTGGGCCCAGTCCTCGTCCGTGCACGCGAGGGCGTCCCACGCACGCGCGGCGCGGCCCAGGCGCATCATCGGGCCGGTGACGAACGTGCGCACGCCGCGTTGCGCGGCTTGCTGATAAACGGCAACCGCGTCCCGGACGTTCAGACGCGTGGGGATGAAGACCAGCTCGGGTTCGAGGCCGCGCTTGACGAGGCGATCGATGGCGTCCCAGGCGGGCTTGTAGCCCGATCCGGGCCTCAATTTTTCGTGCGTCGCGGCGTCCTTGCCGTCGATGGAAATCTGCACGCAGGCGATTTTCATCGCCCGCAGGCGGTCGCAGGCCGCGTCATCGAGATCCAGGCCGTTGGTCTCGATTTTGATCTCGACGCCGCCGGCGGCGAGGGTCTCGAAAATGGGCCAGACGTGGGGGGAACTCATCGGCTCGCCGCCGCCGAACGCCACATAGGCGATGCCGTTGTCGACGATTTGCCGCGCGAGAGAAAGACACTGCTCGCGGTTCATCTCGTCTTTCCAGATGAAGTCGCGTCCGGACTCCTCGCAGCAGTGCAGGCAGCGGCCCGTGCAGCCGTTGGTCAACTGCCAGGCCAGAAAGAGGGGGGCGCCGTAGTCGCCCACGGACGCCCCCCTCCCGTGCGTCACGTGAACCGGATGTAGGGCTGAGCCATCACGCGCTCGGAAACTTCCTCCATGGAGGGAGTCTCCCAAGCGAGCTTGGGCTGAGCCTTCGCATCGGTCACGGTCTTCTGGTCGTTCATGACACTCCTCGTTGCCGGTCAGACCACGGCCGGCAAATCATGCGAGATCGAGTCCAGACAAACCCACGCATTGGCCTTCGCCGCGAGCGCAGGGTTCGCGGCGAGGCGCTCGAGGGCGTTGAGCACGCGCGGGTCCCGCCAGGCCCGGCGATAAGCGTCCCACGCCTCGAGAAACGAATGACGGCTCGCGTCGGCGCACGTGAAGGGCAAGGCCGCAAAGACCTTCACGCGTCCGTCCGGCAAAATCAGCAGCGTGCCCGAAGGCTGGGCGAGGCGTCCGGTCAGTTCTTCTTCCAACGAGAACGGAAGGTAGCACAATTCGAGCGGGGCGCGGGAGGCATCGAGCAGCGCTCGAAACTCGGCGTACTGCTCGGCGGAGGGTTGCAGGCGGTCCCAGAGCTTGGCCGCCGTTCCCAGGCGCATCAGCTTGCCGGTGTTGAAGCGAAACGCCCCCAGCTCCGCGGCCAGCGCGATCACGCGCTCGGCCTCGTGGATGTTGAGCCGCGTGGGCGCGAAAGTTATCTCCAGCGGCAGCTTCGCGGCCACGATTCGGCGGCAGGTCTCGAGCACCTTGGCGAGGTCGCCTCCCGGCCGCTGCCGGGCGTAGGTCGCCGGCGTGGCACCGTCGAGGGAGACTTGGATCGAGCGGATTTTGAGGCCTTCGACCGCGGCGGGATCGAAGTTCATCCCGTTGGTCTCGATCTTGAGCAGGACGCCGCCTTCGGACAGCGCGCGGCAGACTTCGGCGAAATGGGGGACCAAAGTGGGCTCGCCGCCGACGATCATCGCGTAGGGCACGCCGGCCGCGGCGATCTCGCGCGCGAGCTTGAGAGCCCGCTCGCGCGAGAGCTCGCCCGGCAGGGCCTTGCCGGGCGCGGAGTCGGTGCAGCAGTGCAGACAGGCCAGGTTGCAGTCGCGCGTGAGCTGCCAGGTCACCATCGTCGGCGCCGAGAACGCGTCGATTCTCACGGGCGGCCCCCGAAGGCCAGCGCCAGCGCGAAAACCGTGGTGGCCAGCGCGTAGCACTGGACGATGCTTTTGACGGCGGGCACGAACAGGCGCGGCGTGTCCCAGGTGTCGCGGCCGGCCTTGAGGCTGGCCAGCCACAGAGGCAACCCCGCCGCCGCGGCCAGGACCGCCGCGCGCGGGAAGATCCCCGCCACCGCGCCCGCCGCCGCGATGGCCAATCCTAGCGCCGACAGCGCGAGATAGAGGTATCGGCCGTTCTTGCGGCCCAGCCGCACGACCAGGTTGCGTTTGCCCACCAGCCGGTCTTGATGATAGTCGGGTATGTTGTTGACGACGGCCAAGGACATGATCAAGAGTCCTGGCACCAAAGAGGCCAAAAGCGCGCCCGAAGAGAAGCGGTGCGTGTGCAGTTGCACGGAGCCCAAAGTCATCCACGGCCCGTAGGACAGGCCGATGACCGTCTCGCCAAGGCCCCGGTAGACCCAGCGGATCGGCGGTCCCACATACCAGACCGCCGCCGCGCCGCCAAGAAGAGTGTAGAGCACCACCGGCCAGCCGCCGCTGAAGGCCAGCGCGAAGCCTATGGCCGCGGCCAGCGCGAACGCGGCCACGCCGAGCGAGAGCATCCACTCGGGGATGCTCTCGTCGGCGTCCGGGTTGAAGACCCGATCGGTGCCCATCTTCGCGTCGAAGTATTCGTTGAAGCTCTCCACCCCGACGACGGACAGGAAGATGCCGAGCAGTCCCAGCCAGAACGCTCCCGGACGAAAAGTTTTCTCGACGCCGTACGCCCACGCCGCGCCGAGAAGATAGGGCAGCAGCCCCGCGTAGAGAAAGAAGCGGTAGCGCACGACCGAGGCCACCTTCATCACCAGGCCTTGGTCCTTGGGCGCGTGGGGTGCTGCGAAGACGTCGCTCACTCTAGACCGCCTCCTCCCACTGGTGCAGGCGCGAGACGATGGTCGGATCCTCGGCGAGGCGCTCGACGAACGCCGACACGCGCGGGCTTTTCCAGGCAAGCTGGAAATTCTTCCAGACTTGGCCGAGCGTGTCCCGGCGCAAGTCGCCGCAGGTGAAGGGCAGCGCGTTGATGAGCTTGACCTTGCCGTTGGGCAAGACGATGAACAGCGCCGCCGGATTTTCCAGGCGGTAGCGCAGTTCTTCCAGCAGCCCCATCTCATGGTAGTAGACGCGCATGCGGCCCTTGTACTCGTCGGCTTTCGCCTTCAGCGTCGCGAAGTACTCGGGATAGTCGGCCTCGTCGGGCGCGGTGATGTTCCAGGTGCGCACGGCGTTGCCGGTGAACATGATCTTGCCCGTGTAGAAGGAGTACGCGCCGATCCGGTGGGCGAGGTCCACGGCGGCGCCGATCTCCTTGATGTTGAACTTCGCGGGCACGAAATTGATCTCGATGGGCACTCCCGCCTCGCGCAGATTGGCGATGCCCTCGAGCGCTTTGTCGTAGCGGCCGTTGACGCGCATCTTGTTGAAGCTCGCGGGCGTGGCGCCGTCGAGGGAGACCTGCACGGCCTTCACTCCGAGGTCCTTGAGGCGGCGGCAGTTCTCGGCAGTCAGGTAGTGTCCGTTGGTCTCGATCTTCAGGCCCACGCCGCCGGCGGTGATGCGCTCGACCATCCCGAAGAAATCGGGGCGGACCATCGGTTCGCCGCCCGAGAAGGAGACATACGGGACCTCCGACTTCACCAGTTGGTCGATGA
>JAJZQS010000070.1 GCA_021806745.1 bacterium
GGCGCAAGCCGCCCTTGGGCCGCGCGTCGCCGGTCAGCGCCGGCGCGTCGGAGGCCTTCTTCAGCCGGGAACGGGAGAAGTAGACCAAGCCCGCCAGCGGCAGCATCGCCGCCGAGAAAATCGCCAGTGGCAGGCGTCCGGTGAAGTGGTCGAACAGGATGCCGGCCGCGTTGAGCGCCACCGTGTAGATCGCCGCGAAAGTGGCGCCGGCCACCGCGTTGACCTTGACCGCCTCGGCCTTGCCCTGCGTGCGGCTGAGCATCAGCGAGTAGAGCTTTTGGCTGGCGATGACCTCGGAGATGCCGAAGAGGATCATCGCCGCGTAGGCGGGAGCCGCAATGGGAAGCAACATCGTCGCGAATCCGCCCAGTGCCAGCGTGGCCGCGGCGATCCAGCCCAGCGTCGAGCGCGTCAGCAGGTTGTGCTCGTCGGCGTCGGTGAGGTTGCCCCGCCCGCCGAGATTGTCGATCCAGCGGCCGAGATAGGCCTTGAGCACCAGCGCATCGATCGCTCCCGAGATCATTCCCAGTCCGCGGCCGACAACGCGCAGGACCGGGGCGAACAGGGCTTTCAGCCGCGAGGGCGAGGAGGCCGCGGCTTCCTGCGCGGCGGCTTCATCAGAGTGTCCCTCGTGCGGGATTCGCAGGCCGAACACATACATCACCAGCGCGGAGATCAGCGAGACGGGCGCCAGCATGATCGCGGCGGTGAATCCAAAGGCCTGCGAGACCGCGCCGCCGATCTTGGGACCGCTGACGCCGACGATTTCCGTCATCCACTGCTGCAGCGAGAAGAAGCGCTCGAGAGTGGCGCGGTCGCTGCCCAGGATCGCGTTGGGAATCGCGTTTTGCGCGGTGAGACTGACGCCCTGAAGGAGCGCGTTGGCCGAGTAGAAGGCGGTCAGAACCGAGATCGCCGAGAAATGATCGAGGAAAGCCGCGGTCGCGGCCAGCGGGGAGACGGCCGCGAGGACGGCCGAGGACGGTCCCAGCAGGAAAATGACCATGCCGGCGATCGAGACCATGCGCAGCGCGGTGGAGGCCACGAACGTGGCCTTCAGGCCGATCTTGTTTGAAATCCAGCCGCCGGTCAGGCGGCCGACGATGCTGGCCATGCTGGAGACCACGGCGATGTGGGCGAGGGCCTCGAAGCCGCCGAAGCGCTGGTGCATCAGAAGCGGCATGACCAGTCCCAGGACTTCGGCGCTGAGTTGGGAAACCACGATGCCGCCCAGGAACCACTGGATCGCGCGGCGAGCGGCGGTGGAGGCGCGCGCCGGAGCGGCGGCGGGAGCGGCCGCGGCGGATTGCGCGGGAGCCGGGGTTTCGGCGGATTTGTCCTCGTCGGCGGCCGCGGCGGGGCGCAGGCCCGAGGCGGCGGAGCGCAGCGCGGACGCGGAGACGGCCGCGCCGGAGGGCGTCGCGGCGGAGTCCGAGGGGCGCGCGAAATAATTCTTGAGCTCGGCGATGCGGCGCTCGACAAGCCGGGAATTGTCGGGCGAGCTTGAGGCTGATTCGGCGCGGCCGGACGAGGCCGCGAGGGCGCGCGGCGCCAAGGTCGGTTCGACGGCGGCGGCAGGTGCTGCCGGCGCGGCGGACACGGGCGCAACGGGGGCGGCAGCGGCGGCGATCGCCGACGGCGATTGCGGCGCGGATGCGGCGGAGAGCGGCGACCAGGCGGCGGCCTGAGCGGGCGCGGCGGCAACGGCCGCGGAAACGGCGGGGCTCAGCGCCGGGGCCGGCGCCAAAGACGGCGAGACGGCCGAGACCGCCGGGCCAAGAGACGCGGGCATCGAAACCGGCGCGATCACGGCGACGGGAGCGGCGGCGGACGCCGAAGCTTGCGCTGCGGCATCCACGGTTTGCGCCCAGGCCGCGGTCCCGAACGAGGCGTGGATGAGGGCCCCGGCCAGCAATAGGGCGATCGCGCGCAACGTCGGGCTCTTGGTCTTCATGTAGGGAAGTATAGCGGGGTCCGCGATTTTTTCGTAGGGTCCTTGGGCGCGCGCGCGCGGGTCCAAAAGACCCAAGGGCGCTCTTGCTATACTGACAACCCCATGGAAACGGCGGCCTACGAATTGCGTCCCGCGGGCTTCAGCGAACGCCTGATCGCGTATTTGATCGACACGCTGCCGTTTTCCGTCGCCGCCGCCGTCACGATGTGGGTCTGGAGCGGCGTGTTGGGGCGAGGGGCGTCCTTGGCCGCGATGGAGGCCGACGCGGCGCTGTGGATCGGACTGATGTCGGCGTGGCAGTTTTTTGGCACCATCGGCGGAGCCACTCCGGGCAAGGCGCTGATGGGCCTGCGCGTGGTGCGCGCCGACGGCAGTCCTCCGGGCGCGGCGCGGGCCCTGGCCCGCACGGCGGCCTGGCTGTTTTTGAGCACGCCGCTGGCCAACTTCGGATTCTGGATGGCGCTGTTCAACTCGCGCACCCGGACCCTGCACGACATCGTCGCGGGGACCTACGTCGTCGAGTACGGCCCGCGCCGCTCCAACGGCGCGCTGGCCTTCCTTCTGGCGGCGGGCTCCGCGATCGGTCTCTGGGTTCTTCAGTACTGGGTCAACCTCGTGCGCCCGCGCCCCAACGACGTATACGCCGTGCTCAAGGCCGACAACGGCCTCTGGGTGATCGCCGAGATCGAGGAAGCCTACAAGAGCCGGCACGGGACCTACACCGATTCGCTCGATGACCTGGCCCAGGCCAGCGGAGACCCCGCGCTGTTTCGCTCCGCCTTGCTCGACGTGTTTCGCCCCGCCCCTTTCCGCATCCAGGCCGGCAGCGCGGGCTGGCGCGTGACGGCGGCCGCCAAGGACCGGCGCGGCACCATCGTCACGCGCCGAGGTCCTTGACGGCTTTCCCCGCCCCGGTCATTTGAACAGCTTGCGCAGCGACGCCATCTCCATGGGCGTCATCCGGGTGTCTCCGGCCGGGCGGCGGGCGAAGTGGACTTCGCCTTGCTCCTGCGCGAGCGCGGCGTACTGGGCTTCGTTGGGGTTGACTTGAATCTCGATCGCCGCGGGATCCGCGGGCGTGGCGCCGACGCGCACGCCGACGACGACCACATCCTGCAGGATCGTCGCGGTGACCTTCTGCTTGGTGCCGTCGGCCAGGCCCGCTTCGAACGTGCACAGCACGTCCACGCGGTCTCCGGGCTTCAGGAACTCCACGCGCGAGCTCGGCACGCTCAGCGCGACTCCGCGGTAGCCCGCGGCCAGCGGCGCCGACTTGGCGGCGGGCGCGCGGTCCGCGGCGAGCGCGTACGGCGCGAGGACGAGGCTGAAAGACATCAAGGCGGCGAGCTTGGCGGCGTTCATGGCAGACCTCTCATCAGTTGCGGTTTGACGAACAGTTCGGCGGAGGTGACGGCGCGGCTTTCCAAGCGCACGCGCAGTCCCGGCAGAGACCATTCCACGGCGCGCCCGCCGGGATAGGCGTGCGCGCGCGCGACGGCGGAGTCAAACGGCGGGGCGAACGGGCCGGGCCGGGGCGCCGGGAAGCGTCCGGAAAGGACCGGCAAGGAGGACCGCGCCGCGCTCGTGACCGCGGTCGGCGCGCGGCGCACGGCGACAAGGGCGGCCGCGGCCAGAACCGCGGCCAGCGCGGCCCTCGCCGACAGCCCGGCGCGCGAGACGCGCCTCAAGGGCAGGCGCGCTCGCACGGCGCGGCGCGCGGCCCCGCCGGGGTCGAGGTCCAGCGCCAGAAGGCGCCGCGCCGTTTCCAGATCGGGATTTGCCGCGCTCGCGTCCGGGGCGCCGGGCTCCCCGCTCAACAGGCGGTCGAGTTCCCGCGCGAAGCGCGCGGCGTCGTCGCTTTCGCTCATCGGATCAGTTCCCCCTTCAGTCTTCGGACCGCGCGGTAGACGAGCACCGCGACATGGTTTTCGTCGAGATCGATCTGCGCGGCGATTTGACGATTGGTGAGCCGGGCGCCGAACTTGAGACCGAGGATTTCCCGCGTGCGCTCATCGAGCTTGCCCAGCGCGGATTCAAGTTGGGCGAGGTCTTCGCTCGCGAGCGCGCGTTGCTCCGCGTTCGGCGAGCCATCGCAGGGCTCCAAGTCCTCGATCGCGGCGGGAGCGCGGCTTCGTTCCCTGAAATGATCGGCGACCGCGGCTCGAGCGATCGCGAACAGCCACGCGTCGACGCCGCCTCGGCCGGGGTCGAAGCGCGGCCAGGCCGCGAGCGCGCGCTCGAAGGTGCGCGCGGCGGCGTCTTGGGCCGCGGCGCGCTCGCCGACACGGTAGAGCGCGTACGCGTAGACGCGCGAAAAATACAGTTCATAGGCGTCGTGGAAGGACATCGCCATTTTCTTCCCGCTTCAGGTACGCGCCGGAGCCGAAAGTATGACAGGCGGCGGCGCGGCCGTCGAGGGCGGCTCGGGTCAGCGCGGCGGCTCGGCGCCGACCACCGCCAGCGTCCAGGCGCCCAGGGGCTCGACGGCCTCCAGCGCGCCGCCTCCACCCTTGACGCTTGCGATGAAATGGTCGAAGGAGCGCGACTTCATCGCGACGAAGGTCCGCCCCCCCGCGCGCGGGAGCTCCGACAACGCGGAGTCGTCGCGAAACATCGGCGCGTAGGCCGGGTCGCGCTTGGCGTAGTGGAACTCGCCCAAGAACTGGACGATCCGGTCCACGCGGCGGCCGCAGTAGAACGGCAGGCCGTGCAGGTAGGTGTCGTAGGTCCACAACTCGTCGCCGGGGCGGATTTGCGCGCGCACGGCCAGGCCCACCTCTCGCGCGCTGACCAGCGGCGCGGCCAGGCGCAGGCCGCCGAACAGGCAGACGCCGGCCAGCGCTGCGCCCGCGCACAGCGCCGCGGCGGGGCGCGAAAGGCGGGGCGCCAGCAGCATCGCCGCGCCCATCGCGGCAAGCAATCCGACCGCGAGGGCGGCCAGCAGGCCCGCGCGCGGCGCGGACATGAAGGCCAGAGCCGCGGCGCGCGCGGTCGGGCTGAAGATCGCGACGGCGGCGAGCACGCCCGCCGCGCACAAGAGGACCGAGCCAAGCGCGGCCTGCGCGCGAGCGGCCGCGCGCGGCAGTCCCCGCTCGAGCTCGGCGGCGGCCAATATGGCCATGTGAGGGAACACCGGCAGGACGTAGGTCGCGAGCTTTGAGTGCGAGATGGAAAAAAACGCCGTCACGCCCAGGCTCCAGGCGGCCAGCGCCGGACCGCGCGCGTCGGGTCCCAGCGGGCGGCGCACGGCTCGCCAGAGGCCGGAAAGCGCCGGCGCGGTCCAGGGCAACAGTCCGCCGGGCAGGACCGCCAAGTAGAACCACGCGGGCGCGTTGCGGTGGTATTTCTGCGTCAGGAAGCGCTGGAAGTGCTGCTCGATGAAAAAGACATGCAAGAAGTCGGGGCGGCGCCTTTGCATCGCGAAAAACCACGGCGCGGTGATCGCCGCCGCCAGCGGCATCCCCCAGGAAGTCGCCAGCGCCAGCGCGCCGCGGCGCATTTTAGGGAACATCACGGCCAGGCCGAGCACCCACGCGACCGGAAACACGACCGCGATCAGGCCCTTGTCGAGAAAGGCCAGCGCCGCGCACGCCCAGGCCGCGGGCGCCGCCCAAAACGCGTCTTGCGGCTTCATCAGCGTCCGCAGGATGAAGGCCGTCGTCCAGATAAAGCAGACGCTCAGCGGCATGTCCAAAGTCAGATTGTGGACGAGAAAAATCCAGAGCGCCGAGGTGCCGGTGGCGGCCGCCGCGATTCGGCCGACGCGCTCGTCGTAGAGCCAGCCTCCCAGCCACCACGCCCCGGCCGCGCCCAGAAGCGCCAGCACAAGCATCGGCAGCCGCGCCGACGCCTCGCTGGAACCGAGGACTTTTTGCGACGCGGCGTCGATCCAGTACCACAGCGGGGGCTTCTCCACATAGGGCGTGGCGTCGAGCGTGGGCAAGACCCAGTCGCCGGAAGCCGCCATCTCGCGCGGCACCTCGGCGTAACGCGCGTCGTCGACTTCCAGAAGCGGCGAGGTCAGCCCCAGCGCGGGAACAAGCAAAGCCGCCAGCAGAAGCCAGAGCGGCAGGGTTTCCTTGCTCGTCACGGCGTCAGCACGACCTTGCCGAACTGCCGCCGTGCGGACAGGTATTCGTGCGCGCGCCCGGCATCGGCGAGAGGAAACGTCCGGTCGACGACGGGCTTGAGCCGGCCTTCGGCGGCCAGAGCCCAGACGCGGCGCATCTCGGCGAGATTTCCCATCCGCGCGCCGAGGATGCGCAACTGCCGGTCGAAGACGTAGCGCAAGTCGACGGGCGCGTCGTGACCCGCGGTGGCGCCGCAGGTGACCAGTCGCCCGGAGCGGCGCAAGCACTTGAGCGCCTCGCCCAGAAGCGTTCCTCCCACGTGCTCGAAGACCGCGTCGGCCATCGCCCCCGAGGTGAGCTTGCGCACGGCGCGCGGAAGGTCCTCGGGCGGGTGAAGGATGCCCGCGTCGGCGCCGAGCGCGCGCGCTTTTTCGAGCTTTTCGGCGGAGGTCGAAACCGCCAGCACGCGCGCGCCGCCGAGCTTGGCGATTTGCACCGCGGCTGCTGCCACGCCCGATCCCGCGCCGGTCACAAGCAGCGTTTCGCCGGGCAGGAGAGCGGCCGAGGACACGACCATGTGCCACGCGGTCAGGAAGGTCAGCGGAACCGCCGCGGCGCTCACGAAGTCCATGGAGTCCGGCATCGGCAGCAGGCATTCGACGGGCACGGTCAACAGCTCGGCGTAGCCGCCGGTCAGTCCCCGGTAGGCGCCGATGATGCCGTAGCTCGGGCAATCGGGCTCGCGCCCGTCGCGGCAGGCCGGGCAGCGCCCGCAGCAGCGGCCCGGGTGGACGGCCACGCGCGCGCCGACTTTGACCGAATCCACGCCTTGGCCCAGCGCCGCGACCTCTCCGGCCACGTCGCAGCCGAGCACGAAGGGCGGCTTGGCCACGGGCAGCCCGGCCCGGATCCAGAGGTCGAGATGATTGAGCGCGCACGCGCGCACGCGCACGAGCACTTCTCCCGGACCGGGCGCGGGATCGGGAAGCGTCTGCGCGGACAAGACCTCGGGACCGCCGTAGGCGGTCATCACCACGGCCCTCATGCGGGCATTCTAGCCTATTGTTTCGGGCGCGGGCGCGTCAGGCGTCCTTCTTGAGCGCGCCCTGGAAGGTGGCCGACAGCAGCGAGATCATCTCGTCTTTCTTGCGCAGGACCTCGAGCAGCTTCGCGCGCTCTTTTTCCCAGGCCGAGAGGCGCGCCAGTTCCGCGTCGCGTTCTTGAAGCGCGCGCGCGGACTGGCCCGCCAGCGCGCCGAGTTGGGCGCGCGCGTCGGCCGCGGCCGATTCGGCCGCGGCCAGGCGCGCGGCCGCGTCGTCCAGGCGCCGGCGCCACTGTTCCTCGACTTGCGCCGCTCGGTCTTGGGCCTCGCGGCGTCCGGCCGCGGCGGCGCGGGCGCGCTCGGACTCGTCGACCAGGGCTCGGGCCAGTTCGTCGCGCTCGGCTAGCGCCGCGCGCACGCGCTCGTCGCGCTCGGCCAGCGAGCGCTCCAGGTCGGCCGCGCGGGCGGCCGCGCTCTCCACGCGCCCGAGGAGCTCGGCGGCGCGGGCGTCGGCGGCGCGCTCCTTGGCGCGTGCTTCGTCGAGTTCGCAGGCGGCGCGGGCCAGGCTTTCGCCCAGCGACTTCTCGATGGCGGCGCGCTCGGACATGTGGCGCTGGAACTCGGCGTGGCGCTGGCGCAATTCGGCCAGCAACTGCGCCTTCTCGGCCTCGGCCGCGGCGATGATCTCGTCTTTGGCCTTGGGCGAGGCGGCCAGGATGTCGAGCACGCGCTGGGCCGCCTCGCGCGCCTGAGACGACTCCAGGCCGGAGGATTTCATGCCCTCGGCCAGCGATTGCAGGCGCGACTGGAGCTCGGCCTCGCGCGCCTCGCGCTCGCGCCGGTCGGACTCGCGCCAGGCGCGCGTCTGCTCCTCGATGAAGCGTGAAAGCTCCGCGCGCTCCCGCGCGAGCGCTTCCACGCGCTCGTCCAGGCGCGCGCGCTCGGCATCCTGCGCGCGACGCCACTCGTCGAGCTGGCGCGTCAGGCGCGCGGAGACTTCCTCGACGCGCCGCCCCAGGCTTTCCTCGCGCAGCTTCTCGTCTTCGGGCAGCCGCTCGGACAACTGCCGCACTTGCGGCGCCAGCGCCGCGAGCTCTCGCAGCTCCCCGCGCCAGCGCGCGACGCCGTCGACGGCGTCCTTGAGCGCGGCGCGAAAAGACGCCAGCTCCGCCGACAATGCCGCGGCCGATGGCCCGCCCTCGCCGCGCGAGGCGATCGCGTCCTTGAGAAGCTGCGAGAAAGTCGCGCCCATTTCGTCGAGGCGTTTTTCCAGCGCCTCGACGCGGCCTTGAGCCCGCGAGCGTTCGTCGGCGCTGTCGCGCTCGCGCTTTTCGCGCTGAAGCTGCGCGGTGATCGCCTTGAGATGCTCCTCGACCTCGGATTTCAGGGCCTCCTGGCGCGACAGCAGGCCGCCCGCGGCCTGCGCGCGTTCGCGCTCAAGCGCGAGTTCCCTCTCCAGCGCCTCCACGCGGCGCTGGAAGAAATCCATCATCGGCGTCAGGCCCGGAGCGGCCGGAGTCGAGGCCGGCGCCAGCCATTCCGGACGCGGCGGCAAGGGCGGGATCGGGCGCGGGGGCTCTTCAGGGATCATGCGCGGTCATTGTAGCTCCGGGAGCCGCGCGGCGGGTTGCGTAATTGTTGCCGGATCAGGGTTCGCGGTAGCGGCTGGAGGCCATCGCGGGGAGGTTGAAGCTGATCGACAGCCGGTGCGCGGCCACGCCGAGCGGGCCCATCGGTTGGAACGCGTAGTCGAAGCTGACGTCGTTGATCTTCAGGCCCAGGCCGAAGGTCGGGATGGACACGAAGCCAAGCGAGGAGTAGTTTTCCGAACTCAGCCCCAGGCGCAGGGCTCCGGCCATGTCGCCGTCGAAAGCGGCGGTGTACTCCGCGCCGACGGCTCCGTACATGTTGTAGCCCATGGGCGCGACGGCGTTCGAGGTCAGCAGCAGCGACGGTATCGGCTTGAACGACGCGCCGAACTGCACGCGCGTGGGCATCGAGTCCCGGACTTGGTCGAATTTCTGTCCGGATCCGATGTTCTGAACGGTCAGACCGATGTCGTAGTTGCGCTCCGTCGTGTAAATGTGGGAGATCATGCCGATGTCGCCGGCGAATCCATTGGCGGTGGCGTCGCCGAGGCTGGAGTGGATCATCTTGCCGCTGACGCCCATCATCACGTCGGACTCGTTGTCGGACATCTCGTAGATCGACTGGCCCCAGCCCGCCTCGGCGACGAAATCGTAGGGCGTGAAGTTGCCGTTGGCTTGGCCGTTGATGTCGGTGCCGCCGATGGAGCCGGCGTTCAGGTAGCGCACCCCGGCCGCGAGCACGGACTGATCGTCGATGCGCTGCGCGTAGGCCAGGTCGTTGTAGGTGATGCCGGCGACGTAGTCGGCGAACATGAAGCTGGCCGACATGCGGGGCACCTGGGCCAGGCCGGCCGGGTTCCAGTAGATGGAGTTCGCGTCGTCGGTGACCGAGGTCATCGCGCCGCCGAGCGCGATGCCGCGCGCGCTGGTGTCGAAGATCAGGAACTGCGAGCCGCTGGTGCCGGCGGCGGCCTGGGAGAAGTCCGTGGCTCGGGCGCTGCGAGCAAGCGCCAGCACAAGCGCCAGCAAGGCGGCGGCGGATCTCAACGGATCACCGCCAGCTTAAGAATCTTCTGAGTCCCCCCGCCTTGGATCAAGACCAGGTAGACGCCGCTGGCGACCTGGCGTCCGGAGCCGTTGGACGCGCTCCAGGTGACGAGACCGGCCGCGTTGGCGGTCTGATCGAGCACGGTGTCGCCGCGCAGGTCCATCACGCGCACGCGCGAACCCGGCGGAATCTGATCGATGGTGACATAGCCGTCGCGGTTGACATGGTAGGGATTCGGATAGGCACGGGCGGTGGCGGCCGAGCCGAACGATTGCGGGGCGGCGACGACGAATATGCCGAAATCGTTGATCTCGGCCGTCAGCGTCAGCGCGAGCGCGTTGAGCGTGGTGTTCAACGGCACGCAGACGCCGCTGGAGGGCACGTAGCGCATCACGATGGCCTGCCCCGGCGCGAGCGCTCCCAATTGGGCGACGGTGTAGGCCAGGGTCAAGTCGAGAGCGCGCAAGGGCATGTAGGGCGGGGCGTCGTTGATCGCCACGCCGATGTTGACCGCCCCGGGACACAGCGACCCGACCACGTTGTAGGACGAGATCGTGACGGTGGTGTTGGTCGGGAAAGCTCCCGCGGGCGAAGCGAGGTTCACGAATTGGCCGTTGCCGAGCGTGCCGGAGATTTGTCCGGTCGTGGACGCGGGAAGGATGCCGGACAAAAGGCCGGGAGCGGCGCCGCCGTTGAAGGTGATCGTGGAGACGGTGTTCGAATAGGAGGTGAGCACGCCGAGGCGGTTTTCGGCCTGGACGACGATCCAGTAGGTCGTCGAGGTCAGCAGTCCCGAGATCGTGGTCGACGACAGGTCCCCGCCGGAGGCGAAGGGCACGGCGGTGGAGAGATTGGAGACGAAGTCGTCCGTGGAATAGGTGACCTGATAATAAGTGGTCGTGGAGTTGGAGTTGTCGCTCCAGGCGACGGAGATGGCGTTGGAGGTGTTGGCCGTGATCGCGAGATTGATCGGCGGGTTGGCGAAGGTGACCGTCGAGGGCAGGATCAGCGGGGCGGAGAGTATGCCGTTGCCGTTGATGGCGTAGATGACGGCCACCGCGTCCCGGGAGGGCGCGAGGTTGGCGACCGCGGCATACAGAGCGCCGGTGACATCGATCGTGCTGACGAAGGCTCCCGTGGACGGCAGGCTTGAGTAGATGTTGACGTCGTAAGTAATGCCGGGAGGATTGGAGTTGTTGTTCCAGTTGACGACGAAGCCTCCGGTGCTCACCTGGGTGTAGACCGGCGACGCGAGGCTTGGCGGGTTAGTCAGGGTGTAGATCGTCGTGCTGGCCGTCAGGGGCCCGAGTCCGGCGGAGGTGACCGCGCCCACCAGGACGCTTCGCGCCGAGTCGATGGCCAGGCCGTTGTCGGTGAAGATCGTGGTCGTCGAGGTTCCGGCCAACTGGCCGCTGGTGGCCACGAAAATGTCGTAGGAAATCGCCCCGGGAGCGGCCGGCCAACTCCATTGGATCGACGACGGGCTCAGGGCCACTCCCGCGACTCCGCTCACCCCGGTGGTGGTCTGCGTGGAGACGATCGGCGTACTGAAGCCGGAGGGAAGGCCGTTGCCGTTGTAGGCCTGCATGCGGAAGTAATAGGTCGTTCCGGGAACGAGCCCGCCGACGTCGTAGGAATTGGTCGTGACCAGCAACGAGGCGGGCACGGGCGTGGAGAACGAGGAGACGAAGCCGTCGGTGGATTCGTCGATTTCAAAGACCGTCCCAGGGGCGTTGTTGTTGACGTTCCACTGGACGAGAATGCTGTTGGGAGTCACGGAACTGAGGGTGACGGCGGTCGGCGGCGCGGCCAAGGTGTAGTTGGTGGCGGAGTAGGCCAGCGGGCCGTCGCCGCTGAGCGTGTAGGCGGCCACGACGATGGAGCCCGTGGTGTTTGGCTGCAGGCCGCCTTGGACGAAGGCGGGCGTTCCCGCGACCGGGGCCGTGCCGATGAACACGAGGCTTGAGGACTGGTAGATGTTGTAGCCGCCGATGGAGCCCGCGACCGCGCTCCAGGTCCAACTGATCGACGAGGTTCCCATCGCGAAGCCGGTGATCGAGCCGGGCGCGGAGGTCGGCAGGGCCGGGCCGACTTGGAAGGCGAGGGCCTTCGAATAGATGTCGTTGGCTCCCACTCGGGCCTGATACCAGCCGTAGGGCAGGCCCGGAGCCGAGGGCGTGGGCACGGTCAGCGAGGTGTTGAGCGTGGACGCGTTGGAGGGGTTCAGGTAGACCTGGGTGGTGAGATCGACCAGGAAGCCTCCATCCGACTGGGCGGAGCTTCCGCCCGAGCCGCCGAACTGCTGGAGCACGAGGTGCGGGAAGCTGAACGAGGAGTTCTGCGTGGCCGCGCCGCCGCCGCTGGCCTCGGTGCCACCCTCGAATGTGTTGCCGGCGGCGGTGAAATTGCCTCCGGGCATGAACGGATAGGCGGTGATCGCGGTGATCGAGGATTGGCGAAGGCTCGGCGGGGCGCCGGAGGTCTCGGCGTCGGGCAGCGCCGAGAAGTCGCCGGCGATGGCGGTGTTGTAGTAGGTGGAGCCGGAATAGCCGCCGATCACATAGACCTTTCCGTCGAGCGCCAGAGTGGCGGTCTGCGCGGCTCGAGGCGGGAACGGACTGATCGGCGCCCAGGTGCTTCCATCCAGATGGTAGATCTCGGCGGCCGGAGGCATGGTGGCGTCCATTCCGCCCGTGACGATCACCGTGTCGTTGGGCAGTACCGTCGCCGTGTGGTTCATGCGCGCGTATGTGAGAACGCCCGAGTCGGTCCAGGCTTCGAGGGGAGGCGCGCTCGGGTCGAACAAAAAGGTTCTGGAGGAAATGCTGACGCCCGTGTCTCCGCCGACCAGGAGAACGCGGCCGTCCGACATGGAGGTGGCGGTGTGGCCGTAAAGGTTTTTCGGCATCGGCGCCAGTGCGGTCCAGGAATTGGCGGCGGGAGAGTAGGCATAGGTCAGATTGGAGGCGCCGCTGGTCGTTTGTCCACCGAGAATCAAAAGACGGCCGTCTTTGAGCAGAGTCGCGGTGTGGGCGGCCAGGCCGATGGGCAATGGCGCGAGATTCGTCCAGGCCACCGAGGTCGATGAGTAGACCTCCACGGAGTTGGTGTAGGCGCCGCCGGTCGTCTCCCCGCCGACGACGATGACGCTGCCGTCGGGCATCAAAGTGGCGGTATGGTTGACGCGCGGGACGTTCATGGGCGCGGTGGGCACGAAAACGCCGGGATTCGGATAATAAATGTCCGCGGTGTTCGTGGGCTCGGTGCTGGATGAATTCGTGAAGCCTCCGGCCACGAGCACGCGGCCGTTGTCGAGAAGAGTCGCGCTGTGATGGCTGCGATTGACGCTCATCGGTCCGGTGACCGTGATGGTTCCCTGAGCGGGCGAGATCACGGCCGCCGCGGACACGGGCTGGCTGGCGGCGGTCTCGCCGCCGGCCACCAAGATGTTGCCGTTGGGCAGGAGCGTGGCGGTGTGATAGGCGATTCCGTTGCCCAACTGGCTGCTGGAAGAAGAGAAATCGTTGTCGTGGAGCACTTTGTAGTCATCGACGCGGTTGCCGGATGATTCCAGGAGCGTGGTCGGTGGGCATGCCGTGTTCATGCAGCCCAGGCCTCCGGCGTAAATGATGTCGCCGCTGGTCGTCAGCGTGGCAGTTTGCGCGTAGCTGCCGTCGACGACATAAGAACCGAAGCTCTGCGTGTTGGCGGCTTCGGCATAGGACTCGTCGACGCCCAGCACCATCTGTTGGATGATGACCGTCGCGGAGCTGGTGAAGGTGCCGTTATACTGCGAAAGGTCCACCGGACTGCTGTAGGGGGTTTGCGTCGGACTAAACGATTGCGTGGTCGTGTTGATGGGGACCGGAGCGGGGACGAGAATGATGCCGCACTGGCCCTGGTAGCAGCCCACGGTCAGGCCATTGAGCGAGGTCGGCGCGACGGTGACGCTGGCCGTGCCGGAAGCGAATGTGACCGAGGCGTTGGTGGCGCCTCCCGAGCCGGCCCAGTCGATGTAGCCGCTGATGATGGTGCCGCTGGCGGCGATCGGCAATTGTATCGCGACATACGGCAGGCCGTTTTGCGTCAGGGAAATCGTGCTGGTGCTCCCCGTCCCAAGATAGAGAGAGCCTGAGTCGGCTTGAGCGGTGATGACGGTCGGCGTGGGCGGGATGTTGCCAAGACCTCCGTGGATGTCGAGTCCGCCGTCGGCCAACAGGGTGGCCGAGTGCTGCATGCGACGCGCTTTCGCCTGCGGCCCGAAGGACATGCTGTCATTGAGGGGGTCGAAGATTTCCGTCACGTCCAGATAGCCGTAGTTGTGATTAGGATCGGTGGGGTCGGAAGGGCTGGCTAAGGTGGGGCTGCCGTCGACTCCATTGAAGCCCCCTTCGACGACGACTCGTCCGTCGCCGAGTACGGTCGCCGTGTGATAGGCGCGCCCGACGAGCAAGTAGACGTCGCTGGCCATCGCATTGGTGGTCGGGGTGAATATTTCGGTCGTGGACAAATATCCCGAGGAGTTGTTCCAGCCGCCGGCGAACCAGACCCGACCGTCCTTGAGCAAAGAGGCTGTGTGCAGGGCGCGCGCTTGCTGGAGCGCCGAGACGTTGGTCGTCAAGACGCCCGTGGCGGAGTTGTAGGCGTCGCACGAGGTCCATGTCGCGCCGGTCTGGTCTTGGCCGCCGCAGATGAGCACGCGCCCGTCCTGCAGCAGGGTCGCGGTGTGGTTGTAGCGGGCGTTGGACAGCGTGGCGCCCAGCAGCGTCCAGGTGTTGGCGGAGGGGTCGTAGATTTCGAGGCTGTTGAGCGCCGTGCCGCCTGAACCGATGCCGCCCGCGACCAGGACCTTGCCGTTGGGCATGAAAGTGGCGGTGTGCGAGGCGCGCGCGACGTTCATCGATGTGGCGAATATGTCGACGTTGCCGGGGCCGAGGTTCGCGCCGGTCGCGATGATTTCCACGGAGTTGGTCACGCCCGTCGCAGTGACGCCGCCGGCGATCAGCAAGTTCCCGTTGGAAAGCAAGGTCGCTGTGTGCGCGGTGCGGGAGATGTTGACGGCCAGCGCCGGCGAGACGGCCAGCAAAAGCGCCGCCGCCGGCCAAAGGCGAAGGCGTGGGCTGAGTCTCATGAAGCGGGCGCGCGTCGCGCGGGCGGGCGCATGACGCGGGCAGTGTATCCAAGGGGTGTTACAAAATCAAGGCGGACCGCCGCGACGACCGGACCCCCCCCAGGGCCGTTCACGCTAGCGTACCGTGAGCAAGGACGCGTCGCTGCCGTAAGCCGGCTGCGAGGGGTC
>JAJZQS010000071.1 GCA_021806745.1 bacterium
GGGTGCTCGTCGAGATCAAGTCCGCGGGGTCGGAGTAGCTGCTCGTCGACGGCTGGACGGCGGTGAAAATCCCGCTCAGACGGAACTGATCCGGCCCGGGCGGCGCGGAGGTGGAGACCCACACCGTCGGATTGGTCAGCGAGAGCCGCACGCTCGCGCCCGCGTTGCCGACGTTGGTCACCGTGACCGTGGACAAGGCGTTGACCTGGTCGGGAACGGACAGGTTCACGGAAATGACGTTCGTCGACAGCGTCAGCGCGTAGATCGCCGCGATCTGCGTGGAGACCGGCGCGGAAAAATCGAGCGCCGAATTCCAATTGAGCGCGCCGACCTCCAGATAGTAGGTGGTCCCGCCCAGAAGATTTCCCGCCGACAGGGAACTCGCCGCCGGACTGGAGGTGGAGGATACCGCGACCGCGTTGGAAAAATTCGACAAGGTCGACGCATAAAGAACGAATCCTTCGGCCGAGTCGCTCGACGGCGTCGGCGGGAACGCAACCCAAGAGACCGTCGCCGAGGAGAAGTAGGTCGCCGCCACCGCCGCCGACGGCGGCAGCGCCAGCGTGGGCGTGGAGCCGTCAAGCGCGTAGGACTGAGTCGTCACTCCGACCACGACGCCGACTTCGGCGTAGTAGGTGGTGTTGGACATGAGCCCGGAAATGGGCGCCGACAGATTGGCCGTCGCGGTGGAAAACACCGCGCCGCCGAAACTGGGCAAGGACGAGACTTGCACCGCGTAGGTCGTTCCCGCGCCGTTGTAGCCCAGCGCCGCCGTGCCCGAGTCCCAGTTCACCGTGAACGACGAACTGCCCACCGACGCGAACGGCGGAAGGCCCGGCCCCGGCGGCACCGGCGGCGTCGCGGCCGAGCCGACGAAGGAAATGTCGGGCACGGAGTTCCAGTTCAGCGTCTCGACTTCGAAATAGTAGGTGGTGTCGGCCGAAAGTCCCGTCACCGTCAGCGTGGACTGCGCCATCGCGGCGGTCGACGACGAATACAGCGGCGCGGCGAAAGCGGGCGAGGTGGACGCGATGAGGGCGTAGCTTTCGGCGGTTTGGTCCTGCGGCGCGGGCGGCAGGGCCGCCCAGCCCACGGTCACGCTGGAGAAGGCCACGCCGATGATCGAGGTGCTCGTCGCCGGCACCGACAGCGTCGAAGTCGAACCCAGCGTCGCCGAATACGGCCCCTGGCCGCCCGCGCTCTCGGCCGCCACGCGCGCGTAATAGGTGGTGTTCGACAGCAGCCCCGACACCGAGCCCGAAGACGCCGCGGCGCCAAGTCCCGTACCGAAAAAATCCGGGGCGGCGAACGTCGGCGAGGTGGAGACCTCGATCAAGTAACTGTCCACGCCCGCCTCGCCCGTCGGCGTGAAGTTCACGATCAGCGAGGCGTCGTCGGGCGGAAGCGAGAAGGGCGGAACGGCCGCCGTCGGCGCCAGCGCGGGCGGCTGCGGAAATATCCCGACGGCGACGCCGTTGGAGGGCACGCCGTTGGAGATCACGAAAAATTGATAGTGGCCGTAACCGATCGAAGTCGGAATCGTCAGCGTCATCGTCGTCGACGACAAGGCGTTGACGTAGGCGTAGGTGGACAAGTCCACGAACTGCGCCGACTGCTCCTGCGGCGGCGTGGTGCCGGTGTCGTCGCCGCGCGCGATGAGGCGCGGCAGGTTCGCGCCGGAGGCCTGCGTACCGCCTGCGGCGTCCGACACGCCGGTAAACGAGGAGCCCGTGATCGTGTAGGTCTGCCCGGGCACGAGGTTGATCGCGCCCGGCGGGGCGATGCCGTTGACGGCGCCGATGACCGGCTGGTTGCTCGGCGTCACTCCGGGATAGTTGTATTCGGTGTAGAGCGCGGTCTCCGCGCTGTTGAGCGGGGTGAAAGTCGCGTCCACGCCGCCCGCCTCCAGGACTTGGCCGTCGGGCAGCAAGGTGGCCGTCTGGTTGATGCGCGTGGTGGTCATCGAGTTCGTCGTGGACCATGTCGCGGTGGCCGGATCGTAGAGCTCGGCGCTCGATAAGATGTTGCCGCCGGTGTCCTCGCCGCCGCTGGCCAGAACCTTGCCGTTGGGCAGGAGCGTGCCCGTCGGCTGCTGACGGGAGGTGGTCATGGCGCCCGTCGCGGTCCAGGCGTTGGTCGCGGGATCGTAGATGTCGACCGACGCCGTCGCGTTGGTGCCGTTCTGGCTGCCGCCCATCGCCAAGACCTTGCCGTTGGCCAGCAAAATCGCCTCCAGGTTGCCGCGCGCGATGGACATGTTGTTGGCCGTCATCGTGAAGGTGCCGGTGTTGGGGTGGTAGATCTCCGCCGAGGACAGTCCCGCGCCGTAGAGAACGCTCTGGCCTCCGGCGATGACCACGCGGCCGTCGGGCAGGATGGCCGCCGAGTGGTTGGCGCGCGCCACGTTCATGCTGCCGGTCGTCGTCCACTGGCCGGTGTTGGGGTCGTAGAGCTCGGCGGAGTTCATGACGGTGGCGCCGTCGGGAGATCCCCCGGTGACCAGGATCTTGCCGCTGTTGAGCAAGGTCGAGGTCTGGATGAAGCGCGCCTGGTTCAGGGAGCCGGTGGGCTGGAAGACGCCCATGCTGGAGATGTAGACCTCGCAGTTGGCGATGGGCGTGGACGTGAGGCTTGCCGCGCCGCCGGCGATGAGCACGTTCCCGTTGGGCAGGATCGAGGCCGTATGTCCCACGCGCGCGAACGCCATGGACCCCGTGGCCGTCCAGGTCTGGGTCGCGGGATTATAGAGCTCGGCGGTGTTGACCGCGTTGCCCGTCAAGTCGATGCCGCCGACGACGAGCACTTGTCCCGTGGGAAGCAGGGACGCCGTGTGCGCGTAGCGATTGTCGGTCATCGTGCCCGCCGTGGCCGCGTAGGTCCCGGCGATCATCGTCAGCAGGTTCACGGTCTTGACCGAGGCGGTGGCGTTCGTCGCGCCGCCCGCAACCATGAACTTGCCGTCGCCCAGGATCAGCCCGGCGGGTGCCCCGCGCGCCTGCGACAGGCTCGTGGCGAAATTCGTCCAGGTGTTCGTGGTCGGGTGGTAGAGCCGGACGGTGTTGGTCACCGTCGTCTCCCCGGCGTTGGTGTAGCCGCCCGCGATCATGAAAGTTCCGTCGGGCAGCACTGTCGCCGCGGGAAGCTGGCGCCCGATGTTGAAATTCGGCGTCGCCGCCCATTTGTTGCTGACGGGGTTGTAGTATTGCGCGGTAGCCAGGACCGCCCCGCCGCTACGCCCGCCGGCCACGATCACATTCCCGCTGGGCAGGCGCGCGGCGGCGTGATTGTAGCGCGCCGCGGGCATATTGGCGGCGGCGGCGAAGGTGTTCGTGGCCGGGTTGAACAAAGAAGCGCGGTTGCTGGCCGTGCCGCCGCTTTCTCCTCCGGCGATGAGCACGCGGCCGTCGGACAGAAGCGACGCGGTTTGGTTTTGGACGGCCGTCGCCATCGTGTTGGTCGCGGCCGTCCAGGCGTTCGTCGCGGGATCGTAGACGGCGCCGGTGTTGAGCGCGGCCGCGCCCGAGTTTCCGCCGGCCACGAGAACCCGGCCGTCGGCGAGCAAGGTGGCCGTGTGATTGGAACGCGGCCCCGGCAGGGAGGCGGCCGTGCTCCATGTTCCGCTGGTCGGATCGTAGAGTTCGGCAGTGGAAAGAGTCCCCGCGCTTCCCACGCCGCCCGTCACCAGAACCTTCCCGTTGAACAGCAAGGTGGCCGTGTGTTGGGAGCGCGCCGCCGCCAGTGACCCCGTCGCGGTCCAAGTACCCGCCAGCGGGTCGTAGACTTCGGCGGAAGCCAGCGGCGTGTTGACATTGAGACCGCCCGCGGCCAGAACGCGCCCATCGGGCAATTGTGTGAGCGTAAACAGCCGTCGCGGGGTCGTCATCGTCCCCGCGCCCAAAGTCGTCCAAGTCGGGTCGATGAGCACGGGATAGCGCAGGCCGCGGCGGTCGTAGTCCAGCGTCAGCGTCCACGCGCCCGGCCCCGCGCTCGCCAGCGCGTAGCGCGCGCCAAACCGCCTCCCGCGCGCGTCGAAGACGCTCGGCGCCAGCAGCGCCAGGCGCGCGGCGCCCGAACCCACCACCACCGCGCCGGCGTCAAGGCGCGCGGAGGGAGCCGTCAATCGGTAGCGCAGCGGCGCGGCGACGGGACGGCGCAGCAAATAGAGCTTCTCGCTTTCTCCCGGAGACTGCGCGTAGAGGACGTCCAGGCCCGGCAGAACGCCGGGATAGACCAGGACTCCCCCCGCCGCGCGCGCGCGGGCGGAGCCGTCTCCGTAGAGCGGCGTCATCCGCACCCGCACGCCCGCGCGAACGACGCTCACGCCCCCGTCCGCGTCGGCGTAGACGAAACGTGGAAGCTCCCCTCGGCGCCGGGCCAGCGAGACAAGCGCCTCGCGCACCGGGTCTTTCACCGCGCCCGCGGTGTCCGACGCTTCCCACCCCCCGCCCGGCGCCGACCTGAAGTCCGAGGACGCACCCGCCAGTGCGGCCGACGCCGCGGGGAAACGCGCGCGCAGCTCGTCGACCGCCGCGCGCGCCAGCGCGTCTTCATAAATCTCCAGGTTGCGGCGCGCCTTCTTCGCGTGAGGATGCGCGCGCAAAATCCGCCGGGCCGCGTCCGCCGCTTCCTGGACCTTTCCCGCCCGCGCCAGCGCCGCCGACAGGTTCGAGGCGATGTCCACGCGCTCCGGGAGCAGGACCGCCGCTCGCCGCAAGGCCTCCACGGCCATGTCCGTCTCTCCGGCCTTCAGCGCCGCGGTGCCGAGCTCAAAAAGCGCCTGCGGCGCCGATAGGCGGGTCTGCAGCGTGCTCCGATAGGCGCGCAGATGCGCCGCGTCCAGGCTCGCGTCGTGGACGGCGCGAGCCACGTCGCGCGCCGCGCGCTCGTCGTCGGGATCGATGGCCAGCGCGATGCGAAACTGCTCGGCCGCCTCGGCGTAATGCCGACGAGAAGCCAGTATTCGGCCCAGGCCGTAGTGCATGCGCGCGCTCTGTGGACAGCGCGCCAGCGTGTCTTCAACCAGAGCCTGGGGATCGCTCCACAAGGCCGCGCGCCGGGCCGACAACGCCAAGCCCGCGACCGACAAGGCCAGGGCCGTCGCCGCCGCGCGCGCCGGACGCCGCGCACGCGCCAGGGCCTCGGCCGCGACCAGGGCCAGGCCCGCGACGGGCAGATACAGGAAGCGCTCGGCGACGATCGCCTTGATCGGGATCAGGTTGGACACCGGCAGAAGCCCCGCCGCGATCAGACCCAGGCCGAACGCCCTCCCCGGCCGCGTCCGGCGCGACGACCAGCCCCACGCCCCCAGTCCCAACCAGAGCGCCAGCGCCGCGAAGACGTCCGCCGAAAAAAATCTCCGCTGGACGGGGAACAGATACTCCAAGCTCAGCGGATGCGGCCAGACCAGCAGGCGCGCGTAGGTCCGCCACGCCCGCGCCATCGTGAGCTGCGTCAGCCAAAACGATCCGCCCCACCATCCGGTCTGCGCCGTGTGGCCGAGCAGCGCCCGGCGCAAGACCGCATACGCGGCCGTGAGCGCCGCGTAGGGCGCGGCGCGGCGCAGTCCCGTCTTCCAGCCCGAGTCCGAGCCGAACAGCGACTCCTCCAGAAAAACGGCGGCCGGCAAGACGACGCCGAACTCCTTGGAGAGCAGCGCCGCCGCCGCCAACGCGAGCGCCGCGGCCCCGCCGCCGCGCCCGCGGCGCCGCGCCAGCAGCGCGCCCAAGACAAAGACCGCGCACAGCAGGTTGCCTCGCCCCGAAACCCAGGCCACCGACTCGACTTGCGCCGGGTGGACCGAGAACAACGCCGCGGCCCAAAACGCCGCCGGACCCGCGCGCCCGCCGCCGACGCCCGCGCGCGTGAGCAGGTCTTCGGCGTAAAACATCAACAAAACGGCCGCCAGCCAATGCAGGAGCAAGTTGACCAGGTGGTAGCCCGAAGGATCCAGACGCCCCGCCGCGTAGTTGAGCGCGAACGACAGCGTCGTCAGCGGGCGGTAGTTGTCGTGGGCCAAATCCGGGTCGCCGGCCAGTGTGCCCGGATCGCGGAAAAAAGACGCCGCGTTCGACAGCGAGCGGATCGCGGAATTTTGGACGACGAACGAGTCGTCGTCGTAGACGAACGGCCCGCGCAACGCCCAGCCGTAGGCGGCCAGCACCAGCGCCGCCAGCGCGGCCGCCCGCCGCCAACGCGCGAAACGGCTCGGGCGACGGTCTTGGCGGAGGCCTCCTCCGCCCGTCGTCACTGTTTAGCGGCGGCGGAGGGTCCCGTCGCGGCGGAACCGGCCGGCTTTTTGACCGGCGCGGCGGCCTTGGGCGCGGCCGGCACGGCCGAGGTTTTCGGCGCGGCGGCCGGCGTCGGCAAGCGTACGGTCGGCGTCGGCTTCGAGGGCGCAGGCGCCGCGGTTTTCGCGGCCGCCGCCGCGGCCCTTCCGGCCGCGATCGCGGCCTGCCGCGCGCGAATGACGCGCAGATCGCGCGGATGGGGAATCAGCGCCCAGACCGGCGCGGCGAGCGCAAGACAGACGACCGGACCCGCCATCTTCCTCATGGAGAAAATTATAGTCCCGCGGCGCGGCGACCGCAATCAATTCTTCGTGAATTTTTGTTCGCAATTCGAGACGCCTCCGCCTCCGACGGCCGACCGCCCGCCGGTGCGCGCAAAAAGTAGAATCCCGGGATGAGTCGCGCGCGATTCTGGCTGAAGGCGGCGGCCGCGGCCGCCGCTGTGGGCGCGTTGGGCGCGCTGGCGGCGGCGGTGCTCCTGCACGCGTATTTTCCGGAAGCGCGGCTGCGGGCGATGGCGGTGGACGCCGCGCGCCGGAAGCTGGGGCGCGAAGTGCGTCTGGCGGGCGCCGACGCGGGCCTGAGCGGGCTGTCCTTGCGCGGATTGGAGATTTCCGAAAAGCCGGATTTCGCGGCGGGGACCTTCGTGCGCGTCGAGTCGCTGCGTCTGCGGCCGTCGTGGAGGGCGCTGCTGCGCCGCCGGCTGGTGGTGGCCGGCGTCGTCGCCGACGGGTTGTCGGTGCGCGTCATCAAGGAAGACGGCGGACGCTTCAACTACGAGTCGCTCCTGTCGTCGGCCGCCGCGACGCCGGCGGCCGCGCCCGCCGCCGTCGCCTCCACCGAGACCGCGCTCGCCGTCGAAAAAATCCGCGTGACGCGGGGCGCGATCGACTACGCCGACCGCGCCAACGGCACGACATGGTCCGTGACGGACTTGGATTTGAATCTGCGGGATTTTCACGCGCTGTCCGCGTTTTCGGCGGACGCCTCCGCGCGCGTGCGCGGCAAGGCCGGCGCGCGGCCGGTGGACGCGGCGGTGACTTTCTCGGGCCGCGTGGACCTGGCCGACGGCGCGCGCGCGGCGTTCCGGGCCACGATCGCGCGCCTGACGGTGAAGGCCGAGGGCCTGACTTTGTCCGCGTCCGGGAAGGTCGCGGGTCTGGACGCGCCGAAAATCGACTTCGACGCGGCGCTGTCGGCCGCCGGCCGGGATCTGCTGAGCGCCCACGGCACCGCCGCGCTGGGCGCGGCCGTGGATGCCGAGATCAAAGCCCGCACCCCCGGCCTCGACACGGCCATTCTGGCCGCGCTGGCCCCGAAGGCGGGAATTCCCGCGTTCCCGTTGCCGCCCGCGGAACTGTCGGCCTCCGTGCGCTACGCGCCGGGCGTCCTGGAACTGCGCGCGCTGAATGCGTCCTGGCCCGCGGGAAAAATATCCGGCTCCGGCACCCTGCACGGCGCGGGCGGGCCGTCGCCGCGCTTCGACGGGAAAGCGACCATCGGCCTCGATGTTCCGGAGATTCATCCCGGCGAGTACCCGTTCCTGCGCCTGCCGCCGAAACTTCATCTGCCGGCGGCGCGCGTGGACGGGGAGCTGGCGCTGTCGGGCGACACCCTCACGATCACCGCGCTCAAAGCGGCGCTGAAGGCCGGCCGCGTGGCGGTGACGGGGACGGTGCGCGGCCTGGGCTCGGCCAAGCCCGCGGCCGACGCGGCCGCGACTCTGGCGCTGGACCTGCCCGCGTTCACGGCCGCCGACCTGCCTTTTGCCGTCGCGTCCTTGCCCCCGTCGTGGACGGTTCCGGCCTCGCGCGTGGACGGCACGGTGCGCCTTCGCGGCGACGACGCGCAATTGGAAGGCCTGCGCATCAAAATGAAAAACGCCGCCGTCGCGCTCGACGGCCTGGTGGCCAACGCCTTGGCCGGCGCTCCCCGGCCGGATTTGGCCGTGAAGGCCGACGCGTCCCTGCCGCCGCTCACCGACCGCGATCTGCCGTTTGCGGGCGCGCCCGCCGGTCTGCGCCTTCCCGCCACGCATTGGAACCTGGACGCCTCTTACTCCGCGCGCGCGGTGAAAATCCGCTCTCTGCGCCTGATCGCGGGCCATAACGACGTGGACGTCTCCGGCACGATCGCAGACCCCGCCGGCCGCGCCGGGCTGGACCTGCTGGTCAAGTGCCGTTCGTTTTCGCTCGATGAACTGGCGGACCTGACGCCGCGCACGCGTGACCTCAAGCCCGGCGGCACCGGATTTTTCGCGCTGGCGGTAACCGGAGACAAGGAGCACCCCGTCTACGCCGGCAAGCTCCGCTTTCAAGGCCTGGGCGCGACGCTGGCCCAACTCCCGCTTTCCGGCTTCTCCGGGACCGTCTCTTTCGATCAGACGCGCGTCGACGTGCCCAACCTGACGGGCCGCGTCGGCGACGGCGCGCTGAAGATGGACCTGACCGTCAAGGACTACGCGCGCGCGCCCGAGATCCAACTGGAGGCGTCCCTGGACCGCTTCGACCTGGGCCGTTGGCTGGCCGCCAAGAGCCAGGTCCAGGCCGAGCGACAAGCCGCGCGCGCAAAGTCTCCGGCGGGTGCTACGTCCAAGCCGCCGGTAATCGCCACGCGCGGCCACTTGCGCATCGGCGCTCTCATCCACCCGAACGCGACGGTCGAAAACGTGACGGTGGGCTGGGACCTGCGCGGCCTGACGCCGGACTTGAGCGGGCTTGACGGCGACGCCCGCCTGCAGGTGGGCGGCGGCCGTGTGCGCTCCGTGGGCGACATGGCCACGGAGTCGAAGCTGGTGAAGGTGCTGATCTTCCCCCTGCTGATCGTGCAGAAGCTGGGCCGCCTCGGCGGCCTGCGCCTATTCCCGAACTTCAACGACATCAAGCTCAACCGAATCTTCGGCGAGTATCTATTCAAGGATGGCGTGATGATTCTAAACCGCTCGGAGATGGACTCGGACGCCGCCCAAGTCTCCGCGCGCGGCACCATCGACTTGCCCCGCGAGCTTTTGAATCTGGTGGTCACCGCCCAGGTGGGCCGCGTGGCGCCCATCGACGTGGCGGTCACCGGCACCGTCGCCGCCCCCAAGACCAAGGTCGAACTGCGCCAATTCATCATCGACCAGTTGCGGCCGCGCTGACTGCGATGTTCGCGCGGGCGCACGCCGACTTGGTACAATGACCCCGTGAGCGAAGAGCGACGCGGCTTCAACAAGGCCCTGCTGCCGATATTCCTGATCGTGGCCGTGGACGTGCTGGGGCTGACCATCATCTTGCCCCTGCTGCCGTTCTACGCCGAGCGCTACGGCGCCAGCCCTCAGCAGGTGGGCTGGCTGGTCACCACCTACGCGTTCTGCCAACTGCTGGCCGGCCCGCTGCTCGGGAGACTGTCGGATCGCCACGGCCGCAGGCCCTGGCTCATCGTCAGCCAGTTGGGCACCTTCGCGGGATTCCTGATCCTCGGCTGGGCCAAATCGCTGGCGTGGATTTTCTTCTCCCGCTTTCTCGATGGCATCACCGCGGGCAACCTCTCGCTAGCGCAGGCCTACATCTCCGACGTGACCGCGCCCGAGGAGCGCGCCAAGTCCTTCGGCGTCATCGGCATCGCCTTCGGGCTGGGCTTTCTGATCGGTCCCGCGCTGTCGGGCTTCCTGGCTCAGTACAGCTACCAGTATCCGGCCTGGGCCGCGGCGTCGCTGTCGCTGACGAGCGTGCTGTGCACCTACTTCCTGCTGCCGCGCGTCAAGCCGCACGCCGACGACGGCGAGGCTCCGGGCGGACGCCGCCTGGCGCTGGTGGAGTGGGGCCGTTACGCGGACTACTTCCGAAAGCCGGAACTCGGTGAAACCTTGACGGAGTTTTTCCTCTTTTGCGCGATGTTCTCGCTGTTCATGTCCGGCTTCGCGCTGTTCGCCGAGCGCCGCTTCGTCGGCGCCGGCGGCCTGCCCTACGGACCCAAGCAGGTCGGCTATCTCTATGCGTATTCCGGGCTTCTCGGCGTGTTCATCCAGGGCGGTCTGCTGGGCCGGCTGGTCCGACGCTTTGGCGAGCGCAAGCTCGCCGCGGCGGGCTTCCTGTCGGCGGCGGCGGGACTGGCCGCGCTGGCGAAAATCACCACGCTCGGACCCCTGGTGGCCGCGTTTACCGCCATCGCCTTCGGCACCGGAGTCCTGCGCCCGTCTCTGACGAGCCTGGTCACCCGCGCGGCCGACCGGCGCGAGCAGGGCGTGGTGCTGGGCCTGACCCAGTCGCTCAACTCCGGGGCGCAGATCGTCTTCCCCCTGATTTCCGGCTGGCTCATCGAGCGCGGCGCGCTGTCGGCCTGGGCGCTGGCCGCGGGCGCGGTCTCCGCGCTGGGGCTGGCCCTGCTCGCGCGCCGCGCGACGGCCCCGGCCCGCGTCGCGGCCTGACGCGCGGGTCCAGGGGGCCCAAAAATAGCGCGGGTCCTAGGACCTAAAAGCGCTTGACTCAAAAACGGCCTCGTGCGAGAATGTTCCACCGCCTGGGAGGGTGGATCACGATGAAAAATCGCCTCTGGATGTCCGTGACGGCCGGCGCGCTCTTGGCTTTGGGCTGCGCCGCGTCCACTTCGCAAGACGCCTCGTCCGCGCCGGTGCGCTATCCGTCGTTCTTGCCGCCCAACAACCTGCAAAGCCGCATCAGCGCCGACGGACTCGGCGGCCTGACGCAAGATCAGTACAACCAAGTCATCGACCGCATGGAGGCGATCTACGGTCCCATCGTCGCGGCGCTCGGCGACCAACTCGTGATCAACCGCATGTGGAGCGACGACACCGTCAACTCCTCGGCCGAGCGCGACGGCAACCAGTACATCATCAACGCCTACGGCGGTCTGGCCCGCGACAAGGCCATCACGATGGACGGCGAGGCGCTGGTGCTCTGCCACGAGATGGGACACAACCTCGGCGGCGCGCCCAAGTATCCCGGCGACTGGGCCTCCGACGAGGGCGAGGCCGACTACTACGCCACGACCAAGTGCCTGCACCGCATCTTCGGCGACGCGTCCACGGCGCAGTTCACGCGCCCGCAGTCGGCCGGAGACGGCAACATGGCCTTCGCCCGGGCCGCCTGCGCCAAGTCCTATTCCAGCGAGGCCGACCGCGCCGTCTGCGCGCGCACGGCCCAGGCCGCCCTGTCGGTGACCGCGCTGTTCCAGGAACTCAGCGGCGACCCCGCTCCGCGCTTCGACACGCCCGATCCCAGCGTCGTCGCCCAGACCAACGACGACCATCCGGCCACGCAGTGCCGCCTGGACACCTACTTCCAGGGCGCGCTGTGCACGAAGTCCTACCTGATCCCGATGAGCGACACCGATCCCGCCGCCGGGGCCTGCGTCGCCTCGCAGGGCTACACGGTGGGCCTGCGCCCGCGCTGCTGGTACGCGCCGCCCTCCTCCGAGCCCGGCCTGATGTCGGTCGCCGCTGAGAAGGCGCCGGCCTCCTCGCCCGCGCTCGCCGGACTCTCGTCGGCCTCACCGTTCGCGGGCCTCTGACGCCCGCGCGTCGTCATAGGTCCAGCCCGCCGTCGGCTTGCCGACGGCGGGCTTTGTGTTAGAATCACGCACCGTGAGCGACGCCTCCCCCCGACTCGGCGACCACCTGGCCAACGAGCGCACCTTCCTGGCCTGGGTGCGCACGAGCCTGGGCGTGATGGCCTTCGGCTTCGTCGTGGAGCGCTTCGCGCTGTTCTTGCGCAGACTCGCGCTGATCCTCGACCGCGCGGGTCTGGCCGGCGGCGCGGTCGCGCCCAAAACCGGATTTTCATCGGCGCTCGGCGTGGCCATCATCGCGCTGGGGGCGCTGCTGCCCCTTGCGGCCTACGCGCGCTACCGCGCCACCGCGCGAGCCATCGACGGCGCTCCCGCCCGCCGCTCCCCCGCGCTGGACGCGGCGCTGGCCGCGGCGGTGGCCGCCGCGGGGCTGGTGCTGGCGGTCTATTTGGCGTTGGGCCTGTAGCGCCGCTAGATCGGGAAATCCGACCAAGCCGCCGCGCCCAGCGCCAGCGCGGCCAGCGCGCCCAGCCACAGGCCCGCCGTCAACCCCGGCGGCCGGTAGCGAAAGACCACGAGACTGTCTCCTCGGGGAACGGCCACCGCGCGAAACGCGTAATCGGCGCGCAGCACCCGCGCGCGCGCGCCGGCCACCGTCGCCGACCAGCCGCGCTCATAGGCGTCGAGAAGAAGGAGATGGGCCGGCACGGCCGCCCGCACGCGGACTTCCACGCGGTCGGGCTCGTAGCGCGTCACGCGTGCCGTCCCCGCGAGTCCGGGCCGAGCCGCGGGCGACGGCGCGCCGTCGGCCAAATAGAGGACGCGGCGCGCATCGAAGCCCGGCGCGCGAGCCAGCGCCAGCGTCGTCGCGTCGTCGGCGGTCCTCGCCCGGGCCAGCACCAAGGCCCGTCCGGGATCGTCGGGGTTCTCGTAGACGTCCATCCCGTCGGAATCGATCTTTCGCCACCCGCGCCCCGGCGGCGGAGCGCCGGGCGCGGTCAGCGCGTAGCGGATGTCGAGCAGCGGCAGGGCCGCGGGCAGCGACCACGCCCAGGAGTAGAAGTAAAAATCGCCGTCGTCTGCGCGAATGAGGCGCTCGTAGCGGCGCAGTCCCGTGAAATCCTGGCCGCGCGCGTCTTGGATGCCGTAGATCATGCCCGTGTCCGGCGGCAGCACGTCGCCAAGGCCGATGACGCGAAACGGTCCCGGCCGCGCGGCCAGACGACGCAAGACGGGAAGGTCGGGATAGTCGAGCGCGCGCGCCACGGCCGGGTTGTAGCCGCGTCCAAGCGTCAGAAGCTCGGCGGCGATCGCGACGCATGCCAAGCCCGGCGCCCGAGCCGGAGCGCGTCGCGCCGTCCAGAAGACCGCCGAAGCCGCCGCGACCCCGGCACCGAACAAAGACAGCGCGCGGACCATCAGCCCGCGTTCGGACGCCAGCATTTGAGGCCACCACGGCGCATAGAGGCGCAGCATCAGCGCCGCAAACGCCGCCGCCGCCGCCAGGCCCGCCGCCGCCGCGACCGGCGCCCGCCGCGCCCGCGCCAGTCGAGGCAGCTCTTCGAGCGCGAGTCCGGCCAGGACGGCGGCGCTGAAGTCGAAGACCAGAAGCAAGCGCGTGGGATTGACCATGTCCAGCGGCGGCGCGAGCGAGGCCAACCACGGCAGCGGCGCAAGCCCGTAGGCCCAAGAGAGCGAAACCGCGCACGCCGCGGCGAAAAAGCGCGCGGCGGCCGCGCGCGCGAACATCGCCCCGACCAGCGCCAGCGCCAGAGCGACAACGCCGACCCAGCCCGCCCGCTCGCTGAAATCGAAGTTCGTGAAATCGCGCGGCGTCAGCCCCAGCGGCGCGCCCAGCGCCTCCCCTCCCTCGACCGGGTCGCCGGCGAGCTTTGGCGCCAGCAGCCCCGGCAAGGTCCCCGGCGAGAGGCGGCGCGACCAGCGCGCCAGCCTCACGGAGGACTCGCGCGTCGCGCTTTCGCGCGCGTAAGACAGATACGGCGCGAGCATCGGCCCGGCCAGCGCCGCCCCAAACGCGGCCGACGCGACGGCGGCGGCCAAGACTCGCGCGCGTGCGAGTTCGGCGCGCGTGCGCCAAAGCAGGTAGGCCGCGACGAGCAGAGCCTCGTGGACGGCCGTCGGGGGATGTCCGCCCAGAATCACGCAGGCGCAGACGGCGGAAAACCCCGCCCACGCGCGCGCGCGGCGTTCGGCTACGGCGCGCTCCGCGAAATAGAGCAGCGCCGGCAGCAGGCAGGCGGCGTTCGCGTGCGGATGGCCGAGCCAGACGATCATGAAGCCCGACAGCGAAAACGCCAGCGCCGCGGCCAGCGCCGCGGTCCAACCGGCGCCGAGACGGCGAACGAACAACAGCGTGAAAAAACCGGCCGCGAACAGCTTAAGGACGGCCGCATACGCCGGCGCGCGCAATGGCCCCAGCGGCGACAGCAGCAGATTGATCGGGTAGAGCGCCGCGGCCTGAATCGACGCCCAAGCGGGCAGGCCGCAGGACAGATACGGATTCCAGTACGGCGGCAAGCCGCCGCGCGAGCGTGCCTGAAGAAAGCGCGCCAGCGGTACGAAGTTGAGGAACTGGTCGGACAGGATGTAGTTGGAGCCGCGCCGTCCGGGAAAAAACGCGCGCCAAGGCCAGAAGCGCAGCACGCCGTCGCTCGGCGCGAGCACGCGCCCGGAAAACAGCGCCTCGCGCAGCAGCAGCGCGGCCGCGGCCAGCAAGGCCAAGGCGCACAGCGCCGCGCCGCGGCGCTCGCTCGCCCGCGACTCGCTCACGCCGCCTTCGCGCGCTGGGCCGCGACGACGGCTCGGCAGGCGTCGCGCGCGATCAGCAATTCCTCATCGGTCGCAATGACGAAGGCCTTCATGCGCGAGGAGCGCGACGATATCTCCGCGGTCTCGCCGCCGCGCACGGCGGCGTTGCGCCGCGCGTCCAGCCGCAGGCCGATGGACTCCAGGCCCTCGCAGA
>JAJZQS010000072.1 GCA_021806745.1 bacterium
TTACCGGCGCAGGGGCGCTGACGGTGAACAACAGTGCCAGCGGCGGCGTGCTGAGCTTGAGCGGCGCGAATACTTACAGCGGCGGCACGACGATCAACAGCGGCGCGACGGTGGGCGTCAACAACACAAGCGCCTTGGGAACGGGAGCGGTGACGTTCAACGGCGGGACGCTTCAGACGCAGGCGGGTTTGACGGGTTTCTCCAACGCGGTGACGCTGACGGGTGCAGGGACGGTGGACCTGGACGGCAGCGCCTCGACCTTTTCCGGCGCGGTGAGCGGGGCGGGCGCGCTGACGATCACGGATAGTTCGTCGGGCGGCGGCGGTACGCTGACGCTGGGCGGCAGCAACAGCGGGACTGGGGGCTTGAACATCACGGCGGGAACGGGCGCCGGGGGCGTGAGCGTGCTGGCGGGCGCGACGGGGGCGCTGGGAAGCGGCGGGGTGGCGATGCTGGGCGGCACGAGCGCGGCGAACTTGAACCTGGAGGGCTACGGGCAGACGATCGCGTCGTTGAGCGGCGATGCCGCCAGCACTTTGGACTTGAACGGGGCGGCGCTGAGCGTGGGCGGAAGCGGGACGAGCACGACGTTCGCGGGTCTGATCAAGGACACGGCGGGGACGGGGTCGCTGACGATGGCGAGCGCGGGGACCTTGGTGCTGAGCGGGGTCAACACGTACGCGGGCGGGACCAACTTGAACGCGGGCACGGTGGGGATCACGAACAACGGCAGCCTGGGAACGGGAGCGGTGATGTTCAACGGCGGAACGCTTCAGACGCAGGCGGGTTTGACGGGTTTCAGCAACGCGGTCTCGCTGGCGGGCGCGGGGACCGTGGACATCGACGGGAACTCGTCGACGTTTTCGGGCCCGATCACTGGCGCCGGGGCGCTGACGGTGAGCAACAGCGCCAGCGGCGGCGTGCTGACTTTGAGCGGAGCCAACACCTACAGCGGCGGCACGACGATCAACACGGGCGCGACGCTGGGTTTGACCGGGACCGGAGGCATCGGCTCCGGTGCGCTGAACATCAACGGCGGCACTTTCGAACTGAACGGTTTTAGCAAGAGCGTGCCGGGAGGGGTCACCAACAACGGCACCGTCAACATGGGAGCCGCGACGCTGACGACGCCCAGCTATGGAGGCGCCGGCGTGCTGAGCGTGGCGCTGGCGCCGTCGCTGACGAACCTGGAGGTTTCCGGTACGGCGAACGTGTCCGGCGGCGGGTTGACGGTCTCGAATCATCCCGCTCCCGGTAGCTACACGATCATCAACGCCGGAACCTTGAGCGGCGCGTTCAATTCGATCACGACCTCGCCGGACTACAAGGAAACCGCCGTCTACTCCGCCAATCAACTGACCTTGACCCTCGCGCCGACCTTGGCCTCCGGCGCTCAAACCGCCAACGAAAGGGCCGTCGGACAGGCGCTGTTCAACATCAGCGGCGGCGCCACGGGAGATCTCCGCGCCGTGCTCAACCAGCTCGACGCGCTCTCCCCCGCCCAGGCCAACGCCGCTCTCGACCAAGCCGGACCGATGGCTATGGTGGCCATGGGCGAGATGCAGTTCGCCGCGTCCGCCCTGCAGACCGCGGCCGTCGCGCGGCATTTGGCCGACCTTCCCGTGGGCGGCGCCGCCCCCCAGACGGCCGACGGCGCGGCCCCCGCCGGCGCGGACGATCTGATCGCCAGCGCCGGCGTCGGCGACACGCCGGAGGGCTGGCACGATTCGGTCAAAACCAAGGATTCCGGCGAGTACTTCGCCTCCGCCATCGGCTCGCAGGGGCAGATCAATCCCCTCAACGGGCCGTCCGGCGCTCAGCCCGGCTACAAATTCAGTTCCGGCGGCGGCACCATCGGCTTCAACAGCCCCGGCACGGACGACCTCGTTCTGGGAGTGGCGCTGGGCTTTGTCGGCAGCGCCGCCGAGGTGGGCTTGGGACAGGGTTCGGTCGATAGCCAAAGCCTTCGCGCCGGTGCCTTCGCGGCCAAGCGCATCGACGATTTCCACGCCAACGCCTATCTTGGCGCCGCCTTGGATTCCTTCAGCGTCACCAGAAATGTCGCCGCGATCAATCGCGACGCGACCTCCAACCCCACCGGTTCCGAGCTGGACTTCTCCGGCCAGGCCGCCTACGACCTGCGCGTGCGTCGCGCGACGCTCTCACCTTGGGTCGGGTTGAGCTCCGATCAACTGGAGATCGCGCCCACCAAGGAGACCGGCGCCGGCGCCATGGACTTGAGCGTCGCGCAGCAAAACGACTACTCCGTGCGCTCGGACGCGGGCGCGCGCTTGGCCTACCGCTTCGGCGGCGAGAAGCGCTCGCTGACTCCGTTCGTCAGCGCGGCCTATGAGCACGAATTCATGAGCCAAAGCCGCAACATCGACGCGCAATTTCTTTCCGGTCCCGGGACATCCTTCACGGTCACCACGGCCGACATCGCCCGCAGCGGCATGCTTTTGGCCGCGGGCTTCGCCTTCGACTTCGGAAACGGCGCCTCGCTGCAGGCGGAATACTCCCAGGACGACCGGCCCAACTACAACGTCAACACGCTGTTCATCGACCTGCGCGCACGGTTCCGGTGAGCGAAGTCTAGGACCTCTGCCGCGGTGATCGGGGCCGGACGGCTCAGGTCGTTTTCGCGGCGCCGCGATACGATGAGTGGGTGAAATTCGCTCGGCGTGCGGTCGCGGCTTTCGCGGCCTTGGCTCTGGCCGCGGGGCCGACGCTGGCGCAGGCGCGCGTGGAGTTTGTCGCCGCAAGCGCGCCGACCGTCGCGCCGCCTTCGGCCGCGGCGGCGCTTGCCCCGACGGAGATTTCACTGCCTGCGGCGGCGGCGATACCGTCGGTGCCGTCGCCGATTCCCACGGCATTTTCGGCGCCGGGCGCCGTGGCCGCGGCGGTTCCGGCGGACGCCGCGGCGTCCGAAGCGGACGGCGCGCCTGCTGCGACTGACTCCGGTTCCGACGCCGCTTCCCTCGCGCCGGAATCCTCCGCGGCCGCGCGCGCTCGGCTTTCGGCGGGCGCCCGCGCGGCGCACGCGCTCGTCTCGCGCGTGGTCGCGGACTGGAGCGGCGCACCGGCGGATGCCGACGCGCCCCTTTCCACCGCTGCGCGTGCACTCCCGCGCGCGGCGCGCGCCCTGCGCTTGGCCGGAGGGGCGTTGGTTCTGGCGTCGGCTGCCGCTTTCGCAGCGCCCGCGCTTGTGCCGCACGCCTTGGCCGCGGCTCCGGGACCGGCGCTCTACGCGGGCTTTGGACTCATGACTTTCTCCCGCCACCTGCGCCGAGCGCCCTCGCCCGTGGCCGGGCCGCGCGCCCCGCCCGCCGAGCCGACGGGACGCTTGACTCTTTTCAAGTCCGCGTGGCGCTGGGCGGCCTACGGCGCCGACGCGCAGGCCGCGCTGGAATCGCGCGCGGGCGATCGCTCGTTTCCGGCGCTGAGGAACTGGTGGCTGGGCGGACTTCGCTCGGCGGCGCAGTGGATGCCGGTGGCGATGGCCGGGATGCTGGTCGGCTGGGGTCTGGCCAAGCCGCTGGCGCGCTTCGCGCGTCCGGGCGATCCGGTGGGCACGATCTCCTTCGACGCTCTGCAGAATTCCGGTCTCGGCGGACAGTTGCTGGGCTATGTGGCGCAATCTTTGTCGCAAGAGGTCGCGGCGCTGGCGGTCTTCGACGGGACGCGGGCGCTGGCCGAGCGCTTGGGCGCGGGGCGCTCGGCGCCGTGGATCGCGGGGGCGGCGTCCCTTGCGGTCAGCGCGGGACTCTTGCTCTTGGTCACGGGCACGCCCTCGGTGGTGGTTCCGCTTCTGGGCATTCACGCGGCGCTTCTGTGGCTGAGGGTTCGCTCCAATTCCTGGCTTGCGCCGCTGGCCCTGCGCGGCGGTCTGGCGTTGTTCAGCCTGGAGGCGGCGCGCTTCGGCTTGGTCTTGCTCAGCCCCGCGGCGGGTACGCTGGCGGGCCTTCCTTGGTTCGCGAGCCTGGCCGTTTCCGGCCTCATGGCCGCGGCGCTGGCGATTTCGGCCGGGAGCTTGAGGCCCTCCGCGCTGGGCGCGGCGCTGGCGCGGCAGTTCGCGCGGGTGCGCGAGTTCGGCGCGCGTTGGAAGACGCCGCGCGAAGACGGAGCGCCGCATTCTCCCCTGCCGCTTCTGCGTCTGGCGGCGCTGTGCGGGACGGCGCTCTACGCGTTCGGCGACCTGGTCTTCGCGGGCGTGCACCTGATCGCGGGAGGAGTCGAGCCCACGCCGCCGGTGCTGACGCAGATGCTGACCTCGCCGGCGGACCTGGTGCTCTACAACTTCCTGCTGGTCGGTTTTTTGGAGGAGTTCATCTTCCGCCGCGGACTTTTCCGTTCTCTGCACGACAGACTGAAGTCCTGGGGTCTGACGCGCGGGCGGCTGCTGTGGACCGCGGCGGTGGTCTCGGGACTGATCTTCTCTGGGGCGCACTACATCGACTACGGAGCTCTGTTGGCCAAAATCGGCTTGGGCAGCGCTTCCGCCGCCAGCGGCATGGGCGGCGCGTACGCCTTCACATGGGCGGGATTTGCCGCGCGCGCGGCGCTGGGCGCGGCGCTGGCGTGGATTTACGCGGCCTCGGGCAGTCTTCTGCTCCCTATTTTCGCGCACTTCTTCGCCGACAGTCTGGAAGGCCTGGGCCTGCACTGGGGCTTCTGGCCGTTTCTGGCGATGATCGGGACCATTCTTCTCCTCCAGCGCTTTCCGCGTTCGCGCCGCCGCTGACGTTCTATAATCTCAAGGATGAAATCCGAGGGCGGGCTGGCGCGTCGTCTGAGCGCGGCGCTTAAAAAGCGGGACGCGGCGGGGCTTGCGCGCGCGGCGCGCGGGGCGGGGCCGGAGGCGTTGGTTCGGGTCTGGGCGGACATTCCCCCGACGGCGCGGGTGGCGGCCTTCCGGGCTCTGCCGCCGCGCCTGCGCGCGAGGGCTTTCGCGGCTCTCGACGGCGGCGGTCGCTGGCTGGCGTATTTGGGCTCGACCAGCGAAGGCGCGGCCCCGCTTCTTGATGGGGCTCCCGCTTCCTTGCGGCACTCTTTTCCCCTCGCCGGAGCGCGCGCGGCGGCGGCGATGCGCCGAGCGCTGGCGCGCGAGGGCGCGTGATCGTCAACGCGCGGGGCTTCGTGCTGTCGCGGCGTCCCGCGGGTGAGTACGACCGGATCGCGACTCTATACACGGAAGACCTGGGAAAAATCACGGCGCGGTTCGTGGGGGTGTCGCGTCCGGCGGGCAAGCTCAAGGCGTTGTCGGAGCCGGCGGTGTGGGGCGAGTACCGCCTGCACTTGTCGGCGCGGGCGGACTTGGCCAAGTGCGTGGGCGGCAGTCTCATCGCGTCGTTTCCGGGAACGCGTGGGGACTTGGCGCGGCTGACGGCCGCGCTCTACTGCGCGGAGCTGCTTGAGCGCTTGACGGCCGAGCGCGCGCCGGGGCCGGAGAAATATCGTTTGATGGCGGCGGTTTTGGCGGCGCTCGAAGAGCATCCCAGCCGCTGGCTGTCCTTGGCCTTCGGGCTTCGGCTGCTCGACATGGCGGGCTTCAGCCTTCGCGAGCGCGCGCCGGGGTCCTGCGCGCGGGTGTGGTCGGCGCTGCACGAGCGGGAGCCGGCGGGCCTCACGGAACTGGCGTTCGACCGGAATGCCGCGGCCGACGCGCGCCAGGCGCTGGAGGCGCACATCGAAGAACAGACCGGGCGGCCGATCTTGACGGCGAGGTTCAGGGAAGCGCTGAGGACGGCCAAGCCGCGCGCCGCGCCGGCGTGACGCCTCCCCCGCGTACTTGTTAAACTGGCTCCTCATGAAAAGTTTTCAAGACGTCATCTTGACTCTCCAGCAGTTCTGGTCGCGCGAGGGCTGCGCCGTGGTGCAGCCCTACGACCTGGAGAAGGGCGCGGGAACCTTCAATCCGGCCACTTTTTTCGGCGCGCTCACCGCGATGCCCACGCGCGCGGTCTACGTGGAGCCGTCCCGCCGCCCCGCCGACGGCCGCTACGGCGACAATCCCAATCGGTTGGGCAAGTACTACCAGCTTCAAGTCATCCTCAAGCCCGCTCCGGCCGACGCCGCCGAGCTCTATCGAAAATCCCTGGAGGCCATCGGCCTTAAGCTCAAGGAGCACGACCTGCGCTGGATCGAAGACGACTGGGAGTCTCCCACCCTGGGTGCGGCCGGCGTGGGCTGGGAGGTGTGGCTGGACGGCATGGAAGTGACTCAGTTCACCTATTTCCAGCAGATGGGCTCCATGCCCCTGTCGCCGATTTCGGTGGAGATCACCTACGGACTGGAGCGCCTGGCCATGTTCCTGCAGAAAAAGGAGAACGTCTACGAGCTCGACTACGGCGGCGGCTTGAGCTACGGAGACCTCCACAAGGCCCAGGAGCGAGAGTTCAGTCGCTACAACTTCGAGACCGCCGACGCGGCCCTGCTGTCGCGCCATTTCGACGAGTGGGAGAAGGAAGGCGAGCGCCTGGCCGCCCTCGGCGACCCCCTGCCCGCCTATGACTGCGTCGTGCGCGTGTCGCATCTGTTCAACACCCTGGAGGCGCGCGGAGCCATCTCGGTGACCGAACGCGCCCGCTACATCGGCCGCGTGCGCGCGCTGGCGCGCAAGGTCATGGACGCCTACATCCAAAAGCACGCTCCGGAGCCGCATCATGTCTAAGCCCCCGGCCAAGAAGACCGCCGCTCCCGCGCCCAAGTCCGCGGATTTCCTGCTCGATGTATTCACCGAGCCGCTTCCCGCTCGCTTCGTGGCCCCCGCGCTGGCCCAGTTGTCGGCCAACGCCGAAAAAATGCTGGCCGGACGCCTGCCTCACGGGCGCGTGAGCGCCTACGGCACGCTGCGCCACCTCGTCTTGCTCGTGCAAGACGCCGCGGCCAAGGGCGAGGACGGCGTGGAGCGCTTCAAGGGCCCAAAGGAGAGCGCGTGGCGCGCCGCCGACGGCGCCTTCACGCCCGCGGCGGAGGGATTTGCGCGCAAACACGGCGTCGAGCCCGGGGCGCTCAAGCCCGAGGGCGGAGTCTTGTACGCCGAAGTGGCGCGCAAGGGCGAGCCCGCGGCCAAGGTGTTTTCCGCGCTGATTCCGGAATTGCTCAAGTCGCTGGAGTTTCCCAAGACGATGACTTGGGAGGAGACCGGCTTTCGCTTCGGCCGTCCCATCCGCGCGATCACCGCCGTCCACGGCGCGCGCGTGGTGGCCTGCGAAGTCGCCGGCGTGAAGTCCGACGGGCTGCTGCGCGGCCACCCCGCGCTCGCGGCCAAGCCCGCGGCGCTCAAATCCCCGGCCGAGCACATGAAGGCGCTGCGCGACCGCCTGGTCATCGCCGATCCCGTCGAGCGCCGCGCGTATTTGCTGCGGCAATTGGAGTTGGCGGCCAAGAGCGCGGGAGGGTTCGCGGATTTGGACGAGGATCTCGTGGCCGAGACCGTGGACATGGTCGAGCACCCCGTGCCCGTGGTGGGACGCCTGAGGCCAGAGCACATGGAGCTCCCCGCGGCCCTGCTCAAGCTGGTGATGAAAAAACAGCTCAAATTCTTCCCGGTGCTCGACGCGCGCGGAGGCCTTTTGCCCGCGTTCGTGGGCGTGCGCGACGGAGAGTCGGCCGGCAACAAGCTCGTGGCAGAGGGCTACCGGCGCGTGCTGGAGGCGCGCTTCAACGACGCGGCGTTCTTCTTCGGCCGCGACCGCAAGGTCAAGCTGGCCGATCGCCTGGAAGGGCTCAAGCGCGTGACATACCAGAAGGCGCTGGGCTCCATGTGGGACAAGGCCGAGCGCGTTCGGGCTCTGGCGCAGTTCGTGGCCGAGCGCGCGGGCGTGGACGCGAAATCCGCGTCGGCCTCGGCCGGGCTCGTCTACGCCGATTTGGTCACGGATGTGGTCAGGGAATTCCCGGAATTGCAGGGGACCATGGGCGGCGTCTACGCGCGCCTGGAAGGGCTGGGCGAGGCCGCGGCGACGACCATCGAGCAGTTCTACTGGCCCACGGCCGGCGGCGCGCAGTTGCCGACCACGCCCGAGGCCGCGGCGGTCGGCCTGGCGGGCAAGCTCGACAGCCTGGCCGGCTGCTTCGCCGCGGGGCTCATTCCGTCGGGCTCGGCCGATCCTTACGCGCTGCGCAGGCAGGCGCTGGGCGCGGTGCGCATCGTCGTGGAGAAGAAGCTGCGCGTGGACTTGGAGGCGTGCTTGGCCGAAGCGCTCGCGCGCCAGCCGGCGCGCGGCGACGCTAAGACCGAGGGCGCCTTGCGCGAGTTCGTCTGGGCGCGAGCGGCGTCGTATTTCGAGGAGAAGGGCTTCGCGGTGGACGAGATTCGCGCGGTGCGCCGGGACGCCCTGCGCGACTTGCTCGGCGCCTCACGGCGGCTGGCGGCGCTTCAAAGCGCGCGCCGCGATCCCTCCTTCGACCGGATCGCGGCGGCCTTCAAGCGCGCGGCCAACATCCTCAAGCAGTCGGGAGAACGCGACGAGCGCGTGGACGCGTCCGCGCTCACCGAGGGCGCGGAAGTCGAACTGTCGGCCGCGGTGGAAAGCGCCGAGCGGCGCGTGGCCGAACGGCTGGGCGCAGAGGACTACGCGGGCGCGTTCGCGGCGCTGGCTTCGGTGTCGGCGCCTCTCGACGGCTTTTTCGCGGGCGTGATGGTGATGGACCCCGACGAGGCCGTCAAGAACCGCCGTCTGGCGCTGCTCACGCGGCTGACGCGGGCGTTCCGGCGCGTGGCCGACCCGTCGGAACTGCAGACGACGGCGGGCGAGACGCCCGCCGTCGTCAGCGGCGTCCGCTGACGACGAAACGGCGCAGCGTCGCGTTGACCGGGCGGCCGTCGTGGGCCGTCGCGCGCGCCGACAGCGTGTGTTCGCCGGGCGCGCCTCCGGTCCAGTCGTACCACCAATAGCCGCAGGCCTGGCGGCAGGCCCGCCAAGGCCCGCGGTCGATGGACACCTCGGCCATGATCAGCCGGGCGTCGGAGCCCACGCGGAAGGTGTAGTGGCCCGCGGCAACGACCGCGCCCTCGGCGGGATAGTCGATTTCCAGATGCGGCAGTTCGTTTCCGGCCATGCGTTCCTCCGTGAGTTGCTTCCCCCTTCCATGTCTTAGCAAAATGAGCGCTCGAATCGCGATCAAATCCGCGCGATTGCGGCCGAGTCCGCGCGGCCCGCGAGAAATTTAGGTCTAACGGACCTCGCCGAGGGACGATGGACCCGCGACGCAGGGGCGCGGCGCGACTAAAATTTCCTCATGACTCCCAAAGCCCTGTGCGCCCTCGCCGCCGCCGCGTTGATGCTGGCTCCCTGCGCTTCCAGCGCCGCCGTGCTGGCCGAAGCGCCCGCGCAAGTCGCGCCGATGGCGCCCGCGGTCATCCCGGCGCTTTCCGCCGCTCCCGCGGCTTTGGGCGGGAATCTTTCCGCGTCCGCGTTGTCGGGCTCCCTGGCGGTTTCCGTCGCCGCGCCTGCCGTCTCCGCCGAGGCTTCCGCCGCGGCTTTGCCTGCCGCCTTGCCCGCCGCCGCCGCCGCGCCGGCCGCCCAAGAGGACGCCTCGCCATCCGCGTCTCCAGCGCCGCGATCGCAGAAGGCCGCCGCGCCCAAGGCTGCGGAGCGCGCCGACGCTCCCCGCGCTCGCGAGACTCTTGACCGCGTCGCCGCTTCCGCGCAAAAGGCCGGCGCGGCCTTCGACGCCGCCTCGGCCGGAGGTCGCGCGGTGTCCACCGACTGGGTGGACGCGATGATCCGCCGCGACGCCGCCGCCAAGCCCGCGCTCAAGCGCCTGCGCGACATCGTACAGCGCCAGGGGTTTTCCGCCGCCGCGCTCAACGGCAAGCTGGTGGCCGCGCACAACGACCACTACACCGTGGAACTGCCCGAAAGCCCGATCACCGATCAGAAGCAGTCCGGACGCTGCTGGGACTTCGCCGGACTCAATGTGATCATGACGGGACTCTTGGCCGAAGGGCGGAAACTGCCGTTCAACGAGTTCTCGGAGAACTTCGTCTACTTCTTCAGCCTGCTTGAGAAATCCAAGGCCTACCTGGACCAATCCGCGGCACTGGCGCTGGCGCGCGCGGCCGGGAAGAAAGTCCCGCCTCCGGCGCTGCGCGAGGCGTTGAACGTGGGCGCGGCCATCGACGACGGCGGCTGGTTCGAGTATTTCGAATTCATCGTGAACAAGTATGGCCTGGCGCCCAAGTCCGCCATGCCCGAGACCGCGAGCTCCCAGAACAGCGCCACTTTGCTCAAGGAACTGCAGACCTCCCTGGCCCTGTCTTCGGCCGAACTCCAGAAGCTCTCGAAGCTGACCCCCGCTCTCGCGGCCGAGCGCGCCGTCGCCGTCCAGAAACGCGCGATGAACCGCGTCTGGAAGGTCCTGGCCACGCACCTGGGCACTCCCCCCTCCGAGTTCGAACTGCGCGAGGACACTCCCGCTCCCGGCGCCAAGGGGCCCGCCGCGCAGACGGTCGCCAAGGTCACCCGCTACACCCCGCGGGATTTCGCCCGCGACTACGTGGGCTTCAAACCCGGCGACTACGTGGTCTTGACCAACTCGCCCAGCCAGAAGAAGGGCGTGGTCTACGAGGTCCCGCGCTCGGCCATCGGCGCCGCCGCCAAGGGTGGCCCCTCCTACAACCTGCGCTTCATGGACGTCGGAGCCAAGCGCCTGGCCGAACTCGTCGCGACCTCCATTCGCGGCGGCCATGCGGTTTGGTTCGCTTCCGACGTCATCGACGACGTGGACGTGAAGAGCGGCATCATGCACCCAAAAATCTTCCTGCGCGACGCGCTCTACGGTCTGTCCAAGGCCGAGCGCCGCGAAAGGCTCACGCGCCGCGCGTCCGTCTACTACCAGCTCAACCAGCCCGACCACGCGATGACCATCACCGGCTACGACCAGCCCTCCGGCCCCAAGGGCCCCATCGTCAAAATGAAGGTCAAGAACTCCTGGGGCGCGCAGGTGGGAACTGGCGGCTTTTTCCACATGTATGTCCAGTGGTTCAAGGACCGCGTTTTCGAGGCCATCGTCCACAAGAAATTCTTGAGCCCTGCGGAGCTTCAGGCGTGGGAAGGCAGGGCCAAGACGATGAAAGACCCCGACAACATGTTTTAGAGGCCTGCGCGCTCGCGCCAGCCGGCCTTCGCGATGGGCATTCGCCGCCCGAGGCCGAAGGCCTTGGCCGAGATCTTGAGTCCGGGCGGAGCCTGGCGCCTCTTGAACTCGGACCAGTCCATGCGGTCGAGCAGAACCTCGGCCGCGCGCCGGTCTCCGACCGCGCGCGCCACGCGCGCGGGAGACAGCCGCTCCTGCACCCAGGCCTCCAGCGCGTCGTCGACCTGGTCGTAGGGCGGCAGGTCGTCTTGGTCCTTCTGGTCCGGCTTGAGCTCGGCCGACGGGGGCTTGTCGATGGAGGCGCGCGGAATCAGCTCTCGCTCGGCGTTGATCCAGGCCGCCAGCCGATAGACCAGGCGCTTGGGCGCGTCGGCCAGCGGCGCCAGCGCCCCGCACATGTCGCCGTAGAGCGTGCAGTAGCCGACGGCCAACTCGGATTTGTTGCCGGTGGTCAGCACGAAGCCGCGTCGGCACTTGTTGGACAGGCTCATCAAGATCGCGCCGCGCGCGCGCGCCTGGAGATTCTGCTCGGCCAGGTCGGGACTGCCCTTGCCCCACTCCCCGCCGAAGGCGTCCAGATAGGCCTTGTAGATGGAAGAGATCGCGATCTCGCGGCACTCGATGCCCAGGTTCTTGGCCAGCGCGCGCGCATCATCGACGCTGCCCGCAGACGAGTACGGCGAGGGCATCGACACTCCCACCACGCGCGCCGGGCCCAGCGCGCGCACGGCCAGCGCCGCGACCACGGCCGAGTCGATGCCCCCGGAAAGACCCACGAAGGCGGTCTGCAGGCCGCATTTGGCGGCGAAATCCCGGATGCCCAGCGTCAGGACCTCGCCGCATTGCCCGACCTCGTCGGGTTCCTCAGCGAGCGGGCCGGCCTCCCAGGTCTCGGAGTCCACGAGCACGAGGTCTTGCGCCGCGAAGGCGCCGCGCGCGCGCAGTCGGCCGCGAGAGTCGTAGGCCAGGCTGCCGCCGTCGAAGACGATCTCGTCGTTGCCGCCGACCGCGTTGCAGTAGAAAAACGGCTTTTTCCAGCGCCGCGCGTGCGCGCTGATGAGCCTGCGGCGCACGGCGGTCTTGCCGCGCAGAAACGGCGAGGCCGACAGGTTCAGGAAGATGTCGGCGCCGGCCTTCGCCTGGGCCGCCACCGGGTCCGTGGAGTAGAGGCGGCGCGAAGAGGACGGATCGACGGCCCAGGCGTCCTCGCAGACGGTCACGCCCAGCTTGAGTCCCCTCCACTTGATGGGCGCATTTTCCCGCGCGGGCTCGAAGTAGCGGGCCTCGTCGAAAACGTCGTAGGTGGGCAGGAGCGTCTTGTGGCGGACGGCGACGATCTCTCCTTCGTGGAGGAGAGCCACGGAGTTGCGCGCGGACTTGCCGACGCGGTCGCGGTTGCGCGACACGAAGCCCACCAGCGCCGCCGTGGCGCGCACTTTGCGGGCCAAGGACTTCAGCGCGCGCTCGTTGGCCGCGTCGAAGCCGCGCTCCTCCCACAAGTCGAGCGCCGGGTAGCCGCCGAGGGTCTGCTCGGGAAACACGGCGAGTTCGGCGCCGCGGCGCGAAGCCTCGTCCAGAGAGGAGAGGATTTTTTCGCTGTTGCCGCGCAGGTCGCCGACGCGCGCGTCGATCTGCGCGAGGGCGATCTTCACTTCAGGCGCGCGGCGCCGAGTCGAGAAGGTTGCGGAACACCTCGCCGGCGCCCATGAAGTGCTCCTCGATCGCGGCGACGACCGCGTCGCGCTTCTGCGCGTCGGCCATCAGGCAGATCGGTGCGATGCCTTCCATCGTCCAGGTCATGCAGTCGGCCGGGTCGAGGTCGGCCTCCTGCGAGATCGCGGCCATCTGGGTCAGAAGGGAGACGGCCGTTTCGCCGAGGTTTTGGTCGAGCAGGAGCATGCCGCGCATCACGCCGCGGCAGGTGGCGATGACCGTGAGGCGCGGGTCCTGGCGCAGGCGGGTGCTGGTGACCGCGGGCACGGCGATCTTGAGCGCGATTTCTCCCGCGGCCGCGGCAGGGTTGGGAAGATCGCGCAGGCGGTCCTGCACGATCTCCTGGGCCAGCTTCTCGAAGTCGTACTCCGACTCCATGCGCGCATTATAATACAATGGGCGCCGCGCCGCGAGCCGGCGCCGGCCCATGAGCGACGAACGAAGAACCTCCGCCCGGATCCTGACCGATTTTTCCCTGGTGCTTCTCGATGACATGGGCGTCGTCATCGACGACCACGCGGTGGCGCACGACCTCTCGGCGAAGGGCTTCCGCGCCGAGATGCACGGCGAGATCGCCGAAAAACAAGCGGTGCGCTACCGACTCTCGCTGCCGGGCCGGGAACTGGCCGGGCGCGGACGCGCGGCCTGGATCCAGCGCACGGATTTCTCGGTTTGGGTCGGCGTGGAGTTCCAGGGCTTGAGCTGGAGCGACCGGAGGTTGCTCAAGCAGGCGACCTCCCGCTCCTCGGCCAACTGGGTCCTGATCGGGGTCAAGGCGGTGATGGCGGTGATCTGGGGCGGGGGCCTGATCGCGCTGTTTGCGGGACTGCGCTCCAACTTTTGGCGTCCGCAGATGTTGGCGCTCGCGCCCAAGGTCGTGGCGGCTTTCGCGGTGGCCTGGGCGCTGCTCGAGTTGGCCGCGCCCGACCGCTAGCGCCCGGCGCCGCTACTCGGGCACGGGCAAAGAGGCGGGCGCGCGCGGACGCCGCGTCGGGGGCAGACTTTCCTGCGGGATCGTGCCGAGAAATTCGCCGCTGTCGGCGTCGAAAACCTGGGCACCCGAGCCGGGAGTGATCACGGCCGCTCGGGAAAAATCGGCGCTGTAGACGATTTTGACGCCCGTCCCGGGCTGGAACAGCCCTTGCGCGCCCCAATCCGCGAAATGGCGCCAAACCCAAGGCTGCCCGTCGTGAACGACGAACCACATCCCGTCTCGGCGCAGCCACCAGGCCGGTCCCTGGCGAACCAGCGGCGCGGCGGGACTTCCGGCCAGGGCCCAAACACGGCCGCGATCGCGGTAGGTCCACAGCCAGGCGCCGTCGCGATCGAGGCCGCGCGCGGGTCCGTCGTGCCAATCCCGGTCGTCCCAATGCGGGCCGCGGCGGCGATCGCGGGGCAACTGCGCGGGGTTGAGATTTTCCGCCGCGTCCAGCCCGGCTAGACGGCGCGGCGTCGGCAGGCCGGCCGGGTCTTGAACGGGTCCGCGCTCGGGCAGAGACAGAAGCACGGGCGGCGGCTCAAGTCCCGGCTCCGGGGGCGAAAGGCGTTTGGCACCGAGGGCGGCGCCCAGGCGCAGCAGCTTGGCGCGCGGCGGCCTGGCGGCGCGCGGCGTCGTGCGGCGGCGCAGAGG
>JAJZQS010000181.1 GCA_021806745.1 bacterium
GCGAGATGCGCGAGTTGATCCTGGACTTGAAAAAGCGCGGCAAGACCGTGCTGTTCTCCTCCCACGACATCTCCGAGGTGGAGCGCGTCTGCGACCGCATCGCGATCCTCAGCGGCGGGCGCCTGGCACGCGAGATGGACAGCGCCGAGTGGAGCGGCCGCACCGACGCGCTGGAGCGCGCGTTCGCCGAGGCGGTGAAGCGCACCGACGGCGTGGGACCGATCGCGCTGGATTAGCCATGGACACCTTCAAGGCCGTCTTCTCCTACACGGTGCGCGAGCACCTTCGGCGCAAGGCCTGGCTGAGCGCGGCGCTGTTCGGACTGGTGCTGATCGTGGGCGGACTTCTGGCCGCGTCGCTGGCCCAAGACGAACGCGCGCGCATGATGCTGGACCTGGGTCTGGCCGCCATCGAGGCGATCACCTTGCTCACCGCGGTGTTTCTGACCGTGCACTTGATTTTGAGCGAGGTGGAATCGCGCGCGGTCTACCTGATCTTGTCGCATCCGGTGCGCCGGCGCGACTACCTGCTGGGGCGCTTCGCGGGCACGATGTTCGCGGTGATCGCGACGGCCGCCGTCATGGGGCTGGCGCACCGAGGGCTGATGGCGGCCGCCGGCTGGCCGGTGGACGGCTCCTACGCGCTGGCGTGGACTTTCGCCATGGGCCAAGTCGCGGTGATGAGCGCTCTGGCGCTTCTGCTGTCCTTGACGCTGACCTCGCAGGAGGCGGCGATGGTCTTCACGGCCTTCGCTTGGATGCTCGGGCACTTCACCGCCGAGATGCGCTTTCTGGCCGAGCGCGCGCCCTCGCCGCTGGCGCGCGCCCTGCTTGAGGGCGCCGCGCGCGCGGTGCCCGACCTTGCCCGGCTCGACTACCGCGACGCGATCCACGGCCCCGCGCCCGGCCCGCGCTGGATCGCGGCCGCGGCGCTCTACGCGCTGGCCTATGCGGCGGCCTGCCTGGCTCTGTCCACGCAGGTCTTCGAACAGAAGGAGTTCTGATGGCGCGCTCCGGCGCGTGGGCGGCGGGCGGTTGCGCGGCGGCGGCGCTGCTGCTGGGCGGCGCCTTGCGCCGCCTTTCGCGGGATTTCCCGCCGCTTTCGCAGCTTCCCGACACGCCGTTCGTGCTGCAAGACGCGACGCTGGCCGGAGGAGGCCTGCGCGCGGCGGCCGCGGATTTGGCCTGGATCGAGATGCTCCAGTACGCCGCGGGCCACGGCGACGGCTTCGCGGACTCAGGCTTCGGCTACTCGCGCCTGCCCGACCTGGCGCGCCGCGTGGTGCGCCTGGACCCCGCCTTCCACTCCGCCTACACCTACGCGGCCGGCATCCTGGCCTGGTTTCACGGCGTGGACCGGCCCGACGACGCCGCCGCCATCCTCGAAGAAGGCATGCGCCGCGACCCCGGGCATCCGACCTACGCGCTCTACATCGCGGCCATCGCCTACAAGAAAAAGGGCGACACGGACGCGATGGTGCGCACGCTCGATGCGGCCTGCTCCGCCCCCGACGCTTCCGTGTTCGTGCGCGAACTGCTGGCCAACGTCCACTCCGAGCGCGGGGAATACGGCCGCGCGCTTGAAATCTGGAACGCGATCCTCGACGATCCCGCGCTGGCCGACCAGCACCCGCGCGCGGAACTGGAGATCGGCAAGATCCGCGCCAAGATGCGCTAGCCGCGCTTGCGACGACCGCCGCGGCGGTATGCTAAAATCCGTCGTCGACCGCCCGCGGATTTTCGGTATTTGCCGTTCACGGAAGGGTGACCGAGCGGTTGAAGGTAGCAGTCTCGAAAACTGCCAGGGGTGCAAGCCCCTCGTGGGTTCGAATCCCACCCCTTCCGCCGTTTTTTCGGAGAGTCACATGTCCTGGCTGAAGAACCTCAATCCGTTCAAGAAGAAAGAAGACGAAGCCGCCGCCGGTCCCGGGGGTTTGCCGCAACTGCCCCCCGAGCTGGCCTCGGACCCCAAAGCCAAGCTCGCCATGGGCGCGATGCTGCGCCACTGGAAAAACCCCGCCTTCCTCAAGCAGCTGCGCACGCTGGCCAGTCACATGCAGCGCGACGGCGTGGACCTCAAGGACATGGGCGCGGTGAAGGCGTGGCTTGAGAAAAACCAGGAACGCGTGGCGCGCGGGGACTTCGCCGAGGAAGCCGCCAAGCCCGGCGAGACCTTCGTCAAGTCGGGGCCGGACACCGGGCGAAACGAGCCCTGCCACTGCGGCTCCGGCAAGAAGTTCAAGAAGTGCCACGGCCGCGGCTGACGCCGCGCGGCTTCAGGCGTCCAGCTCTTGAAGCTGGCGGCGCCGATGCAGCGCCTCGGCGCGCTCCTTGACCAGTCCCAGCGCCGCCTCCAGCGCGCGCCCGAGCGCGGGCTTGAGCGCCGCAGACAGGGGCTTGAGTAGCCAAGGAAGATCGTAGGCGTCGGCGCGCTCCACGAGCGTGCCGCCGGACACCGCGCGCAGGGACACCGTCGTCTCCATGCGCCGCAAGGGGCCCGAGACCATCACCCCGCGCCAGCCGCCGTCGCCGGCGCGCTCGAAGCGGAAACGCGCGTTCCACGGCAGTCCGAAAAATCGTCCCGACAAGTGCGCCTGGCCGCAAGACTCCGGCTCCACGACGCTCACCTTG
>JAJZQS010000182.1 GCA_021806745.1 bacterium
CGCGGAGTCGGCGTGGCTGCGCCCCGCCCCGCTGGAAGGCGGCCTGCCCGCGCCCGCCGAGTTGGCGGCGCGGGGTTTTTCGTCGGCCGACGCGGACTTTTTCCTGCGCTTTGCCGCCCACTACCGAAGCCCGCTGGTCTTCTCCTGGGACGCGCTGTCGCAAGCCCGCGCCCAGCGCCAGCGCCTGCTGTCGGCCGCGGCCGCGCACGCGGCGGTCACGCTCGAACCCAGCGCGCGCGCCCTGGCCGGCTACCTGCACCGCTTTCGCGAAGCGCTGCGCCGCGATCTGAATTTCCCCGAGGCCCTGTCTTGCGTGCACGACGCGCTGCGCCCCGGGGCCCTCTCTCCGGGCTCGCGCGCCTCGCTGCTCAAGCGCGTTCTGCCGACGACGACATCGCCTTGACAACCCCTCTGCCGCCTGTTAAACTGCGGTCAGGCACGGGGGAGTTCCATGTCAGAAGTCATAGTCCGCTTCGACTTGAAGTTAGGCTCTCGCGCGGTGCGCGGGATAATGGTCGCGGCGATGGTCCTGGCCGTCGCGCCGGAACTGGCTTCCGAAAGCGTCACGCTGACCACCTATTATCCCGCTCCCTCCGGCGTCTACACCCAACTCGTGGCCACGAGCAACGCCTACATGGCGCGCGATAACCCCGCGAGCTTTCTTGACGTCGGTACGAACGCCCCCCCGCCGGTTGTTTACGGGGCCAGCACAGCGAGAATGTATGTGAACGGGCCCACATACACCGTAGGCAACGCCCAAATCGCCAACGGCTACGAACTAGTCTTCGGTAACGAAAGCCTCATCCAATCGGATCAAGGAGGCTCCCTTGAGTTGGGTGGAAACAATGGGACGCCGGGGGTCGGCGTTCCCTACATCGATTTCCACTACGGCGGCGTCGGCGCCCAGGACTTTAATGTGCGTCTGATCAATGACGGCAACAATCAGATGTCGGTTTACGGCGCCAACGGGGCGGGAGCGTTGGGTCTTAACGTTGACGGCCGAATCGGAACAAATGGTTTCAGTCCCACGAGCGGCTATCCCGGCGGCTGGGGCGGCGGAGTCCACACTTGGGATGTCTACGCGGAAGGCACGGTCGGAGGCGGCTCGGGCGGCACGCTGAACTACACGTTCAACAACGCCGGCGACGGTTACGTCTCCGACGTGATGCAGTCGGCGCAGAACTGCGGCAACTTCGTCGCCTTCGGCGCGGGGACGACCACGAACTGTCCCGGCGGAACTTACGCGACGCTGATTTCCGGGGTCTACGCGCGCTACATGGCCGCCGGCAACGCCCCGGGACAAGACGCGGGTGTGGCCGGAGCCGGCGAGATGCTGTGCTGCCCGTGTCCGGCCGGCGCCTGCACTCTTTGACTTGGCTCTCCATCTCCCCATCAACGGCGCCTGCAACATCAAGTGCGTTTTCTGTTCGGCGCACGGTCGCACCGGCGGTTATTCGCTGCCGGGCCTGCTGAAGGAGATCACCGACGACGCCACCGGGCATGTGCAGATTTCCGGCGGCGACCCGATGCTGCGCAAGCCGCTGGAGGTTTTGGCGATCGTCGCCCACGCCAAAAAGCTGGGCAAGATCGTCGAGTTCCAGACCAACGCCGTCATCGTCGAAAAGTGGCCGCCCAAACGCCTGGAACAGCTTGCGGGTCTCATCGACTTCTGGAACGTGAATTTCTCCGCTCATACTCCCGAACTCGACGAGGTCGTCACGCTGACGCCGGGAGCATTCGCGGCTCGCGTACGCGGCGTGCGGCGGTTGCTGACGCTCGGCAAACCGCTACGGCTCAACTACATCGTGCACGAGCAGAACTATCGCTTCGCCGAGAGTTTCGTCCGCTTTGCCGCCCGTGAACTCGCGGGATTTTCGTGGATACAGTTCTCTTACGTCAAGGGCATGGGGCGGGCCAAGGGAAACGCGTCGGTGATGCCGCGCTTTCGCGACGCGGCGCCGCATCTGACCCAAGCGTTCCGGGCTTGCGACGAACTCGGCATCGACTTCGACATCGACCACATCCCGGTTTGCTTCGTCATCGATTGGAAGCATCGCCACGCCGATTACCGCAAGATGCTCGCCGCCCAACCCGGACGGCACCTCGCCGAAAAGCAGAAGATCGAGGATTGCGACGGCTGCGCGATGCGCGCGGTCTGCCCCGGCCCGAGAAAGGACTACATCGAGGTCTACGGCCGCCTATGAAACCAGCCGCAGAGACGACTCGCCTTGACGTCGCGGCCGTACGGGGGCGCTACCCCGCGCTTGAACGCCAACGAGACGGCCGCCGGCTCGTCTACCTGGACAGCGCGTGTACCGCGCTGAAATCCAAAAAGATGGCCGGAGCGGTCGCCGAGTTCTACTCCGATTACGGCGGCTGCGGCGGAAAAAGGTCGACACACCGCCTCAGCCGCGCCGTCGAGGAACTCTTTGACGAGGCCCGACGCGCCGTCGCGCGGTTCCTGAACGCCGACTCCGCGCAGGAGATCGTGTTCACTTCCGGCACGACGGAGGCCGCCAACCTCGTCGCCGCCTCATTCCCCTACGACGAAGGCCGCAACGAGGTCGTGATCACGGACCTCGAGCACAATGCGGTCGCGCTCC
>JAJZQS010000073.1 GCA_021806745.1 bacterium
TCGCCGCGCTCAAGGCCGATGGCCAGGAAGGGCGAGGTGACGCGCCCCTGCTCTTCCGGGGAGTTGAAAAACAGGCAGCAGTGGTCGCCGTGGGACAGCCGCGGAAGGGCTTGTTTGAGGGTTTCGGACATGCGGACGCTGGGAATGAAGGCAATTATGCCTAAAGACCGATAAGACTTTCAATAACTAATATGACAATGCGGCGCTCGCCGCTCAGTGGCGCGGAAGGATGTCGATGGGCAACACTCGCGCGTGCGCCAGCGCCGTGCCCTTGAGGCGGGTTTCGGTCTGCGCCAGGCGAGAGCGGTCGACATAGATCGACACCACGTCCCGCGGACGGACCGGGTCGAGAGCGACGTGGCCGAGCGTTCCGCCGTCGCCGACGATGCGGCCCTGGTAGTCGGCGCCGGGGTTGTGGACATTCGAGGCGCGAAACGCGATCACCATCGGGTAGCGATCCTTGCCTTGCGCGCGCTCGGGGTCCACCGCCGCATACTTGATGACCTCGTGGATGTAATGAGGCAGGTCCATGTAGACGCCGTTGAGAAAGCGCAGGTTGCGCCCCGCGGAGCGCGGCTGGATCGCGCCTTTTTCCAGGAGATCTTCGATCATCGCGTCCACGCCGCCGCGCACGCCCGTGGCGACCACGCCCGTGCTCCGGTTTTTGAGGCTGTCGTAGTAGGCCCGATTTTCCTGGCGCAGATGAAAAAGCCCGACGATCACTTGGTTCGGGTTGACGGGGCGATAGGCCTCGCCGAGAGGCTCGTTGGTGTGGGAATTGCGCGGCTGGGCGCCGCGGCTGCGGATGCCGTCGAAAAACGAACTGTCGGCCGTCAGGCCCATCTCGCGCTCGATGATCTTGGCCACGCGAGGGGGGACCTCGGGATTGCGCAGGATCAGCCCGCGGCGTACGGCGTTTAGATCTTCCTGGGTCGGTTCTTCGACCGGTTCGGCCGCCGCGGCCGGGACGAGCGCGCCCGACATCGGGCTTGCGAGAGCGCAGGCCAAGGGTGCCGCCGCGGCGGGCATCGCGGGCGCGAGCGGCGCCGCGAGCTCGGCCGGGAGCTCGACCGGCGCGAAGCCTCCGGCTCTGGCGGCGGAGGCCAGGATCAGCAGCCCTGTCAGAGTGGGTGCGGCGTTCATGGCTTTAGGATGGACGCGAGGCGTGCGCGTCGACAGGGTCGAAGGTCCCGGTAAGAAATGGGCCGCGGGTCAAAGGCGGGCGAGCACTTCCTCGGCCAGGCGAGTGAGGCTTGCGTCGCGCGCTCCCATCACCAGCACGAGGTCGCCCTCGCGCGCCTCGCGCGCGAGTTCCGCGGCCAGCGCGCCGCGGTCCGGGCGATGGAAGGCGCGCACGCCGCGCGCGGTGAGCGCCTGGGCGTAGTCCTTGGAGGAGATATCCTTGGCGGCGGTGCCGCCCACATAGTAGATGTCGGGCAGGTAGAGCGCGTCTTCGGGGCGCAGGGACTTGGCGAAGGCGTCCAGGAATTCTTCTTTCATGAAGCGCGCGGGCGCGAAGCCGTGGAGCTGGAACACGGCCAGTACGCGCCGGGAGCGAAGCCGGGCCGCGCCCAGCGCCGCGGCGACCTTCTCCGGGTTGTGGGCGAAGTCGTCGACGACCTCCACTCCGCGCGCGGCGCCGACGACCTGGAAGCGCCGCGCGACGCCGGAAAACGACTTCAGCGCCTGGGCCGACGCGGCCGCTTCGACTCCGAGCTCGCGCGCGGCGGCGGCGGCGGCCAGCGCGTTTTCGGCGTTGTAGCGGCCGGGGACCTGAAGCTCGAAAGCGGCGCCCCCGGCGCGGAAGCTCGAGCCGCGCGCGTGCACCTGCAAATCCGAGCCGCGAAACTCGCCGCGCGAAAATCCGAAGGTCGTAGCGCCGGTCTCATAGTCGGCAAGGCCGGAGGCGTCGGCGCTGACGACGAAGCGCGTGCAGCGCGCACGGAACTCCTTAAACAGCGCGTGCAGCTCCGCGACCTCCTTGTGATCCTTGCTGACGTTGAGTAAGACGCCCAGTTCCGGGCGGTAGCGCGTGAGCGTGCCGTCGCTCTCGTCGGCCTCGATGACGAGCAGATCGGATTTTCCCAGCCACGCGTTGCCGAGGAGGCCTCGCGTGCGCAGCGAGGGCAGGTTCGCGCCGGAGATCAACGACGGGTCGAGCCCGGCGGCGCGCAGAATCTCGAAGATCATCGCCGTGACCGTGGACTTGCCGCTGGTGCCGGCCACGGCGACGGTGCGTCGCGCGCCAGCGAGCGCGGCCAGATAGTCGGCGCGGTGGACGACGCGCGCGCCGAGTTCCCGGGCGCGCTGGGCGTCGCGGTTGTCGGACTCGATGGCCGTGGAGACCACCACGAGCGCGTCCGGTGTCACGCCCGAGCCGTCCTGGGGCAGGACCTTGACGCCGACCGCGGCCAGGCGCGCGACGGCGTCTTGCGCCTCGCCGCGGTCGGCCGAGCGGTCGGAGCCCGTGACCGTGAGGCCGGAAAGCGCGTCGAACTGCGCGAGCGCGCTCATGCCGGTGCCGCAGACGCCGGTGTAGTGGACTTTCTTTGGGGTCATCGCGCTGGCCGAGAGGCGACTATACCCGCGCGGCCGCGCGGCGTCAAGCGATCGCTCATTGACAACCGCCGACGCCGGGGCTATAGTCTGCGCCGGAGGACACAACCATGGCCCTGATCGATCGAGTCAAATACGACGGACCCGCCGACGTGCTCGTCTGGCGCTTTCCTCAGGACAACCTGAGCCTGGGCACGCAGGTCATCGTCAATCAGGCCCAAGAGGCGATCTTCTTCAAGGGCGGCCAGGCGCTCGACGTCCTCGGCCCCGGCACGCACACGCTGCGCACGGCCAACATACCGCTGATGCGCAAGCTCATCCAGGCCCCGTTCGGCGGCGAGACGCCCTTCACCGCCGAGATCTACTACGTCAACAAGGCCGTGGACATGGATGTGAAGTGGGGCACCAACAGCCCGATCCCGGTCATGGACCCGAAGTTCAACGTGTTCTTGCCCGTGCGCGCGTTCGGCCAGTTCGCCATCCAGATCGCCGATTCGCGCGCGTTCGTGACCCAGCTCTCGGCGACAAGCCCCCAGTTCACCGCCGACCAGCTCTCGAACTACTTCCGCGGCGTGCTCCTGACCCGCGCCAAGGACTACATCGCCGAGACGATCGTCAAGGAGAAGATCAACGTCTTGGAAATCGCCGCCCACTTGGAGGCGATGTCGGGGGCTTTGCAGGGCAAGCTCGCCGACGACTTCGCCAAGTACGGCGTCAAGCTCGTCAACTTCTACCTGAACTCCGTGGACGTGCCCGAAGACGACGACACCGTCGTGCGTCTGAAAAAGGCCCTGGCCGACCGCGCCGAGCTCGACATCTTGGGCGACAAGTACCAGCAGAAGCGCACCCTCGACGTCATGGAGAAGGCCGCGGGCAACCCCGGCGGAGGGGCCGGCGCCGGGATGGGCGCGGGTTTGGGGCTTGGCGCGGGCCTGGGCATGGGCCAGATGATGGCCGGCGCCATGGGCGGCGGCATGGCCCAGCCGGGCGCCGCCGCGGCGGCCGCGGCCAAGTTCTGCGTCTCGTGCGGCAAGCCGCTGGCCGCCGGCGCCAAGTTCTGCGCCGAGTGCGGCGCGAAAGTTGGCTGACGCGCCGCCCTGCCCGGCCTGCGGGGGCCCGACGGCCTTCGTCTGCCGAGCGATCCTGTATCCGGGCGCCGAGCGCGACGCGCGCGAGTGCGCGGCTTGCGCGTCGGCGTTCTATTGGCCCGTCCCGTCTTTCGAGGACATCGCCCGCTGCTACCCGCCCGCCTACTACGGCGGTTTTTTTCGCCAGTACTGGAAGGACTACTACAAGGGCCGCGCGCTGGCCGCTCGCTTGAGCCGCTGGCGCCCGGACGGCGATTTTTTGGATGTGGGCTGCGCTCTGGGTACCTTGGCCGCGGGCGTGCGCGACCACTCGCGCTGGCGCGCGCGCGGCCTCGAGTTTTCCGCTCGCGCCGCGCAGCTCGGGCAGGGCCTCAACGGAATGGAGATATCCGCGGCGCCTTTATCGTCCGCGCCGTTCGAGAACGAAAGTTTCGACTTCATTCACATCAACAATGTTCTCGAACACGAGTCCGACCCGGGCGCCGCGCTGGCCGCGGCCGCGCGCCTGCTGCGCCCGGGCGGCCGCCTGGAACTGACCGTGCCCAACGGCCCCGTGGATTTCGCGCCCAACAAGACGCTGTTCCGGCGCTGGGGGCGGGCCGTGCCCACGCGCCACGGCGGGCATCTGTATTTCTTCTCGCGGCGCGGCCTACGGGCCCTGCTCGCCGCGCGCGGGTTCCGGGTGCTGTCGGCGCGCTCGTTTCACTTCAAGCTCGGCGCCAAGGCGCGCGGCCTTTGGCCCGGCGCCTACAAGCGCTTCGCCAAGCCCGCCCCGCCTCCCGGTGACGCGGGCGTGCCGCCGGAGCTCACCTTGGAGCAGGGCCGCGCGTTGATTCCACCGGCGCCGTCGTGGCCGCTGTATGCGGCAAGCCACGCCTGGCGCCGCGCTTGGCGCCTGTCGTGGAGCGACTTCGGCTACGACTTCGAGATCGCGGCCGAGCGCCGCTGACGCTACTTTCCCAGCAGACCGCCCAAAAAAGACCGTACCGCGCCGCGCGCCTGCTCGAGCGCCCGGCTGCCCGCGCCAGACGCCGCGCCCTGGGCCGAAGCCTCGACGGCGCGCAGCGCCTGGGCGGCGACTTGCGCCACAGAGCGGTGCGGCCCGCCGAGGTCGGTCAGATGCACTTCGGGCAAGGCGACCGTCAGGCCTTGACCGCCCAGGATCGTCGCGGCCAGTCCGAGCTTGCCTCCGGTCACCGTGAAATCGCGAATCAGCAGGGACTTGGCCGGTTTGGCCGAAGGCGCGTTCCCGGTTTTCGGCGCGTCGGGGCCGGCGGCCGCCTCGGCGTTTTGGCGCAGGCGCGTCAGATTGCTGCCGCCGGGACCGATCTCCCAGGTGAGTTCAGGCCCGTCCACCGCCACGCGGCGCACCACGATCTCGTCGCTGAAAAGCGAGCGCGGGTCCACCGAAACTTCCACCCGAGCCACGCGCACGGCCGAGGCGCTCTTGAAGCCGGGGGGATTGCCGATGACCAGTTCCCGGATTTCACCGTCGCCCGAAAGGGGCGAAATCGAGACGGAGGCGAGCGTGACCGGCGCGCCCAGGATTTTCGGTCCCTCGGCGACCACCGCGGCCTTAATGATGCTACCGAGATTGGCGGCGAGGACGGCGGCTCCCGCAGCCAAAAGCGCGAGCAACACAAGCGCCGCCAAGATCGTCTTATTCATGATGATCGAGTCCTCCGTTGGGCCGCATGAGTCAGCACTCTACCAAAAGGCGGACGGCGCGCCAAACCGCGGTCGCGGCGCTGGACACCGGCCGCGAGGCAAGCTACAGTAGGCGCATGGATTTGCGCCACGCCGACCGCCGCAAGCGCACGCTGGCCTTCATCCTGGCCGGCGGCAAGGGCCAGAGGCTGGAGCCGCTGACCGTCTACACGCCCAAGCCCGCCGTCACTTTCGGCGGGATTTACCGGATCGTGGACTTCACGCTGAGCAACTGTCTCAATTCCGACATCTACCACATCTACGCGCTGGTTCAATACAAATCGGCGGATTTAATCCGGCACTTGCGCGACGGCTGGCAGAACTACTTCTCGACCGCGCGCGGAGAGTACCTGGAGGTGATCCCGCCGCAATACACGGCCACCGATCAGTGCTACGCCGGGACCGCGGACGCGATCTACCAGAATCTCTACTTGATCGAGCAGGAAAACCCCGATCACGTCGTTATCCTGGCCGGCGACCACATCTACAAGATGGACTACCGCAAGATGATCGCGATGCACCGCGACCGCGGAGCCGACTTGACCGTGGGCTCGGTCGAGGTGCCGCTCAAAGACGGCCCCCAGTTCGGCGTCATCCAGGCCGACGCGGACGGGCGGGTGGCGGGCTTTCGCGAAAAACCCGCAGACCCCGCGCCCATTCCCGGCAATCCGGGCTGCTGCTACGCGTCGATGGGCATCTACGTGTTCAAACCCGAGGTGCTGGCCGAGGTCCTGCGCGCCGACGCGGCCGATGCGGCCAGCAGCCACGATTTCGGCAAGGACATCATCGCGCGCATGGTCGCCGGACGGCGCGTGTTCACCTACAGCTTCGTCGACGAGAACGGCAAGACCGCCAAGTACTGGCGCGACGCGGGGACGCTCGACGCCTACTACTCGGCCAACATGGACCTGATCGGCGTCGATCCGATCCTGAATCTCTACGACTCGGGCTGGCCCATCCGCGCCGCCGCCGTCCAGGCGCCGCCGCCCAAGACGGTGTTTCGCGACGAGGGACGCACCGGCAGCGCGCTCGACTCGATGATTTCGCCGGGCTGCATCGTCAGCGGCGGCGTCGTGGTCCATTCGATCCTGGCTCCGTACGCCTGCGTGCACAGTTGGTCGCGCGTCGAGGACTCGATCTTGTTTGAGCGCGTGGACGTGGGCCGCCGCGCGCGCGTGCGCCGCGCGATCGTGGCCGAGGGCGTGCGCATTCCGCCCGACGCCACGATCGGCTACGACGAGCAGCGCGACCGGGAGCGCTTCCTGGTCACCGAGGGCGGCGTCGTGGTCGTGTCCAAAGACGCCCGGATCTAAGTCTCGCCCACGCGCCGCAGCATCTCGGCCAGGGCGAAGGGCTTGGCCAGCAACTGCTCGCCGGGCCGCGCCTCGGCGTGACCGGACATCAGCAGGATCTTGGTCTCCGGACGGCGTTCGCGCAGGCCCGCGGCGAAGCGGCGTCCGTCGAGGCCCGGCAGGCCCACGTCGCACAGCGCCGCGCGGATGTTTCCGCGGTGCGCGGCCTCGACTTGGGCGGCCTGCTCGGCGTCGCGGCAGGCCAAGACCGCGTAGCCTTGCGCCTTGAGCACGCGCTCGAGCATGCGCCGCAAGTCCTCTTCGTCTTCGACCAGCAGCACGGTGCCGCTGCCGCGCTTGGGCGCGGCGGGAACTCGCGTCCGTCCTGCCGCCTCCGGCGCGGCCGCCAGCGGCAGGTAGAGGTGGAACGCGCAACCGCGGCCCGGCTCGCTGTCGACGCCGATGGCGCCGCCCGCGTCCTGCGCGACCGCGCGCACGACGGCCAGTCCAAGCCCGGTGCCTCGTCCCTCGGGCTTGGTCGTGAAAAAAGGCTCGAATATTTTTGCGCGCACTTCCGCGGTCATGCCGACGCCGGTGTCGACGACGCTCAGACGCGCGTAAAGCCCGGGCGGGATGTCGGCGTGCGGCGCGCTCCGGCCGGGCTCGACGGCCACGGCGGCGACCGACAGCGTCAGCGTTCCGCCCTCGGGCATGGCGTCGCGCGCGTTGACGGCGAGGTTCAAGATCGCCTGATCGAGCGCCGTCGGCTCGATGAGCGCCCACGCGGGTTCGGCGGAGGGCTCCACGCGCAGGTCGATGTTTTCGCGCAGCACGCGGCGCAGGAGCTTCTGCATGCCGGCCGCGGCCGCGTTCAAATCCAAGACCTCCGGCTTGCCCGCGCCGCGGCGGCCGAAGGCCAGCAACTGGCGCGTCAGCGCCGCGGCGCGCTCGCAGGCGCGCAGGATTTCCCCCGCGTCGCCGGCCGCCTGGGTGCCGGGCGCGGCGGCGGCGATCATCTCGCCGTAGCCGATGATGGCCGTGAGCAGGTTGTTGATGTCGTGCGCGACGCCCGCGGCCAGAAGTCCCAGGGGCTCCATCTTCTGCGCCCGGTGGAATTGCTCGGTGAGCTGGCGCTCGCGGCTGATGTCGCGCTTGACGGCGATGTAGTGGACGACGCGGCCTGCGCGTCGCACCGGGGCGATCGTCGCGTCCTCCTCGTAAAGAGTCCCGTCCTTGCGTCGGTTGGCGAAGCGGCCGTGCCAGGGCTCGCCGCGGGTGAGCGTCGCCCAGAGCTCCTCGTAGAACGCCTTGTCTTGGCGTCCGCTCTTGAGCAGGGACGGCTTTTGCCCCAGCACCTCGGCGCGGGAGTAGCCGGTGGCGCGGGTGAAGGCGGGGTTGACGTATTCGATGCGCGCGTCGGCGTCGGTGATGATGATCGTCTCGCTGGACTGCTCGACGGCGCGCAGAAGCAGTGCGCGGCGGCGATTGAGCGCGCGGCGCGCGTCGGCCGCCTCGCCGCGCAGAAGCAAGATCAAAGCCATTCCCGACGCGAAGCCGAGCGCGGCCAGCCCCAGGACGAGCAGAGCTTCTCGGCGGCGCAGGCGCGCGAGGATGGGCGCGGCGTCGGTCTTGGCGACGACGACCCAGTCCCGGCCGTGGGCGCGGCGCGCGGCGGCGAAGGCGGGCGCGCCGCGGTAGTCGACTCCGCTCAGCAGGCCGCGCTCGCCGCGCAGGGCGGCCGCGCCGACAAGGTTCGGCGTGGACATGGGCAGGCGGGCCATGGCCGCAAGCCCCCGCAGAGGAGTCAGGCTCACCAGGTCGTCGCCGTCGCGCCGCAGCAGCGCCGTCGACAGCCCGCCGTTCGCGGGCTCGGGAGGCAGGGCGTGCGCGGCCAGGCAGGCCACGCACACGCGCGCGCGCAAGACGCCGCCCTTCGCGAAATCCGGCGCAGGAACTTCCAGCGTCTCTTCGGCGGAAGACGCTCCCGCCGCGGGTGCTCCGACGGCGGAAAGAGTGGGCTTTCCCGGCGCGCCGAGGTCGATTTCCAGCAGTCGGCGCCGGCGCCGCAGCAAGTCCATCGACGATTCGGCGCGCCGGCGGGCCGCGGCGTCGCCGCGCGCGGCCAGGCGCGCGTCGTGCAGAAACGAGGGGTCGGCCGCCAGAAAGCCGAGCGCGCGCGCGTTCTCGGCCCAGTCCGCGTCGACGGCGCGGGCGCGGGCGTCGGCGGCGTCCTGCAGGCGGCTTCGCGTGGCGCTCAGGGCGTCTTGGGCTTGCGAGCGGGCCGTCCACCCTCCGAGCGCTCCCGCGATCAGGGCGGCCGCCGCGGCGACCGCGAGAGCCATCGGCAGAGCAGCAACGCGCTTGCCAAACACAATAACTTTGTAGCAACAATACTGCTCAAACTTCCGGCGTTCGCGCGAGCGCTTAGGCGGCGGCGCGCAAGCGGTCCGCCGGCACGAGCGGTCCGCCGCAGTCGGCGCAGGCCTCTCGCGCGAGGACGTAGGGTTGCTTGCAGGTCCGGCAGAGGAAGCGCGCGGTCTTGTCCAGAGCGGCGGCCGCCGCGGCCACGGTCAGCGCCGCTCCGCACGCGCAGCGCGAGCCGCCGGCCCTCTCGCCGCAATTCGGGCACGGCCCCGGCGCGTGGCTCTCGGAAAACCAGACCGCGCACGCCGGGCAGCGCGCGGCGCCGCCCTCGACGGCCTCGCCGCAGACGGGGCAGGCTCGGGAAACCGCGGGGGAGGGCTCGGGCGCGCGGGCGGCGCGGTCCTGCGCGGTCGGCAGGCCGCGCAGCACCCGCCGGCACGCCTCGGCGACGGCGCGCTCGACGTCGAGGCCGCGCTCCAGGCCCGCGCGTACGGCCGCGGCCATGGCCTGCTCGACGGGCAGGCCGTGCGGGTCGTCGTCCTCCTCGTCTTCCGCGGGCGTTTCAACCAGTTCCAGGCCGCAGGCGCGGCAGCGGCCCGTCCCGCCGTCGAGTTCCTCGACCGGTCCGCCGCAGGCCGGGCAGCCGCCGTCGGGCGTCTGGTCGCGCCCTCCGTCTTGCGGGGCCAAGGGCTGGCCGCATTGATCGCAGAACCGGGCGTCGTCCTCGTTTTCGGCGCGGCAGGCGGGGCAGATGTGGTCGCTCATCGGACGACGATAGCAAGAGTGATACAATGCGCGCCAATGCCGGCGATCTCCTCCGCGCGATTGTTCGCCCTGGTCTACGCGTCGATCTTCGTCGCGGAGCTTCCAGACAAGACCGCGCTGGCGGCCTTGCTGCTGGCGGCGGAGGCGAACCCCGCGGCGGTGTTTGTCGGCGCGGCGGGGGCTTTCGTGGTGCAGAGCGCGGTCGCGGTCGCCTTCGGCGGCCTGCTCGGGCGCCTGCCCGCGCGGCCGCTGCGCGCGGCCGTCGGGATATTGTTTCTCGCGTTCGCGGCGTTCTTGTGGCGGGGCCGGGCGCGCGATGAGGGCGCGAGCGTGGGGGCGTCCGCGAGGAGCTTTGCCGCGTCTTGCGCGGGCGCGTTCCTGGCGGTGTTCGCGGCGGAGTGGGGGGACATGACCCAACTGGCCACCGCGGCGCTGGCCGCGCGCTGGGAGAGGCCCGTGGTGGTGTTTTCGGCCGCGACGGCGGCGCTGTGGTCGGTGACGGCGCTGGCCGTTTGGGCCGGTTCGCGGTTGGGCCGCCGCTTCGACCCGCGCCGGCTTGAGCGGGGCGCGGCGGCGCTTTTCGCCGCGCTGGGCGCGTGGTTTCTGCTGGCCGGATGATTTCGGCGCGGCGCCGCGCGCGAAAAACAAAATAGTAGAATGCGCCCATGATCGCCTCTCTCTTCGTCTTGTCGCTGGCCGCGGCGCCCGCCGCGGCGGCGCCTTCTTCGGCGCCGGGCGCCGAGCAGGCCGCCGAACTTCTGCGGGCCGCCAAGAAGGCCCACGAACAGGGCCGCGAGCCCGAAGAGGTCGCGCTGCTCCAGAAGGCCGTCGCTTTGGGCAGTCCGCGCGCCGAGTTCTGGATGGGCGTGCTCTACGAGCGCGGCCACGGCGTGGCCAAGGACCAGAAAAAGGCGCTGACCTGGTTTTTCCGCGCCGCCAACGCCGGCGACGCCCTGGCCGAAGGCCGCCTGGGTTTCCTGTTCTACACGGGCCGCGGCGTGCCGTTGGATTACGCGCGCTCGCGGGAGTGGTTCGAGAAATCCGTGCAGGGCAAAGACGTGCCCAAGGACCGCCTCGCGGCGTCGTGGGCGAACCTGGGCAACATCTACTTCTGGGGCCGCGGCACGCCGAAGAATCAGAAAACGGCCCGCGACTGCTACCGCCGCGCCGCCGACCTGGGCAGCGCCTACGCGCAAAACAACCTCGGCTATTTTTTCGAGCACGGCATCGGCGGCGCGCGAGACGAGGCTCAGGCCGTGGATTGGTATCGCAAGGCCGCCGAGCAAGGGCTGGCTTCGGCGCAGAGCAACGTGGGCGTGATGATCGAGCAGGGCCGCGGCACCAAGCCCGATCTTCTGGCCGCGGCGGGCTGGTATCGCAAGGCCGCGCGGCAGGGCAGCGCCCAGGCGCAATACCACCTGGGCCGCGCGTACGAATTGGGGCACGGCGTGGACAAGGACTTGGTCCAGGCCTGCGCGTGGTATGAGTTGGCGGCCGAGCACGGCGCCGCGCCCGCGCGCGAGAGCCTGGCGCGCCTGCAGACCGTGCTGACGCCCGCGCAGGCCGCGCAGGCCAAGCAGATCGCGGCCGAGCAGTCGAACTCGAACGGCAAGGGAGACAGACATGATTAAGCGGGCGCCGCTTCTGGCGCTGTTCGGCGCCGTTTGTCTTGGCGCGTGCGCGACTCCGGCGGTGGTGCTGATCAGCCCCGACTATTCCGCGGTCAAGGTGCGCAAGGTCGCCATGGCGCCGTTTCGCGACTTCCCGGGTTCCCCCGGATCGGGTCAGATCGCGGCGGACGTGTTCGAGGAATATCTGCTGATGCCGGGCTACCAACTCGTCGAGCGCCGGCAGGTGGACGCTCTGCTCAAGGAGCACGGCTTCGAGCTGTCGGGCAACGTCGACCCGGCCCAGATCAAGCAGTTGGGGCACATGCTGGGCGTGGACGCGCTGGTGCTTGGAGCGGTGACCGATTTCCAGACCGCCAGCGAGCAGACGGTCATGGTCGACGTTCCGGAGGAGACCGCTCCGCCGCTCTACGGCGGCATGGTCGGCGACTACGGCGGAGCCTACGGCGAGGGCGCGTTCGTCGGCGGAGCTTACGGCTACGGCGGCATGCCCATGGAGACCTCGATTCCCGAGACCGAATTCGTGCCCGCTCACGTGGCCTTCACCGCCAAGCTCGTCGACGTGGAGACGGCCGAACTGCTCTGGACGGTCTCGACGGGAAGCGACGGCAACGACCCGGGTTCCGCCCTGCAGGCGGCCTCGTCCAAGGCGATGACCTCGCTCGTCCAGCAGCTGCGCCGTCTCGCGCCGCGCTGACGCGGGGGAGCGGTTGAAAGCGGCGACTCGCGCGCAGTTCGGGGCGAGCGGCGACGGCCTTCCAGACGCCGCTTTGCGCGAACTCGACGAAATCGAAAGCCAATGGCAGGGCGTCCACTACAAATGGTGGATCGCCACGCTGGCCGGCGTGCTGGCGCTGTTCGCGCTGAGCTACGCGGCCTACACGAAGCTGGGCTGGGTGGCCGACCAGCGCGCGCTGCCGGTCGGCGACGACTGGCTTCTGCGCCGCCTGCCGGTCGTCGACACGCTGCCCATGCTGTCCTGGGGCTGGTTTTCGCTGCACCTGTATGCGATCGGGGCGGCGGTCGCCTACTACCCCAAGCGCGTTCCCCTGCTCGTCTACACGCTCAGCGTCTACATGCTGGTGCGCACGGCGTTCGTCTTTCTTTCGCCCATCGGCCATCCGCGGGGCATGGTCGACATGCGCCTGCACGACCTGATCTTCTCCCATCTGCTGGGGCGCTGGACTTTCACCAACGAGTTCGTGTTCTCCGGGCACACCGCGATCCCGTTTCTTTTTTTCCTGTTCTTTCCGTCGCGCGGGCTCAAGACCTTGATGCTGGCGGGCTCTTTGACGATGGCCGTCTGCGTGCTGCTGTCGCGCAATCACTACACCGTCGATGTGCTGGCGGCCTACCTGGTGGGTTACGCGATCCACGCTTTCTCGGAGAGGACGTACGCGGACTGGGTGAGCCCGCTGTTTCAGGAGAGGAGGCCGTCATGAGCGAGCGCGTCTGGAAGACGATCATCGAGCCGTTCAAGGCCAAGGTCGTGGAGCCGTTGGCCTTCACGACGCGTGCGGAGCGCGAGACCGCCCTGCGCGAGGCGGGCTGGAACCTGTTCAAGGTGCCCGCCGACAAGGTGCTCATCGACCTGCTCACCGACTCGGGCACCTCGGCGATGTCGGCCGAGCAGTGGTCGGCGATGATGCGCGGCGACGAGTCCTACGCGGGCGCGCGCAGCTTCTTCACGCTGGAAGCCGAGGTGCGCGGCCTGACCGGCCTCAAGCACGTCCTGCCCATGCACCAGGGCCGCGCGGCCGAGCGCGTGCTGTTCAAGGCGACCGGCGGCCCCGGCAAGGTCTTCCTGTCCAACTCGCACTTCGACACGACGCGCGCCAACATCGAGGCGACGGGCGCCGAGGCCGTCGATTTGCCGGTGGCCGCGGCCTTGAATTTCGGAACGCCCGCGCCGTTCAAGGGCGACGTGGACTTGGCCGCGCTCGACGCCAAGATCGTGGAGCTGGGTGCTTCGCGCGTGGCGATGATCATCATGACCTTGACCAACAACTCGCTGGGCGGCCAGCCGGTGTCGCTGGCCAACCTGCGCGCCGCGCGCGAGATATCGCGGCGGCACAAGGTCCCGCTGTTTCTTGACGTCGCGCGCTTCGCGGAGAACTCCTGGCTGGTCAAGCTGCGCGAGAAGGGCCAGGCCGACCGCACGCCGGCGCAGATCGCGCGCGAGGCGTTCTCCTATTGCGACGGCTGCTGGATGAGCTCGAAAAAAGACGCCTTCGTCAACATCGGCGGTTTTCTGGCGCTCAACGACGACGCGCTGGCCAAGGCCTGCCGCGACGAGATGATCCTGGGCGAGGGCTTTCCGACCTACGGCGGCCTGGCCGGGCGCGATCTGGAAGCGCTCGCCGTGGGCCTGCGCGAGGCTCTCGACGAGCACTATCTGCGCTACCGCGTGCGCTCGGTCGAGTACCTGGGCGAGGGCCTGCGCGCGGCGGGCGTGCCCATCGTCGAGCCGCCCGGCGGACACGCGATCTACATCGACGCGCGAAGGCTGCTGCCGCACATCCCGCCCGAAGGCTATCCCGCGCAGGCCTTCGCTTGCGAGCTGTATCTGACCGCGGGCGTGCGTTCGGTGGAGATCGGAACCCTGATGTTCGGCCGTCGCGACGCCTCCGGCCGGGTTCTCGCCGCGCCGATGGAACTCGTGCGCCTGGCCGTGCCGCGGCGGGTCTACACGCAAAGCCACGTGGATTTCCTCATCGAGGTCGTCGCCGACGCCGCCGCGCGAGCT
>JAJZQS010000074.1 GCA_021806745.1 bacterium
TGGGTCTTCAGCGCGAAGGACTTGTAGCCGCAGATGTCGATCGATTTCAGGTGCATGGGGCCTCGCGAGGAACGCGTTTGTCCATCTTTTGCCGTCTTTTATCTAAACGGCACTATGGCGTGACGGACAGTCTAGCATTTCTCGTCGAGAAAATCAACCGGACGAATCCCCGATTTTCCGACCACCCATTGACGGGAACTCCAACGAGCGCTACAATGCTTCTGTAGCCCGACCAAGCCGAATTCCGAGGCTCCTGCCTCGGCCGCAATCCTACAAGGGGTTGCTAGGCTGACGTTGGGCTGCTCCGTTTTTGAACCGGCGGCCTCCAGAAATTCACGCGAAACTTTTCCTTGGTGTAGGCGTTGCGTTGTCGAAAATCGGTAATGCCGAGGCGAGTCTTGATGTGATCGATCACCGTCCGCTTATCGAATTTCTGAACTCCGTTCAAATCGCCGTTCACGCAGCCGGCCAGAAGATCCGCCACTTGAAGCAGATTATGATCCTCTGAACGAGCTTCCTGCATGTCGGCGACGTTGGGAACTTTCTCCATCAAGTAGCGTTGGAATTCGTCGGGGCGAGCCTTGTCCTTCCGATCAACGATCAGCACCTTTGGCTCAGACTTCTCAGTATCGGTTGAGTGGAAGTTGATCGCGCTCTTGTAGATCACGTTGTAGGACATCTCCTCGGCGGAGATGAACTTCATGTTTTCACGAAATCGCCGGGAATCGAAAATGCCGCCCGGCACGACCGTGCATTTGAAAACCGCGCCGGTCGCGCCTAAGTACCAATCCACCACGGCCTTGGCGAAGCCCGATTTAAAGCGGTCAAGTTCGGAATAGTGCAGTTCGCGGTGGGTGAAGTTATGCTGAAGCTTCAGCCGCTGCAATTGGCGCTCGTACTCCGAATGGCTCTTACTAGCGACGAACAGGAGGCCGATCAGAAAATGCTTCCCGCCGACCTGGCCGCTCTCGTCTCCGTAGATGTGCAGTGCCATGCCTTGGAGCCGACTTTAATGCCTTCTTGAATCGAGCGTGGGTTTCCGTCATTGTAGCAACGACATCGGCGCAGGAAACCGCCCAAACCGGCGCGTCGCGGCCAGAAAAAATGACAGGATCCTGCGGCGCCATCCGGCAATAGGCCTTGTTCGGCAATAACCGTCAGGCGTCCGGCCTGGAAACGAGCTCCAGATACTGTCCCGCCGCCATCGTCAACCCGCGCTCGCAGGAGATGAACGGGGAGCGGTAGGGCGAGCCGTCGGTCTCCACGGCCTCGGGCACGGTGCCGTGGCGCGCGATGAGCGCTTCCACCGCCGCGCGGCCGCGCGCCGTGTCGCGGCCCAGGCGACGCAGACCGTTGAGGTGCATCAGCCCCAGGTGAAGCCAGTGCGCGCGGTGGTAGCCCGGCGCCAGGCGCGTGAGCAGAGGGACCGTGCGCGGGTCGTAGGCGCCGGCGCTGACGCGCATCGGCCAGGGCTCGTCGAGCTTGAGCGCGGAAAGGCCGTCGGCCGCCGCCTCCAGGACCTCGCGGGGATAGGAGCGCAGGTACAACGCCAGCACCGCCGCGTCCACGCTGAAGGCGTCGGTGTCGGCGTGATCGCGGAAGTAGGTGCGGCGCCAGCGGTCCGCCAGCAGGCGCGCGGAAAACTCGTCGGCGTCCGCGCGCGCGCGCAGGCCCAGTTCCGGCGCGCGGCGCAGCATCATCAGCACGCACAGGTTGTTGTAGGTCGACGACGGCCGGCGGATGGTGTCCACCCAGTCTCCGCGCATGCGCCGCGAAAGCAGTCCGCCGTCCTCAATCCACTCGCGCTCGTAAGAATCCAGCAGTTGCTGAAGCTCGCGCGCCTGCTCGGCGTCGGGGCCGCGGCCGCGGCGCGCGGCCAGCTCCGCGTGCGCGAACACGAGCCAGGGCAGGCCGTCGCCGCGATGCCAAGGCATGTCGAAGCCTCGCGCGGCGCGAAAGCACGAGGGCACGCGCCCCAGGCGCGCGGACTCGCGCGTCATGAACTCGATTTGGGCCCCCAGGTAATCGACGCCGAGCGTCTGCCACGCGCCGGTCAGCGCCTTGCCGAAATCCGCGGTCCACAGAAAGCGGAAGTGCCCCTCGCCCGCGCGCAGGACCGCGCCCGCGTTGCGCCGCAGCACGCGCGCCGCGACCTCGGCCGGCGGCGCCGGCTCCTCGCGCGGAAAGCCCCGCAGGATCAGCCGCGCCGAGTCCCACGCGTTGAGCGCGAGCCCCGCCAGCATCTCCGGCGTGGCGTCGTAGGGGCCGACGATCAACGCGCGTCGCGGCCCACCCAGGGATAGCGGTAGTCGCGCGGCGGGTCGAAGGTTTCCTTGATCGCGCGCGGGCTCGTCCAGCGCAGGAGGTTCAGCGCCGAGCCGGCCTTGTCGTTGGTGCCCGAGGCGCGCGCGCCGCCGAAAGGCTGCTGGCCCACCACCGCGCCGGTGGGCTTGTCGTTGATGTAGAGGTTTCCCGCCGCGTTTTCCAGCGCCCGCTCCGCCTCGACGAGGGCCGCTCGCTCGCGTGCGAACACCGCGCCGGTCAGCGCGTAGGGCGAGGTCTCGTCGACGAGCCTCAGCGTCTCCTTCCACTTGGCCTCGGGATACGGGTGGACGGTGAGCACCGGCCCGAAGATCTCCGAAACCATGGTCTCGCTCTTGGGGTCGGCGGTCTCGAAGACGGTCGGCGCGACGAAGTAGCCGGTCTTGTCGTCGCGCGTGCCGCCGGCCACGAGCTTGTTGGACTTGTTTTTCTTGGCGCGGTCGACGAATCCCCCGATCTTGTCGAACGCGGCGCGGCCGATGACCGCGTTGACGAAGCAACCGGGATCCTCGGGCGAGCCGACCTCGATGGAGGCGATCATGTCCTTCATGGTCTTCCTGACCTTCGGCCACAGGTCGGCGGGCACATACGCGCGCGAGGCCGCCGAGCACTTCTGGCCCTGGTACTCGAAAGCGCCCCGCACCAGCGCGGCCGCGAGGGCCTCGGGATCGGCCGAGGAGTGCGCGAGCACGAAGTCCTTGCCGCCGGTCTCGCCCACGAGCCTCGGGTAGCCGCGGTAGCGCTCCATGTTGGCGCCCACGCGCGCCCACAAGCCCCGGAACACCGCGGTGGAGCCGGTGAAGTGTAGCCCCGCGAACTCGGGATGGTCGACGGCCGCGCCCACGACCTCGGCCGGGTCGCCGTGGACCAGGTTGATGACCCCCGGCGGCAGTCCCGCGGCCTCGAGCAGGCGCATGATGAAGTGCGCGCTGTAGAGCGCCAAGGCCGAGGGCTTCCAGACCACCGCGTTGCCCATGAGCGCCGGCGCGCAGGGCAGGTTGCCCGCGATCGCGGTGAAATTGAAGGGCGTGACCGCCAGAACGAAGCCCTCCAGCGGACGCTGCTCCAGGCGGTTCCAGGAGCCGCGCGGGCTCAGCGGCTGCTCGGCGTGGATGCGCTCGGCGAACTTCGCGTTGAAGCGCAGGAAATCGATGAGCTCGCAGGCTGCGTCGATCTCGGCCTGGTGGGCGTTCTTGGATTGGCCCAGCATCGTCGCGGCGTTCAGCGTCCAGCGCCAGTCGCCGGCAAGCAGATCGGCCGCCTTCAAGAACACCGCCGCGCGCGCCGCCAGCGGCCAATGCGACCACTCGCGGCGGGCTTTGAGCGCCGCCGCGATCGCGCGCGCGACCTCGGCCTTGCCGCCCTCGTGCGCGCGGCCGAGCAAAAGGCCGTGGTCGTAGGGCGCGCGGACCTCGCCGCGGCGTCCGGTGCGCACTTCCTCGCCGCCGATGAACAGCGGCATGTCGAGCGCGCGAGACTTCATGTCGGCCAGGCGCGCCCAGAGCTTGGCGCGCTCGGGGCTGCCGGGCGCGTAGCCGAGCACGGGTTCGTTGACGGGTTCGGGAATCGAGTTCAAGGTGGCCATGGGCCGATGATATCAAACGCCCGCGTCGTGTAGAATGGACGCGTGGGAATGGAGATCGAACGCAAATTCCTGGTGCGCGGCGACGGTTGGCGCGGTCGCGGACCCTCCGCGCGCCTGACCCAGGGCTACCTGTGCGCCGAACCCGCGCGCAGCGTGCGCGTGCGCGTGGAAGGACGCAAGGCGTGGCTGACGATCAAGGGCCCCGCGCGCGGCGCTTCGCGCGCCGAATTCGAATACCCGATCCCGCTTCGCGACGCGCGGGGTCTTCTGGCGCTGTGCGAGCGCCCTCTCATCGACAAGGTCCGCACGCGCGTGCGCCACGCCGGACGGCTCTGGGAAATCGACGAGTATTTCGGCGAGAACCGCGGCCTGATCGTGGCTGAGGTGGAACTGCCGCGCGCGGACGCGCGCGTGCAATTGCCGCCGTGGGCGGGCCGCGAGGTCACGGCCGAGGTCCGCTACCTCAACGCCTCGCTTCTGCGCCGCCCCTACAGGATCTGGGGCCGGCGCGGCCGCCGGGCCTGAACGGCCCCGGCGGCCGTCACGGACGGTCTACCAGGCGAAGCCGATGCCGCCGACGATGGCATTGGCGTTGAGGCTGTTGATGACGAGCGTACCGTTGGTGACCTCGCCGTTGGAGGCCAGCACGCTGTCCTTGGCCGCGATGGGCATGAAGATGCCGCTGAAGCGGTCTTCCAGGAACAAGTTGAAGTGCTCGGTCAACAGGATGCGCCCGCCGAAAAAGAAGTCGTAGCCGAGCGTCGCCGAGGAGCCCACGCCCTGGCTGGTCGAGTTCGTGGACTTATCGTAGGTCTGATAGTCGTAGAACATGATGGGCATGTTCAATCCCGCGCCGCCGTAGAGGCGCAGGAATCGCAAGGGGATGCCCAGGATCAAGTCGCCGCCGGGCTGGAGCACCGTGCCGCCGGGGTTCGACCGGTAGGAGGACGGCCCGGTGGTGTAGTACGACTCCTGCTCCTTGACTCCGTAGGCCTGCAGGTTGAACGCGGCGCCGTAGGAAAAATGATCCGTCTTGGTCAGACCGCCGACACGAAAGCCCCCCGTCGCGCTCGCCTTTTGGTGCACGCCGGTCAGTTCCGACCACTGTAGCCCGCTCACGGGGGTGCAACTTCCGCCGCCGCACAGGTCCGCGTTGTTGAGCGTCGACGTGGGCAAGAAGTTCATGCTGCCGCCGTAGATGTCGAGTATTCCTTCCGCCGAGGCCGCCGTCGCGGCCGCGGCCATCACGAGCGCCAACGCCAGTATTTTTTTCATGCGATGTCCCCCCAGGGTCGGCCCATGACGGGCCGGGTCGATATTAGCAAGCTTGGCGCCGTAAGTTCACGCGCCGCGCGCGCGTATCCGGATCGGGCGCACGGCCCGCTTCGCACCAGAGGCCGAGAGCGCCCGGAGAACATTTTCATGAAACGCACGCTCGTGGTCATCGGAGCCGCAACCGCCGTCGTCGTCGCCTCGGGGCTGGCCGGGCAATACTCGCGCCTCACCCAGCTGGCCCAAACGCCCGATCCGCAAAAAACATCCCGTCCCGCCGTCGCCGCGGCGCCCAATCCCGAGGGCGACGCGGGCGGCTCCACCGCCGCCGTGAAGCGCTTTCTCGACGGCGAGGCCGCCGCGGGCGACGCCGACAAGCTCGCCAAGCTCGACGAACTCATCTCCGCGCTGGAGGCGCCCGCCGACTCCCAGCCGCTGTCGAAAGACGACGCGCAGTCGGCCGCGGCCGCGGTGGTCGACGCGCTCAACGCCGGTCCCGACTCCAGCGCCGAGGGACTGGAATTGCGCCGACGCGCGGTGGGACTGCTGGCCGCGCGCCTGGGCTCTCCCGCCGCCAAGGCCTATGTCTTGACCGTGCTCGACCAGGGCCCGCAGGATCTGCGCGAGGAGGTCGTGTCGCGCGCGGGCGGAGCGCAGGGGGTTCACGGCCCCGCGGTCTACGCGAAGGTACTCGAACTCGCCGACAAGGGACTGGTCCCCGACTCGATCCTGCCCGAGGCCCTTCGCCGCCTGGGCGGACGCAAGGCGCGCGCGCAGTTGCTGACGCTGATGAACTCCACCGACAGCATCAAGCTCGTCGACGGCTGCGCGGTCGCCCTGCAGGACTACCGAGAGCCCGCGCTGATGGGCGAGGTCCTGGCGCGGCTGGAGGAAGTCGGAGGGCTTGAGCGCGCGCGCATGCCTTGGATCAGCGCGTCCTTGCTCTCCGACTACCTGAAGACGGCCGACGACGCGGGGCTGCGCCGCGGCCTGCTGGCGATGGCCGCGCGCCCCGCACTGGCGCGCGAGGAGGCCGTGCGCCGGGGCTTGGCCAGCGCCGACTCGCAAGTCCAGCAGGCCGCCCGGGACGCCGAACGCGCGGGCGTGGCGGCCAAGACGCTCGACGAGTCCAAGCTCGCCACGACCACGGCCGCGGTTCAGCCCGCACCGTCGACAGGTGCGACGCCCCAGGTGGCCGAGACCGCGCACCCGTAACAAGGCCGCAAACCTTTGGAGCCCCCCGTTCTCGGCCGGGGGGCTCCTCCGCGCCTAGGCGCGCACAAGCAGCCAGCCCGCCGGCGCGCGCGCGGGCGGGCGAACGCTTTCGATGAGCCGCGCCGTCGCGGCCGCGTCGACGGCGTTGAGCGCCCCGTCGACGCAGCCGACGGCGCGAAACGCCTGCAACGCGTGGCGCCGAACGCCGAGCGACCAGAGTTCGTCGGTCAGCCGCTCAAGCCGCGCGGCGTCCAGCCGCGCGGGATGGACGGTCGTGCGGCACTCGTGGTCCACGCCGAACGCGAGCAAGCGCCGCAAACTCTCGCGCACCGCACCCCCGGAATCGGGAACGCCGGTGACGGCCTCATACTCATCGAATGGCGCCTTGACATCAAGCCCCACCCAATCGGCCAACGGCAGCACCTCGGCCAGGCGCTGCGGGTATGGCCCGGCGGTGTGAAGCCCCACCAGGAACCCGAGTTCGCGCGCGCGGCGCATCGCCTCCCCCAGCCCCGACTGCGCGGTGGGTTCCCCGCCGCTGAACACCACGGCCTCCGCCAGTCCCACGCGCCGGCGCAGGAAACCCTCGGCGTCGGCCCAAGAGAGCTCCGGCCCGGAGGATGCGTCTTGCAGATGCGCGTTGTGGCAGTAGCCGCAGCGCCACGGGCAGCCCCGGCAAAAAAGAACCACCGCCAAGCGTCCCGGATAGTCCGAGGCGCTCAGCGGCGTCAGCCCCCCCAGCGTCAGCGGCGCGCTAGGCCGCGCGCGTTGCGAGCCCGGCCCGGTCTTCGCGGAAGAATCGCCGCTCGTCATACTCCCCTTTTTTGCCGATGTTGAAGGAGGCGACCGGGCGATGGTAGCCCATCACCCGAGTCCAAATCTCGCAAGGCTGCCTTTCGCTGTCTTCCAGGACGACGGCGGTCGCGGCGGGTTCGGTCATGACGGTCTCCTTTGCTTTTGCTTCTCGGCCAGACGCTCGGCGTCGCACTTGGGACAGAACTTGTGCTCGCCGTCGAGGTAGCCGTGGACGGGGCAGATCGAGAAGGTGGGCGTGATGGTGATGTAGGGCAGACGGAAACGCTCCAAGGCCCGGCGCACCAGCGTACGGCAGGCCGCGGCGCTGGAGATGCGCTCGTTCATGTAGAGATGCAAGACGGTGCCGCCGGTGTACTTGCGCTGGAGCTCGTCTTGGCGCTCGAGCGCCTCGAAGGGATCGTCGGTGAATCCCACCGGCAGTTGCGAGGAGTTCGTGTAGTAGGGCCGCTCGGCCGTGCCGGCCTGCAGGATGTCGGGCCAGCGCTTGCGGTCCTCCTTGGCGAAACGGTAGGTCGTGCCCTCGGCCGGAGTGGCCTCCAAGTTGTACATGTGGCCCGTGGACTCCTGGAACTCGACCATGCGCGCGCGAACGAAGTCGAGCAGGCGCACGGCCAGCGCGTGACCGCGCGGATCGGTGATGTCCCAGGCGCCGCCGGAGAAGTTGCGCACCATCTCGTTGACGCCGTTGACGCCGATCGTCGAGAAGTGGTTGCGCAGCGTGCCCAGGTAGCGGCGCGTGTAGGGGAACAGCCCGTCGTCCATCAGCCTCTGGATGACCTTGCGCTTGACTTCCAGGCTGTCGCGCGCAATCCCCAGCAGGGCGTCCAGGCGGCGCAGCAGCGCGGCCTCGTCGCCCTTGTGCTGGTAGCCCAGGCGCGCGCAGTTGATCGTGACCACGCCGAGGGAGCCCGTCTGCTCGGCCGAGCCGAACAGGCCGTTGCCGCGCTTGAGCAACTCGCGCAAGTCGAGCTGAAGCCGGCAGCACATCGAGCGGATCATGTTGGGCTTGAGCTCCGAGTTGAGGAAGTTCTGGAAATACGGCAGGCCGTACTTGGCCGTCATCTCGAAGAGACGCTCGGCGTTCTCGCTCTCCCACGGGAAATCCGCCGTGATGTTGTAGGTGGGGATCGGGAAGGTGAACACGCGCCCCTTCGCGTCGCCCTTGGTCATCACCTCGATGTAGGCGCGGTTGATCATGTCCATCTCGGCTTGCAGCTCGCCGTAGGTGAACGGCATCTCCTCGCCGCCGATCAGCGGCTTTTGCGCGCGCAAATCCTCGGGACAGACCCAGTCGAAGGTCAGGTTCGTGAACGGCGTCTGCGTGCCCCAGCGCGAGGGGACGTTGAGGTTGTAAATGAGCTCCTGGATGCATTGGCGCACCTCGGCGTAGCCGAGAGAGTCCTTGCGGATGAAAGGCGCCATGTAGGTGTCGAAGGAGCTGAACGCCTGCGCGCCCGCCCACTCGTTTTGCAACGTGCCCAGGAAATTGACGATCTGGCCGACGGCGCTCGACAGGTGCTTGGGCGGGCCCGCCTCGACCTTGCCCGGCACGCCGTTGAGGCCCTCTCGCAGCAGGGTCCGCAGCGACCAGCCCGCGCAGTAGCCGGCCAGCATGTCCAGATCGTGGATGTGGATGTCGCCGGCGCGGTGGGCCTCGCCGGCTTCCGGCGCGTAGACGTGGCTGAGCCAATAGTTGGCCACGACCTTGCCCGAGACGTTGAGGATCAGCCCGCCCAGCGAGTAGCCCTGATTGGCGTTGGCGTTGACGCGCCAGTCCAGGCGGTTCACATACTCGTTGATCGAGCTCTCCACGTCGACGACCGTCCTGGCGTCGCGGCGCAGTTGGCGGTGCTTCTCGCGGTAGGCGATGTAGGCGCGCGCGGTCTTCAGGTGGTCGGCGGTGATCAGCACCTGCTCGACGACGTCCTGGATCCTCTCGATGTCCACCGGACCGGACCGCGCGCAGCGCTCCAGGACCTTGAGCACCTGCGCGGTGAGCGCGGCGGCCTGCTCGGCGCCGAACTCGCCGGTGGCCGCGCCCGCCCGGGAGATCGCGGAGCGGATTTTGCCGGCGTCGAAGGCGGCCAGCGAGCCGTCGCGCTTGCGCGCCGTCGTCAACGCCGCCGCGATCTCGTGCGACATCTTCGTTCCCATGCCGGTGTTTCCCCCCGCGCGCGTACGCGCGCGTCCATAAGTCGCAACGGAAGAGCCGAAAAGCGCCCCACGCTCAGCGAGCGCCCGCGAGCGTCGCCGACAGGCGCTCCAACAGGTCTTGAACCGCCGCGGAGTTGCGCGTCTTGGTCTGGATCACGTTGGGCTGACCCGCGTCCCAGGTCTTGCCCACCGACACCGCCAGCGCGCCGGGCAAGGACTGGGCCATGTAGAGGTCGTTGCCCTCGGGCTTGAAGTCGTCGCCGAAGATCAGCACCTGGCTCTCGTTTTGGACCAAGCCGCGGGACTTGAGCAGGGAGAAGGCCTGCCGCGCGCCGGTGCCCTTGTGCGCCTTGAAATACTGGACATAGGGCACGCCGCGCATCGTGGGCATGGGCTTGAGCTGGACCAGGTAGCCCCAGCCCTCGCGCGCGTTGATCTCGGCCAGGTTCTTATAGACCTGCTCGGCGCGGTCTTGATGGTTGCGGATCTCGATGAGCGAGCGGCTGTCCTCGTGGAAGACCTTCCAGTCGCCGGGCTCAAGGCCCGCGCGCTCGGCGGCCTCGGCGAAGGCCGGCGCGATCTTGGCGTTCTCCGCGTCGTCGAAGGAGACTTCCTTCCAGGTCGGCGCGGAGGGCTGGGCGCCGTCGGCGCCATACTCGTAGACGCGCGCGCCGGACTGCACGACGAAGAGCATGCCCGCGCGCGTCTGGGCGTCCAGGCGGTCGCCGAGAAGATTGGTCATGCCGTTGTGGTCGCCGGTAAAGAAGTGGTTGGTGCACAGGACCACGGTCACGCCTTCGCGGCGCAGGGCGCGAAGTATCGCGACCAGTCGCTCGGAGGCGGGCACGGCCTTGTCGTCGGGCGTTTTGTCCATCAAGGTCCCGTCGTAATCGGTGACGACGACTTTCACGCCGTCGCGGCGCACGCGCTCGGCGATGCGCGCGGCGGCCTCCTCCTGGGAGAGTTCCGCTGGCGCCGCCGACGCGGCGGTCTTGAACAGCGTCGGCGACAGGCGCGCGCCGAGCACTCGCGGCGCCGCCCACAGCAGGGCGCCGACGATCGTCAGCATTCCGGCCATCGGCCAGAGCGCCGCGGGAAACGCCGGGTGGAAGGCCCCGGCGAGGGCTCCGAAAGCCGCGTAGCCGAAGGCCGCCGCGACCCCGGCCGCCGCCGAGCGAGCGCCTAAAATCTGGCCGGTGTGCGCCGCGTCGGCGCGCGCCTCGCCCTGCATGATCGTGTCGATGGCGATCTTGCTCGGAACGCTCGTCAGCCCCACCAGCGCCAGGCCGAGCAGGAACGCCGGCACGCTGCCCCAGAAGGCCAGCGGCAACGCCAGCGCCGCCAAGCCCACCACCGCAAAGCGCATCCAACCGCGGTCGGTCAGGCGCCGCGCGAGCGCGTCCAGACCCACCGCCAGCGCCGTGCCGGCCGCCGCCGCCGCCCACGCGTGAGGAAACAGCGACAGCGCCAGCCACGCGCCCAAGGAGCCCAGCGTCAGCGCCCGCACCGCCAGACTCGCGCGCGGCGACAGCCGCAGTAGGGAAGACGTCGCGATCATCTGGCCGAAATACAGCGCGCCCTGCAGGCGGCCCTGCAGCAGGCCGCCGCCGTTGAGGTCGCGGGCCGCGAACGGCGCCAGGATCGACTGGATCGGGTAGACGACAAACGCATACAGCGAGCCCAGCACGGCTCCCGAGCGCAGAATCGAGTTCTTCCAGAGCCGCCGGAAGCCCTCGGAAGTCGCGATGAGGCCCGCCAAGGATGCCGCCAACAGCGGCAAGGTCGCGAACTGCGGGGCCAGCGAGTGCAAGACGGCGTAGCCGGCGGCGCCGGCACCCAGCAGCCCGCCCCAGATCAGCGCGGAGCGCCCGCGCGCGGGCGCCGCCTCGGAAGGTCCGGCCGACGGCGCGACCGGTGCGGGCGCGGCGACGCGCGCGTTGGGAAGCGTCAGCCAGTGCACAACCAGCCCGGCCGCGGCCAAGCCCGCGTTGATCGCGAACACCGTGGACAATCCCGGCAGAAGGCCCAGGCTCGAGGTCAGCGAGTCGATCCAGCGCCCGGCCGACAAGAACAGGCCCAGCGCCACGTTCAGGCCGATGAAGTTCAAGTTCGACGCCGCGTTGAGCGCCGCCAGGCGCTTGGCGTCGCCGCCGGCCAGAGCGGGCAGGATCTTGTCCTCGGCGATCAGCGAACTGGCCGTGTTCCAGCTCATGGTCAGCGCCACGCCCAGCAGCGGCCAGAAGCCGGCCAGGCCCGAGGCCGCGAGCGCAGGCAGCGCCAGCGAGGCGGCCAGGCGCACCGCGTTGTTGAGGGCGAAGGCGTGGCGCGGGCTCAGGCGCTGGGCGATTATTCCGCCCAGAGACGACAGCAGGATGCCGGCCAGGGCCCCCAGCGACATCAAGTCGGCGTAGCCCTGGTGGCCGACCACGGCCTGAGCGAAAATGGGATAGGCGATGGTCATCGCCAGCACGTAGCCGGCCAGATACAGCGTGCGTCCCGCCAGCCAGCCGACGGTCGCGCGGCGGCGCGCCGCGTCGCTCAGGCCCGCGACCTCGGGACCGGCCGCGGCGATCTTGAAGTCGGAAAGGCGCGTGGCGCCCATGAGCAGCGCGCGGAACAGCCGCCACTGGGCGCTCTGCGAGCGCGTCGAGGCGTCCGGGCGCGAGCGGTCGGCGTAGCGGCCCGGCGGAGGGCTGAGCGAGCGCTCCAGACGCTGGTCGGCCGACAGGACCAGGAACGGGTCGGCGTGGATCTTGAGCAGGTAGCTCGCCGACGGGTAGAACGCGAACTCGGCCGCGTTGATCGGGTGCTGGCGCGACAGCGGGTCGGCGCTCCAGCGCTTCTCCAGGCGCGCCAGGAACTCGGGAATGCGGCGCGAGCGGCCGTCGGCGGTCAGCACGTGCAAGTCGAAGTCGCTCTTGGCCGTGGCCGCGCCGATGGCGAAGCTGCCCAGCACCACGACGCCCACCACGCGGTCGGGCGCGGCGGCGTCCTCGCCGCGCACAGCGTCGGCGACGGCCTCCCGGAAGGCCGCGACCGTCGCGGCCTGCTCGTCGTGCTGGAAGTGCTCGGCCGAGTCGTTGACGGCGCTGGGCATCAGGCCGGCGAAGTAATCGGCCAGCGCGTCGGCCGGCATCAGCGAGGCCGCGTGCATGGCCTTGCGGATGTGCTTGCGCAGGTTGCTGTGGCTGCGCTGAGGATTGTAGCGCGTCGCGCGCTCCAGGAACTGCGAGAACGCCTCGCGCGCCTCGGCCGGGACGCGGTCGAAATAGAGGTCGAACAGGCGCCGCGCCTCGGAAACCACGTAGGCGTCCGAGCCCGAGCGCGAACCCACCGTCTTGGTGCCCCCGAGCATCCCCATGATGCGCGTGTCGACGAAGAAGGCGCGCTCGTCGGAGACGAGCAAATCCGGACGCCGGGCGCGCTCGGCGCGGCGCGCGGCGCGATACTCGCGCCAGTTCTCGACATTGACGTCGATGAAGTAGTGCTTGCAAGATTCAAACCAAAGCTCGGCCGCCAGCCACGCCTCGCGCAGGCGGCGCCAGAAGCCCGAGGTCTCGTCGGCCCGGCGCGAGGCCATCGACAGCAGCACGCGCCGCGAGGCCGCGGGCCCCGTCTGGCCGAGGACGAACAAATTCCCGCGGCGCGGGTCGCCGGTCCCGCCCACCGACAGCGTCAGCGCGCCGGGCAGCGCGCGCTGCATCTGCGCGTCGCTGTCGTTGCCGAAATCGGGCAAGTCCCGGCCGGCCGCGCGGCGGGCCAGGCGCGCCAGCGCCCCGCCGCGCCCCTCGCGCGGCGCATACATCCCATCGCCGAGCAGCACGACCTCGCGCGCCGACAGGCCGCGCTCGTGGGCGATGTAGCGCGCCGCATTGGCCTTGGTGTTGACGCCGACCGTGATGTAGGGCGGGTTGGCCGGGTTCTTGGCGAAGCGCGCCTTGACCGTCAGGCCCGCGCCGCGCCGGTCGAGTTCCCGCTGCAGGAGCGCCGCCGCGGCGCGTAGCTGCTCGGCGGTGGTGTCCAGCGCCAGGCGCACGGTGTAGGCGTAGGGTCCCCAAGTCTGGGTGGGGCTGTCCGGGCCCCAAGTGCCGTTGACTCCGACCTCGCCCGACGGCGAGGAGAACAGCCGCGCGCCGACGCCGGCAAAACCCGCGATCGCCGCGCGCGACGCCGCGCCGATGGTCGCCTTGACCGCCTCGGACATCGCCGGGGCCTCGTAAACGAGCTTGGGCGCGCCGTCTTCGCCGTAGCGGTAGATCCGCCCGCCCGAATCCACCGCCGCATACATCCCCGCCCGAACCGAGACGGGGAGCGTCGACAACGCGTCGAGCACGCTTTCGGGGCGGTCGCTGATCACGTCGACGGTCTTGCCCGCCGCGCGCACCGCCTCCACGGCTTCGACCATGTCCGGCGGCAGGCGGTGGTCGAAGGAGGCGTTGGACATCGCCAGGGTCTCGTCGAAATCCGACAGCACCGCGCGCCGGTCGGCGGCGGCCGCGATCAAGCGGTCGCCAAGCGCGGGGCCGGCCGGGCGCAGACTGAAGACGGTTCCCGTCAGCGCCGCGGCGACCTTGAGCAGCAGCGCGTGCGCGCGGTAGGCAGGCGTGGAGTCGATGGGCGCCGGAGCGGGTGCGGCGGCTTCGGCGGGTGCGGCGGCGGCGGTAGCCGATGCCTCGGGCGCGGGCTCGGCGGCGGCGGTGGCCGCGGCAGCCGACGCCACGGGCGCGGGCGCGGGCGCGGCGGCGGCCGCGGCGGCGGCGACGGAAGGCGCCGCC
>JAJZQS010000183.1 GCA_021806745.1 bacterium
ATTTTCCTGAGCCTGCTGGGCATCGTCTTCTACGTCGCCTGGCGCTTCGACAACCCGATCTGGGGCGTGGCCGGCGTGATCGCGCTGTTTCACGACGTGATCGGCGTGGCGGGGCTGTTCTCCCTGCTGGGCTTGCAGGTGGACTTGCTGATCGTGACGGCGCTCCTGACGGTCGCCGGCTACTCGATCAGCGACACGATCGTGATCTTCGACCGCATGCGCGAGAAGCTGCGCACCGAGCGCGGCCTGCCTCTCGACCAGCTCATCAACGCGTCGATGAACGAGACGCTCTCGCGCACCGTCATCACGGTGCTGATCGTGCAGATCGTCTGCGTGGTGCTCTACGTCGCGGGCGGCCCGGTCCTGCGCGACTTCGCCTTCGCGATGGTCGTGGGCAACATCTTCGGGACCTATTCGTCCATCGGCGTGGCCGCGCCGCTGGTCTTCGAGCACCAGGTGCGCTTCGGCGGCAAGAAGGTCAGCCGGCGCGAGGACGACGGCGGCACCGCCGCCGGAAAGCTCGACTCGGCGCCCGCGTCCGGTCCGCGCGCGGGAGGCCGCCGCCGCCGGTGAGAAAGATCAAGGGCTTCAAGCTCGTCTTGCGGCCCCACGAGGTGCGCCGCCGAGCCAAGAAGGCGGGCCTGGATTTGGACGCGGCGGGCTTGCCCGAGCCGGTCCTGCTCAAGACCCTGGAGCGCTTGGCCCGCGTCCTCGTGCCGGGCGTGATCTTCGACACCTTCGGCGTGCCCGATCCCGACCAGCCTCTGCTGTCGCCCATGCCGGGACTGGCCTACAGCCTGATCCTGGCGACGCTCGGCGAGGGCTTGAGCTCGGCGCGCGCGACCGAAGCCGCCCTGCCCGAGGCGCTGTGGCCCATCTTGGAGGAGACGGCGCTCGACGAGTGCGTGCGCTTCGCCTCGGGCTTGCTCGCCGACGAAGCCGCCAAGGACAACTGCGAGTTGTCCCCGATTTCTCCGGTCGTGTCTTGCGACGCGCTCTCGGCGGCGGCGCGCAAGCTCGACGCCTCCAAGCTCGGCGTCGCGGTCGTCGACGGCCGCCTCGCGCCCGCGGCCTCGCTGGCCGTCAGCCTCTCCTGGCTGGCCAAATCCAAGGCCAAAGGCCGCAAGTAGCGTGTGGCGCCGGGCCGTGCCGTATCTGGCCTACGCCTACGTGACCTTCGTCGGCCGGACCAATCGTACGCGCGTGGTCGGCGAAGAGGTGCGCGAACGCCTGCATTCGCGGGGACGGCGCTTCATCTACGCGTTCTGGCACCAGCGTCAGGTCTATTTCACCTGGACGCACCGCGGCGTGGACGCGGCGATCCTGGTCTCGCGCTCGCGCGACGGCGAGATGATCGCCGAAACCATGCGCCTGTCGCGCATCGAGGCGGTGCGCGGCTCGTCGACGCGCGGCGGCGCGGGCGCGGCCAAGGAGATGGTCGACATCCTGCGCGCGGGCCGCGACGTCGGAATCACGCCCGACGGGCCCAAGGGCCCGGCGCGGCGCGTCAAGCCCGGAGTGCTGCGCGTCGCGCAGTTGTCGGGCTGTCCGGTGGTGCCCATCGGCAACGCGCTGTCGCGGCGGCTGGAGCTGGCGCGCGCCTGGGACCGGTTCCATGTGCCTCTGCCTTTTGGCCGCGCGGCCGTCGTCTACGGCGAGCCTCTGGAAGTCGGGCCGAGCGACGACTTGGAAGCGAAGGCGCGCGAACTTGAGGTCGAACTCGACCGCGTGACCGAGGCCGCGGACCGGCTGGTGGCCGAGTGATCCGGTTTTTGATGGCGTTGGAGGCGCTGTTGGCGCCGTTGGCGGCTGCGGGGGTCGCGCTCGCGTTCGTCTTCTCTCGCCGCCGGGGGGCGCTCGCCGGTCTTGCCGCGGACTTGCCCGAGCGTCTGGGCTCGATTGCGCCGCCGGCGCGCGCTCGCCTGGCCGGCCGAGAAGTCTGGTGGCTTCACGCGGCCTCGGCCGGCGAGGTCAAGGGGCTGGAGCCGCTCATCGCGGCGCTGTCGGAGCGCGCCGGCGCGCCGGCTTTGCTCGTCACGACCACGACCGCCGCCGGGCGCGAGGCCGCGCGCGCGCTGCCCGGCGTGGCGTGGGCGCAGCTCGCGCCGCTGGACGCCTGGCCTTGCGTGGCGCGCTTCCTGGCCGCGTCCGGCGCGCGGAGGCTGATTCTCACCGAGACGGAGCTGTGGCCGACGACGATCCTGCTGGCCGCGCGCGCGGGCCTGCGGCCGGTTTTGATCAACGGGCGCATGACGCGGCGCAGCCTGAGGCGCTACCGCTGGATCGCGTTGCTGCTCGCGCCGGCGCTGGCTTCGCTCGAGGGCCTCGGCGCGCAAAGCGAGGTCGACGCGGACCGCTTCGTGGAGATCGGCGCTCCGGAGGAGCGCGTGCGCGTGTGCGGCAACACCAAGTACGACCGCGCGCCCAGGCCCGCCGACGCGGAGCCGGCGCGCGCGCGCTTGGCCGAACTCGGCTGGACGCGCGACCCGCTGTTCGTGGCCGGCAGCACGCACCCGGGCGAGGAGTCGGCCGTCATCCGCGCCTACCTGCACGCGCGGCGAGTCAC
>JAJZQS010000075.1 GCA_021806745.1 bacterium
GAGACGGCGGCAGAGACGCGTTCACGGAGGCCGCCAGCACGTAGTCGGTGGCGCCCGTCGACAGCGACCAGTCGCCGGCGATCGTCGTCGACGACGCCGACAGCAGCGTTCCCGGAACCGGCGACGAGGGCGCGCCGCCCGGCGCCGCCGCGAAGTTGACGGGGTTGAGGTTCAGCGCGACGCTGCGAATCCAGTAGTCCGACAATGACGCCGAGTCGTGCTCTTCAATGGCGAAATAATAGGTCACGCCCGGCGTAAGGCCGTCCACCACGAATCCCGCGGCGGCGCCTCCGGAACCCGGCGCGGGAGGCAGGCTGGAGGAGAACGCCGAAAGCAACGGCGCCGAGTTGTAGTCGGTCTGGGTGTTGATTTGGCCCGTCGTGGAGACGCGAACCTGGTAGGAGTAGGGAGCCGTGCCCGCGTCGCGATGCGGCTCGGTCCATGTCAGGTTGATGGTACCCGGCGCCGTCCCCGAGGACGCCGCGAGGTTGACGATGTTGGCGATGCCGCTGAAAGTCACGTCAATGTCCAGGGATGACTGCGTGGCCGCGTGCGCCGAGGCGCACAACGCCGGCAGGATCGCCCAAAGGGCGACCCTCCTCAGCGTCCGCGCGACGGTCGCGAACTTCGTCATCCTTTCATCGGCGCGCTAGCGCACGGCCTCCTTGCCCGCCGTCGTGACGTCCAGCAGGAAATAGCGCCGCGTCGTTTTTCCTCCGTCCGCGGCGTCCACCGCGACCACGAATGCCCACGATTTCTCCGCGTAGCGCGCCTCGTCGGGCACGCTCACGGAAACGACCGCCGTCGCGATCTTCCCGGCGGGCACGGCCAGCGACCCGGGCTTGACGGCCAGCCAGCGCGGATTCGGAGCCGGAACGCGGCCGCCCAGATGAACCTCCTCCTTGTCCCAGCTCTGCGCCGGACGCAGCGTTACCGTCAGGCTTTTTTCTCCCGCGTTGACGATTTTCACCACCGCCATGGCTCTCCCGGACGAGCGCCCCAGCGGGATTTTCTCCAGCGCCGCGGAAGTCGGCGCCAGCGAGAACTCCGGTCGCCGCGCACGACCGGACGCCGGGATATCCCCGGCCTCGGCAAGCCTCGGCCCCAGCGAAAGGAGCACGGAAGTTCTCGTTTGTAGCGACGCGCCGGAGAAATCGGTGGCAGTCTCCCGCACGTCGAACTGGTACTGCCCTCCCGTGGAAGTCAGTCCCGCGGGCAGTTCCGTCTCCACGCCTGCCCGGAAGGCCTCGCCCGGCGCCAGGCGCACGCGTTTAGGCAGCACGCGCACCAGGTCCGGACGAGGCCACGGCTCGTAGCCGTCCCGCAAATCCCCAGGAGGGGGAAGGGCGACCGACAAGCCGACCGCCAGCGCCTTCGCGCCGGGGTTTTCCAGGAGCAGACGAGTTCCCACGCCTTGTCCCGCCGCCGGGGAAAAGCTACCCACATACGCTTCGGCGGGAGTCACGCGCAGGCTTTGGGCGAAAACGGCCACGACGCCGGTCAACGAAAACGCCAGCGCCGCAACCGCCGCTCGCTCATGCATCGGCACACCCCGTCATCGACATCGCCGTTACGGCGCCGCCGTGACCAGGATCGTGACGATTTGCCCGTCCGTCGTCGACACCGACGCCGGACCGATCATCCTCCAGCACAGCGCCCGAGTCGAACCGCCATACATCAGTCCCGTGCCCGTGTCCGGCGTGTAGGACCCGTTGGTGTTCAGATACGGATCCGCGTACACCGTCGTCGTGTACTGCGTCGGCGTCGTCGTCAGCGCCGGCGCGATGGTCGCGCTGTCCCAGTTCGCGTCCGTCGCCACTTTCGGGCAGGCTCCCGCCGCCGTGTTCGAAGAACCGAACACCGCCTGGATCGCGAACGAGTCCGCGCCCACCGACGCCGTCGACGCCGCCAGCGTCCACGGGTCCGTGCCCGGGCTCGTCGAGTCGTAGGCGTTGCTCGAGCTCAGCTTCCACACCTCCGACAACACCCCCGAGTTGTTCTGCACCGCCACCGACGACGGCGCCACGATCTCCTCGTTGGGCGTTCCCGTGAACGTCGCCGTCTGCGTGCTGCTGCCCGCGCCGTTGATCGACACCGACAGACTCGCCGTCACCGTCACGTCGATGCTCAGCACCGCCGGGTTCGTCGGCGCCGCTTGCGCCAGGCCCGCCAGCCCCATCAGCAGGGCCGCCGCGCCTGCCATCCTCCACGCCTTCTGTCTCGTTTTCACTCGTCTTCTCCTTGCGTCGTTTTTTTACGGACGACTACGACACGGCGCCGCGCACACCTCGGTTGCGCCGAGAAGGCATCCGCGGTTCATGAAAAAAATGAAGAGCTTTTGTCTCCCGGAGGGCCCCAACCCGAAGAGCCGCGCGGTCGGCGCAGATTCCGGTTGAGGCCTCGACCAAAAGCCGCTCTCCCGATCACCAGCGAAGAGAGCGCCGCAATGGCCGACCGCCGGCGCAAGTGCGCCGGCGGCTTCCGGGAGAAGACGCGAGGCCGCCCGCGGCCGCTTCGCCGCTCGGCGGACGACTCGCTCATGCATCGGCACACCCCGTCATCGACATCGCCGTTACGGCGCCGCCGTGACCAGGATCGTGACGATTTGCCCGTCCGTCGTCGACACCGACGCCGGACCGATCATCCTCCAGCACAGCGCCCGAGTCGAACCGCCATACATCAGTCCCGTGCCCGTGTCCGGCGTGTAGGACCCGTTGGTGTTCAGATACGGATCCGCGTACACCGTCGTCGTGTACTGCGTCGGCGTCGTCGTCAGCGCCGGCGCGATGGTCGCGCTGTCCCAGTTCGCGTCCGTCGCCACTTTCGGGCAGGCTCCCGCCGCCGTGTTCGAAGAACCGAACACCGCCTGGATCGCGAACGAGTCCGCGCCCACCGACGCCGTCGACGCCGCCAGCGTCCACGGGTCCGTGCCCGGGCTCGTCGAGTCGTAGGCGTTGCTCGAGCTCAGCTTCCACACCTCCGACAACACCCCCGAGTTGTTCTGCACCGCCACCGACGACGGCGCCACGATCTCCTCGTTGGGCGTTCCCGTGAACGTCGCCGTCTGCGTGCTGCTGCCCGCGCCGTTGATCGACACCGACAGACTCGCCGTCACCGTCACGTCGATGCTCAGCACCGCCGGGTTCGTCGGCGCCGCTTGCGCCAGGCCCGCCAGCCCCATCAGCAGGGCCGCCGCGCCTGCCATCCTCCACGCCTTCTGTCTCGTTTTCACTCGTCTTCTCCTTGCGTCGTTTTTTTACGGACGGCTCGACGGCCCGGCCCCCGTCGTTTTCGATCCCGACGCCGTCGTCACCATCAGCCGGTAATACACGTGCGTCGGGATTTTCTGCTCCAAAACATCGAAACTGACCACGAAGATGAATCGTTTGTTTCTCGTGCGCGGCTCATCCGGGATGTCCAGAGACAGGCTCGTGTCGGCGATGCTGTCTGCGTCGACTTTGACCACGCCGGACTCGGGCGTCAGCCACTGGGGGTTGTAAGCGCCCTCATAGCCGTCCGGCGCGGTGATCAGACTCTCCCAGAGGGGGATCGAGCGGACGCGGAAATTCAGCGGCCGATCGTTGGGATTGATCAGCTTGATGACGACCTTGAAATCATGGCGCAAGTCCGCCTTCCGGCCGAGCACGACCGGGCCGATGGCCGCGTTGGAGGGCAGGACGGTGAAGTTCAGGTCCGCGACATTCTCGTCGACGAACTTTTTCTTCAGCTCCGCCTCGCTGGGAGGGGTGCTGTCGATGTTCAGCAGCAGGCGGCTCTCCAAACCGACCGCGAACGGCCCGCGCCCGCCCACCGAGCGGCTCCAGATGTCCGCCTGGAAACTCCGCCCCAACAACGACGGGTCGTCGGGAATCGCGATGATCACGTCGCTGACTCCCTCGCGGTTGGGGAGAATGGACATCGTGCTGCGCTCCACGCGCACCCAGGATGTCGAGGGAATCACGTCGTAGCCCTGGCGAGCTTCCCCGGACGAGACGCGGATCGTGTCGATGCGCACGTCGATCTCGCTGTCGCCCGTGTTGACCAGACGCAAGGGGAGGTTGACGAGTTTGTAGAGCGAGTAGGTTTGGCCGATCTTCAGACCTTTGACCACCACCTCGCCAAACGGAGTGCGCAGGCCGGAAACGGCGCGGGCCGAGGAGGTCGCGGCGCAGATCAATGAAACGGCGGCAACGACCCGAAAAACACTCATGTTCATGGGCATGAGCATATACTAATAGTGCTCGGGCGTCCCGACATGTCAGCGTAGCGCCTGAGAAGTTATTTTCGCAATCTTTTCACAAACTAAATGATACTTGCTGATACTAAACAATATTATAAAATACTAATTTTAAATATCTTATTTAGTTATATTTTATTATTAAGAACCTTTTATATACTTTGAAAAAGACGATGTGTTGCAACACGAGTCAGCATGCCCGACAACCGCGATCGTGACCGCGACCACGCGCGAAACCGCGCGATCTGCCGCCGAACCGGCTGTCCCAAAGCCTGCTCCCTGGCGTCCTGGTGCGCCGAACGCGGCCTGGGACCGGAATTGCCTCATGAACTTCAGCGGCGTTGGAAGAGCAACGAGTATCAGCGAGGAAATGTTATGTTCTACCAGGGCAACGAACCCCTCGCCGTGTTTTTTCTCTGCTCGGGACGAGCTCGGCTGACGCGCGGCGAACCCGGGGGACTGCGCTCGACCGTACGCGAACTCGCGGCGCCGGGTTTTCTCGGCGAGCGAGCGCTGATCGCAGGCGAAACCCACGACGCGTGCGCGCAATTGCAAGACGACGCCATCGCCTGCTCAATCGATGCGGACGCCTTTCTCGGTCTCTGGAAAGAGCGCCCCGCATTCGCCCGTGCGATGGCGCGCCAACTGGCCGTGACGCTGGGAGAAATCGAAAGCGCGATCGCCGAGTTCAGCCAGCGCACCGTGCTGGAACGCCTTGCCGGGAAACTCTCCGAGAGGCTTGCGCGCGCGTCGGCGACGCGGCCGCTGCCCATCGGCTCCAGAGGCGAGCTCGCCGAGGCGCTCGGCACCGCGCCCGAGGTCGTCAGCCGCGGCCTGGCGCAACTGAGGCGACGCGGGATTCTGGAGGTGCGCGCCCGTCGCGCGTGGGTACTCGACCCAGAGGCTCTGCGCGCGGCCGCGGGGTTGCCGGCGCGCGACGAGCCCGCCGCGCGGCGTCAGTAGACGAGTCGCGAGAGCCCGCCCTCCCGCGGCAGACGGGCGGCGGCGCGCAGTCTGGCGGCGTCGAGAACTCTCACCGCGCGCCCGTCCACGGTGATCAGGCGGCGCCGGCGCAAGTCCGCCAACGCGCGGCAGATCACCGGCGAGGATGTCCCCATCATGTCGGCCAATTCCTCGCGCGACTCGCGCAGTTCGACCTCACCGTTTTGCCCGGCACGCTGTGACAGGAGCTTGGCCACCCGTTGCGGGATCGTACGCAGCGCCATGTCCGCCAAATGCTCCTGCGCCGCGCCGAGTTTTCCCGCGAACTCCCGCGCCAGAAGTCGCGCGACCAGGGGCTCGCCGCACCATAATTCACGGAAGCGCGCGGCGTCGATCATGCAGACCGCCGTCGGCTCCGCGACCTCCGCGGCGGCCGCGTAGGGCTGCCCGGCCACAAGCGCGCGCGCGCCGACGAACCCCGGCGCGCGGACCATGCGCACGATCTTGCGGCGCCCGTTGCCGTCGGCACGCGTCACGCGGACGCTCCCGGCGCAAAGAAAGAACAGCGCCACCGGCGTCATGCCGGGATGAAACAGAACGTTCCCGCTCGCGTAAACGTTCGAGCGCCAGACCGGAAACAGCGCCTGCGCCGAACCCGGCTCGGCGCCGTGGGCCGCGCACCAACGCTCAAGGGCGCAGGTGGGCGGGCACTCGGCGCGCCGGCAGGGCTTGCGCGGCGCTGGGGACGCCCCGCTCACCGAACCGTCCCTCGCTCCGCGCAGATCGGACACGCCCCGACGCTTTTTGACCAGGCTCTCCAACCGCGCTGGGCGACCACCGCCAACCCCGCGCCGACCAACAGCGCGCCGGCCAGCCTCGGCGCGCGCGCGCCGGCAAGTCCCAGCCCGCGCTTGAGCGCGGCCGCCCCCGCCGTCAGCGCGGGCACGGTTCCCAGCCAAAACAAGACCATGACGAGCGCGCCCGCGCCGGGCGAGCGCGTCGCGGCCGCGCCCAACACGAAGCTGTGCAGCCAGCCGCACGGAAGCAGCGCCGTCAAGACTCCGCACGAAGCGGCGAACGCGATCGAACCGCGGCCCGCCGCGGACGCCGCCCTCCGGGCGAGTGATGAAAAAAGCAACGGCGCGCCGAACGACGCCGGCTCGCCGCGCCAGGCGCGCAGGCCCAGCGCGATCAGCGCCGCGGCCAGCGCCGCGCTCGCCAGCCACGCCGCCGCAACGCCCCAGCGCGGGTCGAACGCCGTCCGCCCGAGCCAGCCCGCCGCCGCGCCCAGCGACGCGTAACCCGCCAGACGCGCGAGATGATATGCCGTCGACGCCGGGACGCCCTCGGCGGCCACGGTTGACAGAGGTCCGCACATCACCGCGCAATGCGCGCTTCCCAGGAGGCTGGCGCCCAGCACCGCCAGCGGAACTCCCGTTCCGGCGTCAAAAGGGACCGACAAGTTCCAGGACCTCCTGCTGGGAGTCGCCGCGGCCCGAGCCCAGACGCCGAGAGTCGAGCCTGACGGCTCCCGCGAGCCTGCCGCCGCGCAACGCGTCCCTGGGAAAAGTCGCGAACAAGTCCGTGCGCACCGTCGTTCCGGGCTTGAGGATCAACGGCGAGGCCGGCGCCGAGTAGGTGATCCTCGAATCGCCTCCGGGCGCGCCGCCGATATCGACGCGCAGGTCCTCGTTCGACTGATCGGATAAATCCAGATCGTAATGATTGACGACCACGCCCCGGCCGTCGGCCGCGACGCCCTGAAGATACGGCGCTCCGACCGCGCGCACGACCTCGAAGAATAAATCCCGCCGCGCGTGCAGCCGCCACCCCAAAGCCGACATGTAGATGCCCAGCGCCAGCGCGTAGGCGGCGGTGCGCCAGTTCCAATGCGACCAGGGCCGCCCCGCGAGCTCCGCCAGCGAGGTGTAGCGGATGAGGCCTTTCGGGCGCTGGAGCCGCGTCATCACCTCATCGCAGGCGTCGATGCAGGAGGTGCACGCGATGCACTCCATCTGCACTCCGCGGCGGATGTCGATGCCGGTCGGGCAGACCTGTACGCATCGATAGCAGTTGACGCAGTCGCCCTCGCGTCCCGCCTGCGCGCCCGCGCGCGGCTCGCCTCGGGCCGCGTCGTAGCCGACGATCATCGAGCGGTCGTCCATCAGTACGCTCTGAAAGCGTCCGTAGGGGCAGGCGATCGTGCAGAATTGCTCGCGAAACCAACCGAAATCGAAAAGCACGACGCCCATCGAGATCAGAAACGCCGCGAAACTGCCGGTGTTGTCTCCCGGCCACGAGCGCACCACGCCGGCCAAGTCGTCGGTGCCGATGAAATACGCCAGAAAAGTCAGAGCGACGGCCAGCGCCGCGGCCGAAAACAGCGCCCACTTGGCCGCGCGTCGAAGAATTTTTTCCACAGTCCACGGGCCCTGGTCGCGGCGTCGGCGCGTCGCGGCGTCGCCTTCGGCCAACCGCTCCAGGCGTCGAAACAGCCCATCGACGAACAAGGTCTGCGGACACGACCAGCCGCACCAGACGCGCCCCAACACCGAGGTCACCGCGAACAGCGCGATCGCAAATCCCGCCGCCACGAAGATGAACAGCGGACCGTCGTGCGCCCAGAAAGTCGTGCCTAGAATTTCAAAGCGCCGGTGCGGGATGTCGAAGAGAAACGGCGGCCGGCCGCCGACGCGCACCCACGGCAAGCCGAAGTACGCGCCCAGCGCCACCGCGTAGAACCAGTCGCGACGGCGCCGCCATGCTCCGGAGGCGTCGGCCGGATAGACGTAGACGCGCGCACCCGTCTCGTCGGTGGTGGTCAGACGGTCGATGGGCAGATCGAATTTCGACATGGCGCCTTTGAATCAGTCGTCTCCCTTGTAGAGCTCGCCCTGCGGCGCCTTCGCGCCGGCGGGATGAGTCCCGCGCAGCGAACGGACATAGGCGACAACCTCAACGATCTCCTCGGGCTTCATCGTCTGGCCCCAGGTCGGCATTCCCTTGTCGGGCACGCCCTGAGTGATCGTGCGGTCGATGTCGGTCAATCGGCCGCCGTGAATCCAATAGTCGTCGGTGAGGTTGGGGCCGATGTTTCCCTGCGCGTGATCGCCGTGACAGGTCGTGCAGCGCTGCGCGAATATTTTCGCGCCCTCGGCGACCTCGTGTGAATCCTTGACCGCGGCTTTCAGCGTCGCCTCGTCGCCGCCCGCCGCCGCCGCCGCCGCCGCGCGCGCGTCGTCGATGGCGGCGCGATCCTCGACGAAGACCTGGCGGGGGGAGGGTCCCGGGCCCAGCGAGTAGTAGCAGAAGTAGAGAAACGCGAAGGCGATCGACAAATAGAACATGTAGACCCACCAGCGCGGCAGGCGGTTGTCGAACTCCTCGATGCCGTCGTACGCGTGGCCCGAGATCGGGACGTCGTGCTTTTGATTTTTATCGTCCATGTTCGTTATCCTTCCTTGCGATCCGTCGCCGGATGGAGCGGCTTGAGATCGTCCAGCGGCATCGCGTCGCGTCCCGCGTAGCGGCGGCCGCCTCCGGGTCCGAAAGTCCGCCAGCACACGCCCGCGAAGACTGCGATGAACAGAAGCATCGCCAGCGCGCTCATCGCGCCGTAGTGCCAGTGGGTCATGAGCGACCGCGTCATTGCGCGCCTCCCGCCGAGGCCAAATCGCCGTTGGACAGCGGCGAGGCCGCCGCCTGCTTGGCCTCATACTTCTTCAAATCGACGCCGAGGCGCTGGAGATAGGCGATCACGGCGACGACCTCCTTGTCCGCCAAGTCCTTGCCGCCCCCCTGCTCCGCGAGCCCCCGCGCGATCTTCTCTGCTTGCGCGCGCGCCGAATCGGCGGCGCCCGCGATGTCGGCGTCGGTGTAGGGCACGCCGATGCGCCTCATCACCGCGAGCTTGCGCGGCAGGATGTCGAAGTCCGTCTTGTCGGTGAGAAGCCACTCGTAACGCGGCATGATCGACTCGGCGACCACGTCGCGAGCGTTGTTGAGGTGGCGCAGATGCCAGAGGTCGGGGTATTTCCCGCCGACGCGGGCCAAGTCCGGTCCGATGCGCTTGGAACCCCATTGGAACGGATGATCATACATCGATTCCTCGACGCGCGAGGGCTCGCCGTAGCGCAGATACTCTTCTTTCAGCGTCCGGATCTGCTGGGAGTGGCACAAGTAACAACCCTCGCGCACATAAATGTCGCGCCCGGCCAGTTCCAGCGGCGTGTACGGGTTGATCATCCGCGTTCCGTCGGCCGCCGGCGGATTGAGAGAAACATATTCCGTCGACAGGAACGTAGGCACCAACTCGATGAGCGTGCCCACGAGGATCGCGATCAGCGACAGCGCCGTGAAGAGCACCGGCATCCCCTCCAGCACCCGATGGGGCGCCTGCGCGTCGGCGCTAGGGTCGTCGACGGCGTTCAGCGCCGGAGCCTCGAACACGTCCTCGCTTTGATCGGCGGGCGCCGAGGCGATCGTGACCCAGAGGTTGTAGATCATCAGTACGACGCCGGCCAGATACATCGCTCCGCCGACGGCACGGACATAGTAGAGCGGAACGATGCGCTGGACGGTCTCGATGAAGTCGGGATAGACCAGTCGTCCCGACGCGTCGATCGCGCGCCACATCAGCCCCTGAGTGATCCCCGCCGCCCACATCGAGGTGATGTAGATGAGGATGCCGAACAGTCCCAGCCAAAAATGAATGGTGGCCAGCTTCACGCTGTGGAGCCGCGTCTTCCAGAGCCGCGGAACCATCCAGTAAATCATCCCGAAAGTGATGAAGCCGTTCCAGCCGAGCGTGCCGCCGTGCACGTGAGCGATGATCCAGTCGGTGTAGTGCGCCAGCGCGTTGACGGACTTGATCGACAGCAGCGGCCCCTCGAACGTGGACATCCCGTAGAAGGTGACGCCGGCCACGAAGAACTTGAGGATCGGATCGACGCGCACGCGATCCCACGCGCCGCGAAGCGTCAGCAGGCCGTTGATCATGCCGCCCCAACTCGGCGCCAGCAGCATGATCGAAAATATCATCCCCAAGGTCTGGGCCCAATTCGGCACGGCGGTGTTGAGGAGGTGGTGGGGACCCGCCCAAATGTAGATGAAGATCAGCGCCCAGAAGTGCACGATCGACAGCTTGTAGCTGTAGACCGGCCGCTCGGCCGCCTTGGGCAGGAAGTAGTACATCAACCCCAAAAACGGGGTCGTGAGGAAGAACGCGACCGCGTTGTGTCCATACCACCACTGGACCATGGCGTCCTGCAATCCCGAGAAGATCGGGTAGCTCTTCCAGAAGGTGACCGGAACGTTGAGGGTATTGACGATGTGCAAGACGGCCACGGTGACGATCGTCGCGATGTAGAACCAGATCGCCACGTAGATGTGCTTCTCGCGGCGGCGCAGCAGCGTGCCGAAGAAATTGACCGCGAAGATCACCCAGACCACGGTGATCAACTGCGCGATCGGAAACTCGAGCTCCGCATACTCCTTGCTGACCGTGATGCCCAGCGGCAGCGTGATCGCCGCCAGAACGATGATCAACTGCCAGCCCCAGAAATGCGCGCGGCTCAAGACATCGGAGTACATCCGCGTCTTGAGCAGGCGCTGGGTCGAGTAATACGCCCCGGCGAAGATCGCGTTGCCGGCGAAAGCGAAGATCGCGGCGTTGGTGTGCAGCGGGCGCAGGCGCCCGAAGGTCAGCCAAGGCAGGCCGAAATTCATCCTCCAGTTCGCGAGCTGGCTGGCGATGATCAGTCCCACGAGCATGGACACGAAGCCCCAGAAAACCGTGGCGATCGTGAATTTCTTGACGACGTCGTCATCGTAGGAGAAGCGCTCCATCTTCGCTGCCGTGTTCATGTCCTTCAGGCTCCTTGCTCGGGCTTGGCCGCCTTTTCGGGGGCGGCCGTCATCGTATCGCGCGGGCGCGGGCGGGGGGAATGATTCTCGTCCGCGGCGCGCGTGATTTTCGTATTGACGAAAGTCATTTTTCGTCCTTTTTCCCGGCGCGGGAAACCGGCTCATCCGGGAGAAGCATCTTCAACGGCGGGCTCGCCAGATCGTCGTATTGGCCTCCTTTGACCGATCTCACGAACGCAACGATAAAGCCCGCGGCCATCAGCACGGCGATGGGCATCAGCAGGTAGATGACGATCATGGCAGGGCCTCCAGGGCGGCGCGCGCGTGCGCCGCGCCGAGCATCGACGACACGAACACGGTGATCGCGCTCAGCGGCATCAGCACGGCCGCAAACAGCGGGCCGACCCGGCCGCTCAAGGCCAGCGCGGCGCCGATCAGATTGTAGGCGGCCGAAAAAATCAGATTGCGCACGATCGTCGCGCGGGTTCCGCGGCCGAGCTGGATGAGCGCCGCGATCGGCGCCGTTCCGGGACGGGACAAATAGGCGTCGGCGGCGCGCAGGCTGACCTCCATGCCCCCGTGGGCCGCGACGCCGACGAAAGCGCCGGCCAGCGCGACCGCGTCGTTGGCCCCGTCGCCGACCATCATCGCGCGAGGCGAGGCGGAGACGATGCGCTTCTTGTCTTCGGGCATCGCCGCGCCGATCGCGTCTTGCGGCGACAGTCCCAAGACCCGCGCGGCTTCGGCCGCCGCCGCGGGCGAATCGCCGCTGAGAACGCGTACGCGCAGCCCCATCGCTCGCAGCGCGGCCACCGTCTGCGCCGCGTCGGCCCGAAGGCGATCCGCCAAACGGGCGCGCGCGACGACGCGCCCGGCGCGCGTGACGGCCACCGCCGTGGCGATCGTGCCGGGCGAAGCGCTCTCGCCGCCTCGCCCGCCGTCGTCGGCTCCGACGCCGTAGGAAACCCCGCCGATGCGTCCCGAGACGCCCTCGCCCGCGACCTCCCGGAAATCCTCGACTTCCGGAAGCGGACCGGCCGATTCGCTCAAGCGCGCGAAGATCGCCCGCGCGATCGGATGCGCGGAGCGCGACTCAAGGGCCGCCGCCGCGCGCGCGGCGTCCGCGTCCGAGGCCTCCCAGGAGACGACGCCGAGCGCCCCTTCCGTCAGCGTGCCGGTCTTGTCGAGAAAGACCTCGTCGATTTCGCCCAGGCGCTCCAGGGCGTCGGCGCCCTTGATCAGAATTCCCGCCGCCGCCGCGCGGCCGACGGCGATCGACTGCGCCAAGGGCGTGGCCAGAGCCAGCCCGCACGGACAGGTCACGATCGCCGTGGCCAGCGCGCGCTGGAAGGCCTGCGCTGGCCCACGGCGCAGCCCGATCGCGAACGCGGCGGCCGACAGCGCCAGCACCGCGCCGACGAAGTATTTGCCGGCGCGGTCGGCGGCGCGCGCCGCTCGCGATGGTTTGGCCGACGCGCGCTCGACATCCTCCAGGATGCGCCCCAGACGCGTGCGATATCCGCAGGCCGTCACGCGCGCGCGCAGCGGCGCGTCCAGATTCGTCGTGCCCGCGAACAGCGCGGCGCCCTCGGCCGCCAGACGCGGAAGGGATTCCCCGGTCAACGCCGCGGCGTCGACGTGCGAACGACCCTCGTCGACGATGCCGTCGACCGGAACCACCTCTCCGGCACGGATTTCCACGCGCTCGCCGGGCTTGACCGAATCCAGCGCCACTTCCTTCCAGTTTCCCGCGCGCAGGACGCGCGCCATCGACGGCGTCAGGAAGTGCAGCAGGCGCGAGCTTTCGACGGCGCCGCGCTGCGCGCGCGCCAGCACCAGGCGCCCCGCCAGCAATAGAAACACCAGAGTCGACAGCGAGTCGAAATAGACTCCGCCGGATCCGCGCAGCAGGTTGACGGTGCTCGACAGAAATCCGAAGCTCAAGCCCAGGCACACCGGCACGTCGATGGAGACGGAATGCGCGCGCAGCGACGCCCACGCGCCGCCAAACAGCGGCGCCGCGCTAAATCCCAGTACCGGCAAAAACAGCGCGAAGCTCGTCCAGCGAAAGACGCTCAGCAGCGAACCCGTCGCTCCGGCGTATTCGGAAATCGCCAGCAGCATGATGTTCATCGCGCAGGCCCCAGCCACCGCCACGCGCATCAACAACAGTCGGTCCTCGCGGCGCCGCAGGTCTTCGTCTTCACGCTCGCGCACCGCGTGCGGCCGATAGCCCAAGAGCTCGAAGGCTCCCGCCGCGTCCGCGGCCTTCGCGTCCAAATCCAGCGCGACGCGCGCCGTCGAGCGCCCCGCGTCGACCTCCACCCGCCTGACGCCCGGCGCGAACCCCGGGACTTTCTGCAGCAGCCAAAGGCATGCCAGGCAATGAATGCCTTCCAGATAAAATGTCATGCGCCGCTCGCCATCGACGACCTCGGAATACAGGCGCAGGAACTCGGGATCATCGAGGTAGGCGAAGGCGGCCTTCGCGGCGGGGGGGCGCGACGCGCGGCGAAACGTCCCGCCTTTTTCTCTCAGGGCGTAGAACTCGCCCATCCCCATCGCGTGGATCGCCTCGAAAACGGCCGCGCACCCGGCGCAACAGAACCTGCGCCCGTCCCGCACGACGGGAACGGGCGCAGGCTGCCGGCAGTGCGCGCAGGCCGCTTCCGGTGCGCGCGCATCGGCGCTCTCCGGTCTAGACGATCGAGAACGGGCCATTCCATTGCCTTTGCAGGCAACAATATGACCCGGCCCTACTCAGTTCAGAACTCGATCAACGCGTCGTCGCCGCCGGAGCCGAAGCCGTTCATCGTTCCGGCCTCGCCTGCGGTGGCATTGTGGCGGCTAGGCCGCGGCGAAGTCGATCCAGCCGCGCTCGACGCTGACCTCGACGAGCTTCAGGCGCACGCGGTCGCCCACCCGCAGGCCGCGCTCGCCGCGCACGATCCTGCCCTCGATGTGATCGGACAGA
>JAJZQS010000076.1 GCA_021806745.1 bacterium
CTAAGACGCGCGGAATCGACGGTCACTCCCTCGATGCGGTTGGAGGATTCCGCGCTCTGGATGAGCGCCGTCTCCAGCATGGCCTTAAGCGCCTGCGGAGCCTGCCTGGTGTAGAGCTCCTGGCGTCCCTGGCTGCGGGCGATTTCCGTCATGAGCCAGACGGAGCCCGCCGGGATCGGGAAGTCCTTCAGACGGCCGCCGCGAAAAGACATCATCGGAAGATTTTAGATCCGCCCATGCACTGAAAAGACGGCTGGAGTTTTTCCACGCAGGACATCCTGGATTCGTTTCCAAAACCGGTCATCCGATTCATCTGCAGCTCGAACTGGCGGCGTCCCGAGGCCTGGAATTGGGGCTTTCATGACTTCTGAGCCCAAAATCTACGGCGTGATTCAAAATATTCGACCAAGTAGGAATACTTCGATGCTGTCTTGGCATCACAGGAGGATTTCCATTTTGAGAATTCACGCTTCACAAATTTTTCTGCATCGGCAGCCAAATCCTTGTGCGGCTGTCTTCCAAGATTGACCGCCGCACCGCCAAGATAATCAAGGATTCTCACGCTGTCCCTGTCTGTTACGATCATATCCAGACAGAGCCGCGCTACTGGTGATGATGATGCCGCACAGTCTCGTAGAAACTTTTCCGCAGTTTCGCCGATAACGATTCTTGGGAATTGAGCGCACTTAGACTCCAGGAGGTACGCTCTGCGGAGGACCGGCCCATAAATCTCATTGGGGATGAGATTTGTTCCAATTCCAATTTCGATGGCGCCGCGCAGGACGTGCCCTGCATTCATTGCGGCAAGCACCAAGCTGGCTGTTGCCGCGAATATATTTGCGACGGCATTGACCCCATTCGCAACGTCTATCTTCGCGTAAAAAACCAGGGTGTCCGAAAAACCTTCAATGCGGATTTCGCTGGACTCGGCATCCTGCTTTGTATAGACGTCCTTCATGATGCGTCGCAATTGCGTGATGAAGCCCGCCGTCTCAACTAAAATCTTCAAAGCTTTCTGGCGCCCATCTTCGCCGTCCGGCAACGGTTCAAGCTTGTCAAGTTCGCGTCCTTGGCCAAGTATGTCGACGTAGCTCAAGACATAGTATCCAAGGCGCACGTGACTCGACCCGTCCGGAACAGCCTCATCACTGGTCGGAGGGTTCCCGTTCATGAGCCGCGTGTTGAAGTTGCCGGCAGTCTCGCCAGCCCCGAGTCGGCGCGCTCGTGCAGCGGCGGAAGGCCGCGGACGATGCGGGCGCTTTCGACGGAGACGCGGGCCACGCGCTTGAACAAATCGACGATGTAGCGCGGGTCGTCCGACCACTTGTTGGGATCGTTGAGGATGCCGCTGTCGGGGTCGGTCGAGACTTGGTAGCGGTCGACGATCCAATCGACGGCGGGCTTGCCGTTGACCACGTATTCGTCGGCCTCCGCGGGAATTCCCCTCAGCGTCAGGCGGCTGTTGTAGATCAGCGTCGAGCGATCCTCGTCCTTGCCGTTCTTGGCGAAGCGCATTTTCTCCACGCGCAGGTCGCGCGGGCCGAGCTTGCCGGAGGACTCCTCGCGGAGCGGCCAAGGCTCGACGGTCTCGTAGTTCAAGTGCAGGCGGGCCAGGGCGCGTCCGGCTTTGGAAAACGCCCAGAAGTCGCCGGCCAGCGGTATGCGCGGCATCGACTTCTTGAGGTCGGACTCGAAGCGGCGCTTGTATTCGGGAGAGTGGAGAATGCCGTAGACATAATAGAAGACGTCTTCCTTGGTCAGGGTCTTGTCGTAGGCGGATTGAAAGTCGGCCAGCGCGGAGTCGGTGATCGCGTCGCGGCGGACAAGGCCCGCGGACTTCGCGCCCTCGAAAAGCTCGCCCAGCTCTGCCGGCTCTTCGTAATAGTACAGCGGGAAGCACTGGGCGGTATCAAGAGCATGGTAATTTGCCGGTGAATCCATGATGAGAGCCGCGAATCCCTTCGTTGCCCCTACGCCGGAAAGAGAAATGACGAGATTGCCGTGCTCCGGGTCCGGGAAGAGGCTCGGCATCAGATAGACTCTTTCGTTAAATCTGCGATTAAAGTAGAGCCACTGCTTGCAGAATGGTCGGTACATCGACGGTACGGAGTCCTGCGACTCATAATTGTGGGCGCGCCCTTTGGCAAGGTCGCCTTTCAAGTTGAAGGTCCAACTGATCTTCTTAGGATCGTTGTCGATAAAGTTCTCGACGGAGACAATCTTGGTCTTGGCCGCTTTCTGATAGGCGCCGACCTGGGAATTGTAGAACTCGATCATCGCGCGCATATTCCCGGCGAGATCGCGCCTGGAGAAGTTGTAGGCCCAGGCGTCACGAGCCGTCAGAACTCCCTGAGAGTAACGCGCGAAAATCGGCGCGCGCTTCTCTTCGCCGGCCTTGTCGCCCAGCGGCAGAAACGCCGCGAAGGCGGGGTCGCGCTGGTTGATCCAGTCGTGGTCGGAATTCGGCTTCAACTCCGTCCAGGGCGTGTGGCGGATGTCGCCGAAGCCCGCGACGGCCTTGAGCTTCTCATCGCGGGTCAAATAGTCGCCGATGTCGTGATAGCGGATGACGCCCCGGGATTTCGACGCCGGATTTTTGACGAGAATCGTGACGGCCACTCCCGTTCTCGTCCCTTCGCCGAACACGTTGCCCTTCTCCTTGCGGCGGTCCTCGCCGGAGGTGCGCGCATGGCCGCGCAGATTGAAGACATAGATCGACGAAAACTCCTCTTGCAGGCACGCGCGCAGGCCGTCCATCGCGTTGCCGTCGATGAAGGAGTTGTTCGTCACGAAGGCGATGACGCCCCTGTCGGCGATCCGGTCGGAAGCCCAGCGGATGGAGCGGACGTAGGAATCGTAGAGGTTTTTCTTGAGACCGGCGGAGGACTTGGCGGCGTAGGTGTCGCGTATGCGCGCGTCGAGCGAGGGGTAGTCCAGATTTTGGTTGGCGTCATTTTCGCTGGTTTGACCCGCGGAATAGGGCGGGTTGCCCAGGATGACCGTGATCTTTTGACCGCTTTGTCGCTCGGCGCGGGCGTTGTTTTCGGGGAACATCCGCGCGGAGCCGTGGGCCTCGGCCATCTGGAACGTGTCGGTCAAGACGATGCCGGGAAAAGGCGCGTAGTTCCCCCGCGCGGCGCCGTGATAGGCTTCTTCGATGTTGATCGCGGCGATGTAATAGGCGAGCAGGACGATCTCATTGGCGTGCAACTCGCTCTTGTACTTGCGCGCCAGGTCCTCCGGCGCGATGAGCCCGCCTTGCAGCAGGCGGACCATGAAGGTGCCCGTGCCGGTGAAAGGGTCGAGCACGTGGACGTCCTTGTCGCTCAGGGACGCCCCCAGTTCCGCGCGCAGCGCCGCGTCGGCGCTTCTGACGATGTAGTCGACCACCTCCACCGGCGTGTAGACGATGCCCAGGCGGTCGGCCATGCGCGGAAACGCCAGACGGAAGAACTTGTCGTAGAGCTCCACGATGATGCGCTGGCGCCCTTCGGCGGTGTCGATGCCTTGCGCGCGCTCCTGCACCGACTCGTAGAACTTCGCCAGCGACGCGGTCTCTTTTTCCAGGGACTGGTCTTCGAGCAGGTCGATCATCTTCTGCATCGCCGCCGAGACGGGGTTCGCGCGCGTGAACGCGCTGCCCGCGAAGAGCGCGTCGAAGACGGGGCGGGTGATCAGGTGCTGGGACAGCATCTCCACGGCCGCGTTTTCATCGATGGACGGGTTGATGTTGGCGCGAAGCCCGGCCAGGAACTCCTCGAACGCCGCGCGGCGCCTCGCGCGGGGATTGTCGACCAGGCTCTTCAGGCGCGCGACATGCCGCTCCGCGATGCGGGCCACGTCGGCGGCCCAACTCTCCCAGTAGCGGCGGTCGCCGCATTTTTCCACCACCTTGGCGTAGATCGCGTTGCGCCACTCCTCGATGTGCGGAAACTCCAGCGCCAACTGCGCGGCCGCGTCGCGCGCCTGGGAGTCCTCGCCGGCGCTTCCGCCGATTCCGATGATCTGGATCTGGTCCGGACGCGAGGAGGTCAGCTCGATTTTGTTGATCGTGGCGTTGAAGCGGTCGTCGTGCGCGCGCAGCGCCTGGAGAACCTGCCAGACCACCTGATAACGCTTGTTGTCGCGAAGCGCCTGCTCCGGCGGCATGTCGGCGGGGATGGGCACGGGCAGGATGATGTAGCCGTACTTTTTTCCGCGCGCCAGGCGCATGACCCGGCCGACGGATTGGACCACGTCCACCACCGAATTGCGCGGATTGAGGAACATCACGGCGTCGAGCGCGGGCACGTCGACCCCCTCGGAAAGACAGCGCGCGTTCGAGAGGATGCGGCAGGCGGCGGAGTCCGCCTTGAGCCAGTCGAGCCGGCGGTTGCGCTCCAGCGCGTTGAACGTTCCGTCGACGTGGTCGAGTTCGCAGTCCAGCGTCGCGCCCGCGTCTCTCAGCCGACGATACTCCGCGACGACGCCCGCAAACAGATCGCGGATGCGCTTGGAGTCCCTGATCGAACGGCAAAACGCCACGGCCCGACGCATCGGCGCGCCGTCGCCGTTTTGAAGAGCGTTCCAGCAGCCGATGATCTTGGCCGCGTCGTCAAGCCCAAGCTCGGAATTCTTGTCGGCGAGCTGGGCCTGGAAGGTGCGGCTGACGAACTTCTCGTCGACGGCCAGCACCATGACCTTGTAGTCCGCCAGAAGCCCGTGCTTGACCGCCTCCGAGAACCCCAGGCGGTGGAACTCCGGCCCGTAGAGTTTTTCGTCGTCCATGGAGGCCAGGACGGCGCCCCCCTCCCGGGCCTTCGTCTTGGCCTCGTCGCCGTAGATGCGCGGAGTGGCCGTCATGTAGAGGCGCTTTTTCACCTTGAGCCAGTCCGCGTCGTGGACGCGCACGAAATGGGATTCGTCCTCCCCCTCCAAGGTGGCTCCCGTCGTGCGGTGGGCCTCGTCGCAGACGGCCAGGTCGAAGGCCGGAAGTCCCAGCTTCTGCGCCTCGGCGACGACCTTGATCGACTGATAGGTCGAGAAGACGGCGACGAGACCCTTCTTGTCGCCGTGCCTGCGGACCTGCTCTGCGAGTTTTTTCGCATCGGTGGTCGCCGGAAAAGCCAGATCGTGCGCCGCGATGTCTTCCGACTCCGCGCGCTTGACGGCCTTCGGGTCCGAGCAGACGACGAAGCAAGACAGCGGCCTGCGCGACTCGGCGGTCCACTCCCGCAGCGACTGGGAGACAAGAGAGATGGACGGAACCAGGAACAGCACGCGACCCCCGGCCGGGACCAGTTCCTCGGCCAGTTTGAGCGCCGTGAAGGTCTTGCCGGTGCCGCAAGCCATGATGAGCTTGCCGCGGTCGCTCTTCATGAATCCGGCGACGACGCTTTCCACGGCCGCTTTCTGGTGCGGACGCAGCTCCTTGCGCGCGCGCAGCTTGACCGACTCCGGCTTGCTGAAGCTGAAGGCGCTCCAATCGACGGCGCTGGAGGCCAGATCCTGGACGCGCAGCCGGGTGACGGGGATCTTCTGCCCGCGTAGCGCCTCCTCGGCGTTGGAACTCCACAGGTCGGTCGTGGACACGATCAGGCGCGACGTGAAGGGGTCCTTGCCCGACGCGGTGAAAAACGAATCGATGTCCGCTTTTTGCAACGAATGATCGGAAGCGTAGAATTTGCATTGGATCGCGCAGAAGCCGTCACCCGCGCGCTCCTTGGCCACCAGATCGATCCCCGCATCCGGACGCTTGTCGCGGCCGGGCCAATCCGACCAAAGCCATACGTCCTCGAAACGATCCCGATAGAGCGGATCGGTCTTCAGATAGCCCGCGATCAGCCGCTCGAATTTCCCGCCCATGTCGCGGTTGGACGAGGCCTCGCGGCGCAATTCGTCAAGGATGTCTTGGAAGGTCATTGCGGGTTTTTATACCAATTTCCCCCGCGGGCCGGAGCCGTCGATGCGACAGCCGCAGGCCGACGTGAAACCAAGCCGCCATGCGGCGGCCCGGACGCACGGCGGCGGCGGATCGCCCGAATTACGCGGCCGCTTCTTCTTTGAACGCCGCGACCAGGCCCGCCGCGACCGCGTCCATGTCCGCGACCGCGCCCTTTTGCGCGGCGGCCACGGCCTTGAAGTCGAGAGCCTGCGCCAGAACGCCCGCGTCTTGCGCGGTGGTCCCGGCCACGAGAGCCAGGCCCTCGTTCGAAATCCACGACGCGGCGTGCGCGGCGTGCACGCGGCACATCGCGCGCCAGGCCTCCTGCGTGAAGGTCGCGGATTCGGGCAGTTCCGGCTTGGCCGACTCGCGGCAGAAGGCCGCGGCGGTCTCGGCGTAGGCCATGAGCTCGCCGAGCTTCATGTGCGCGATTTGGTTTGAAGTCAGTTTCTCGTCGTAGCAGGCCTTGAGCACGCGCGAGAGGTTTCGTAGCGCCAGCGCGGCGGCGTCGGCGCCCACGTCGGGGCCTTTGGCGTGCAGCGCGTCCATTTCCTCGGCGATCTTGTCGTAATAGCGGCCCTCGGCGTTGATGTTGGCCTGCCAGCGCTCGCGGAAGGTCGTCAGTTGGAGGATCTCGCTGGTGCCTTCATAGATGCAGGTGATTTTGACGTCGCGCTTGAGCTTCTCGACCGGGAACTCGCGCACGTAGCCGTTGCCGCCGAAGGCTTGGATCGCGTTGTTGCAGGCGGCGTCGGCGGTGTCGGAGGCCATCATCTTGGCGATGGCGCCCTCGGTCTGCAGGCCGTCCTCGCCGGCGTCGATGCGCCGCGCGATTTCCTCCACGAACGCTCGCGCGGCTTCCAGGCGCGCCGCGAAAGGAACGATGAGCTTGTGCGTGAAGCCCTGTTTCGTGCTCAGCGGCTGTCCGCCGACCTTGCGCTGCTGGCTGTAGCGCACCGCGTGCTCGATGGCTTTCCAGCCGGCGCCCAAGGCCATGGCGGCCACCATGAGGCGCGTGTAGCCGAAGACGGCCTGGGCCTGGCGCAGGCCCTTGCCCTCGACTTCGCCGATGAGCGCGTCGGCGGGCACGACCACGTCCTGGAGCACGAGCGGGCAGGTGTCGCTGAGGCGGATGCCGTGCTTGTCTTCATGCTTGTCGGCCGAAAGGCCCTTGGTGCCGCGCTCCATGACGAACCACGACACGCCCTTGGGCGCGCGCGCGAGGATGGTGTAGACGCCGGCCACGCCCCCGTTGGTGATCCACATCTTGCCGCCGTTGAGCTTGTAGCCCACGATCTTGTCGCCGTCCATCACGCGCTCGGCCTTGGTCTGCAGGTGCAGCAGGTCCGAGCCCGCGGCGGCCTCGGTGGCGCCGTAGGCCACATAGCAGCCCTCGGAGGCGATTTTCTTGATCCACTTCTCCTTCTGCGCGGGCGTTCCGCCCACGAAAATCGGGTCCATGCCGAGGAAAGTGGCGAACACCGAGGTGCAGATCCCCAAGTCGATGCGCGCCAATTCCTCGCAGGCGCGGTAGATGTCGTAGGAGTTGCCGCCAAGACCCCCGTATTTTTCCGGGATCATGATCAGGTTGCAGGCCACCTGCTCGGGATCGTAGAGCTCCTTCATGATCTCGGCGGGAAACTTGTTTTCCGAGTCCAGCTCGATGAGCTTGGCGTGCGGCAGCTTCTTGCGGCCGTATTCGCGAATGGTCTCCAGGACCATCGCGCGGGTCTCCTTGTCCAGCCCGACCATCCCCAAGCTCTCGGCGATGCCGCTCATGATGTTCTCCTCTCCGTTTCACGCCGCGAAATGTCGGCCAATACTACCACACGCCGCTTGGCTACGGCTAGCATCATTCGTGCCGGACGGCGGAAAAGAAGACGAGAGGCGAAAACGCCTAGAAGCCCGCGGTTTCGCGCACGAAATACGGCCTCACGTCCTTGAGGTCGTAGTAGATGCGCACCAGAATCTCGGCGAGCAGTCCGAGCAGCACCATTTGGAAGCCGATGAGCAGGCAGAAGATCGACAGCTGGAAGAGAGGCTGATCCTTGACGAAGACGCCCAGGTAGAACTTCTTGTAGAGCGTGTAGGCGCCCATCAGCACGCCGAGCACGCCCATGCCCACCCCGCCGCCGCCGAACAGGTAGATGGGCTTGCCCAGATAGGTGTCCATGAACTTCACCGTCATCAGGTCCAGCAGGACCTTGAAAGTGCGGGTGATGCCGTACTTGGACACGCCGGCCGTGCGCGCGCGGTGGTTGACCGGAACTTCCGCGATGCGCGCGCCCAAAAATCCCGCGAACGCGGGCACGAAGCGGTGCATCTCCCCATAGAGGCGCAGCGGCTTCAGGTATTGGGCTTTGTAGAGCTTGAGCGTGCAGCCGTAGTCGTGAAGATTGACGCCGGTGACCTTGGCGATGAGCGCGTTGGCGATCATCGAGGGGAGCTTTCGGTCCAAGAAGCGGTCGTGTCGGTCCTTGCGCCAGCCGCTGACCACGTCGTAGCCCTCGTCCAACTTGGCCAGGAGCTTGGGCACGTCGCGCGCGTCGTTTTGCATGTCGGCGTCGAGGCTGACGATCAGTTCGCCTTGCGCGTGCTGGATGCCCGCGAACATGGCCGCGGTCTGGCCCGCGTTGCGGCCCAGGCGCACGCCCTTGAACGACGGGTATTTGCGCGCCAGGCCTTGAATCAGTTCCCAGGAACGGTCGCGCGAGCCGTCGTCGACGAGGATGACCTCGTAGGGCTTGCCCAGCGCTCCCAGCGCCGCGGAAACCTCCGCGCCCAGCGCCTCGAGGTTGTCTTCCTCGTTATAGACCGGGATCAGCGCCGAGAGATAGGGTTTCGAGTTCACGCGTCGGGATTCTACCGATTTTGGGCCCGTTTTTCTCGGGTATAACCGAACGACGCGCTAAAATGAAGGGCCGGCGCCCATGAGCGCCGGCCCTTCCGCCGTCTTGGAGCGAAACTCCGTCAGGCCGCGACCGGTGCGCCGCCCATGTTCTTGACGATCGCCGCGCCGAATTCGGAGCACTTGAGCTTCTTGGCTCCCGGCATCTGCCGCTCCAGGTCGTAGGTGACGGTCTTGGCCTGGATGGTGGCCTCCAGCCCCTTGACCACCAGGTCGGCCGCCGCTTGCCAACCCAGGTGCTCGAGCATCATCACGCCCGACAGGATCAGCGAGCCGGGGTTGACCATGTCCTTGTTCGTGTACTTCGGGGCGGTGCCGTGAGTGGCCTCGAAAATCGCCGCCTCGTCGCCGATGTTGGCCCCCGGCGCGATGCCAAGCCCCCCCACTTGCGCCGCGGCCGCGTCGGAGAGGTAGTCGCCGTTGAGGTTGGGCGTGGCGAGCACGGAATACTCGTCGGGGCGCAGCAGCAGCTGCTGGAAGGTCTGATCGGCGATGCGATCCTTTATGAGGAGCTTGCCCGCGGGCATCTTGCCGTTGTGCTGGTCCCAGAGCTCGGCCTCGGTCACGATCTGGTCGCGGAACTCCGACTTGGCGAGCTCGTAGCCCCAGTCCCGGAACGCGCCTTCGGTGAACTTCTGGATGTTGCCCTTGTGCACGATCGTGACCGAGGGCTTCTTGTGGTCGATGGCGTAGCGGATGGCCATGCGGATGAGTCGCTGCGAGCCTGTTTTGGAGATGGGCTTGATGCCGATGCCCGAGTCCGGGAACGGGATCTTCTTGCCCATGTCCTTGACGAGGAAGTCGTAGACCTTCTTCTGTTCGGGCGTCCCCCACTCGAACTCGATGCCGGCGTAGATGTCCTCGGTGTTCTCGCGGAAGATCACGATGTCGAGCTTGCCCGGCTCCTTGACCGGGCAGGGCACGCCGGTGAACCACCGCACAGGGCGCACGCACGCGTAGAGGTCGAGCTTCTGGCGCAAGCCCACGTTGACCGAGCGGAAGCGCGGCGTGATCCACTGCGAGCCGCACTTCGGGCACTTGGCCGGGCGGTCGGGCAGCTCGGCGGCGCAGTCGAGGCAGACGAACTTGTGCTGGCCGGCGGGCGTCGTCAGCGGGCCCTTGAGGCCGACGCGGTACTCGCGGAAGGCGTCGAGCGTCTCCTGCGGCAAGACGGTGTCTTTGTCGTAGTGCTTGAGCGCCGTCAGGCCCGCGTAGACTTCCATCCAGGCGATTTTCTTCTTGCCCTTGTAGGCCTTCTCGACGGCGCCGTCGAGCACCACCTGCGTGGCGCGCCACAAGTCGGGACCGGTTCCATCGCCCGGGAAAAACGGGATGATGGGCTCGTCGGGCACTTCCAGCGCGGCGCCTTTGCGGCCGATCTTGGCTCCACGAGACGGCACTTGATATTTGGGCATTGGGATGACCTCCGTGTGGCCGCACTCTAGCACCTTTGCGCCGCGCAGTCCAGGGCGGCGGGCGCGAGGGCTCAGTCTTGCGGCGGCTTGGGCAGCGAGCGGCCACCGCGGGCCCGCAGCCACTCCCAGAAGTCGGGGTTGAGCCGGTAGTAGTACGGCGCCAAGCCCGGCTCGGCGATGGTTGAAAACGCGTCGAAGTAGGCGTTCAATTGAGCGCGATCGGAGGGCGACGAGGAGCCCGAGCGATAGAGCGCGGCGACTCGCGGCAAGGACTCGAAGACCTTCGCCTCGGCGCGGTAGTAGGCGTCGTTGGAAACTCCGGCAGGCACCGCGGGCCCCAGATCCCGCGAGCGGCCGCCTTCGAAAGCAACGCAACGGTCGGCCGACGACGGCGCGGCGGGATCGAAATCGGCGCGCAAGCGCGGAGTGAACGCGTCGGAGCGATCGGGCGTCACCGTGGCGGGGTAGTAGAGGACCGCGTAGCTCGCGCCGCGCTCGGGCACCGGCAAGGTGCGGCCGAACTCCGTCGGCAGGACCTTGGCGCAGGACGCCGACTCGCGCACCGCGTCGGCGCGGCGGTAGAGCGCGTCGGCCTGCACGCGGCCGACCCAGTCCTCTTTCGGGCGCGCGCAGGCGCAGACCGCCGCCGAGAACGCGAGCAGGGCCAGGACGCGTCGCGCGGTCATGACGCGCCTCCGATCGTCGTGACGGCCGGCGTCGGCGCGGGCGCGGGCGACCGGGCGCCGATCTCGACGAAGTCGCGGCCCCACGCGCTGAGGAAAGTCGCGGCGGGCACGAAGCGCCCCGCCTCCCCGGTTCCCGTGTCGTTGATGTAGTAGCCCGCGATCTTGCCGGAAGAACGGTCGACTTCCACGCCGCTGACGTAGACGTCGTGATCGACCGAGTCGCCGAGCTTGGAATCGTTCCAGAGGATCTTTGCCTTCACGTCCACGATCGTGTCATGGGTGGGGCTTGTCAGCAGCCACTTGTCGAGCGCGGCGGCGTCGGCGTCGCGGACCACCCGATTGGGCACGCCGTAGAGGGCCAAGAGTTTGCCCTCGTGGTGGAAGGGGGTTCCTCCCGTGGGATCGTCCGGCGTGTTCGCGTTGTTGATCTCGACATACCAGCCGTGAGCCTCTGCCGTCTTGGTCAGCGCGGCCATCGGCACGATTTTGCCGCGCGAGGCCAGCGCCTGGTACTGCGAGCCGACGCCGCAGCTTCCGGAGAGTTGATGAAATCCATTCGCCGCCCGGTCGAGCGGATCGCCGAGCGTGTAGGTTTTTCCCCGGGCATGCGCGGCCATCATCGCGGCGAGTTCCTTCAATCGTTGGACGCCGTCGGCGTAGCCGCGATTGAAAATCCCGAGATCGGGGATCGCCGACAGCTTTTTGGGCAGAAGCGACGCGCCCGCCGGCGGAGGCGGGACCGACGGCAAGGCCAAGTCCGACGGCGCGTGGGAAGTCGTCCCGGGCGTTCCTTTGCCCGCGGCGGCCGGCGGGGAGACTCCCGGCGACATCGAAAGAGTGTCCGCGGCGCCGCCGCCCCCGCGCGAACCGTCGAACGAGGCGTTCAAATCCTGGAAGCTCATCGCGCGCGGCAGGGCCCGCGCCACGGCCTTGCGCGCGGCCGAGAGTTGTTTTTGCTTGATGGCGTCCATCGCGCCGTAGATCGCGGAGAACGCCGCGCTCTGCGACGGCGACGGCCTGTTGAAGAGGTAGTCGGCGTAGGTCCACGGGTTGGAGCGATCTTCTCCGTAGATGTAGGAGTCGGGTTTGGGCGGCGGCCAGAGAAAAGGCTTGGAGACCGCCTCCAAACCCGCATAGGCGTCGTTGAACATCGAGGAGAGCTTTTTCATTTTTTTTGCGTCCGAAAGACTCGCCGGCATTTTCGACGGATCCGCCTTCACGCGATAGCCGAACCAGGCCGAATAGGCGGTGTCGGCGGAGTCGATCTCCTGGAAGATGGCCGCTTTCTGGGCCGCGAAAGTGGGCAGCGCGTTGAACACGGCGTCGAATCCCGACGGCGGTCCGCTGGCGCGCAGGAAGTCGCAAACGTAGTTCGGCAGGTCCGTCACGGAATAACATGAGGAACCCGCGGGAAAGTCGCCGAGCTTTATGCCCGCGCAGTCCGGGTCGGGCCTGGACGCGCCGTCGTAGAGTTGATAGGGCAGCTCCAGCGTGACCTCGGCGCCGCCGTGGTCCTTGAGGGTGCAGCGCGGACCCGTCTTGGGACAAACGGGCTGATTGTTTTCGGGCACCGTGCAGGTGAACGCAAACGCCAACTTCTCATCCGCTGCGCGGGCCGACGCGCACCACAGCGCGGCCAGCGCCGCGGCGCTCCAAAGGCTTCTTCGCGGGGGCATGGGGTCGCTCCTTGCGAGCCGGGACGCGACAAGGATAGCAGGCGCGCGCGGATTGTCAAGCCCCGCGCGTGCCCTCGGCTGGGCCTAAAGACCTAAAATATGCTAAGGTCTTGCGTGTCGCGCGACGCACGGAGACCCCGATGATCCTCGCCGCCGCCCTCGCCCTCGCGGGCTTGGCCCGCGCCCAGTCCGCCGAACCCTTCGCGCTCACCGAGACCGGCTTCGCGTCGTTGCGCGCCGCCTCCGCGGTCCTTCCCGCCGCCTTGCCCGCCTCGGCGCCTGCGCCCGCGCCGGATGAAATCGATCAGGATCGATTCGTCGCCCAGGCCGGAGCCGTTCTCTACGGCTACGCCTCCGACGCCGCGACCGCCGCGCCCGCGATCGCCTACTGGTCGGCCGCGCTCAAAGCCGCCGGCGTGACCCCCGGCGCCGGGATCTTCGCCGACGGCATGTGGCAAATTCCCTATCAAACCGGAGACGGCACCGTTTTGCGATCGTTTTTGGCCGACGCGCGCCAGTTCGCGCCGAAAGACGACTCCGCCCTGCGCGGCGACATGGCCCGCGCCCAAGCCGCGCTGGCGCGAAACGGCCTGGCGCCCGTGGCGGCCCGCGTGGTGCGCGTGCCCGAGCTCCTGCCGACCTACCTGATCGTCTACAAGACCAAGCCCGACGCGAACCCGGACCATGAGAGCCGCCTCCGGGTGCTCGCTCCCGGCGACGACCTGGACTTTTCCGTCTACCGCGCGGCGGGGCTCGACATCGTCGAGACGCCCAAGACCTGGATGATGGTCTACGTGGGTCCGGCGGCCGGCTATGTCGGCCTCT
>JAJZQS010000077.1 GCA_021806745.1 bacterium
CTTGCGCCGCGGCGCCCGCGCCCTGGGCTGGCCGACGCTGGAACTGCGCTACGAGGATCTGTTGCGCCCGGGAGGATTCGCCGTCCAGGTCGGCCGCGTCGCCCGCTTCGCGGGGCTCGTCGCCGAAGGCGTCCACGCCCCGCCGCCGGTGATGGCCACCGCGCCGCCAGGTTCGGGCAAGTGGCGCGCGCGCGCGGCCGTCCTGGAGCCTCTGCTCGCGCGCCCGGAGATCGCGGACATGTCCCGCGCGCTCGGCTACGACCCCGCGCGCCTTCGGAGTTGGCCGTGACCCGCCGCGCCGCGGCTTACGGCGGACCCGGCTGGCGCGCGCGCGCCAAGACGCTGGGCGAAGAACTGCGCGGCGGCCGGATTTGGGCGCCGCTGTCGTGCGACAGCGAGTTCGGGCGCCTGCTCGCCGTCTTGCTCCACCTTCCCGGCCCGGAACTCGACGGCGTGAAAAATCCCGACGCCGTCCAGCATCTGGCGCGCGTGGACCGGCGCGCGTTGGCGCGCGAGTTGACGGCGCTTGAGCGCGCGCTCAAGCGCCGGGGCGCGCTCGCGGCGCGCATGCCCCGCCGCGTCGGAAATCTGCCGGGCGCGCCCCCGCCGAATCTGCTGTTCGCGCGCGATCTGTTTTTTTCCACGCGCGAGGGCGCCGTGATCGCGCGCATGGGCTCGCGCGTACGCGCGGGCGAGGAGAAATTCGCCTGCGCCGCGCTCGCGGGGCTGGGCGCGCCGATCTTGCGCACGATCTCAGGCCGGGGCCTGTTCGAGGGAGCCGACGCGCTGTGGCTTGACCGGCAGACGGTCCTGTGCGGACTGGGGCGGCGCACGAACGCCGAGGGCCTGCGCCAACTCGCCGAGGCCCTGCGCCCTCAGGGCGCGCGCGTCGTGCCGGTGCGCCTGCCCGAGGGAGTTCAACACCTCCTCGGGCTGCTGCAGATCGTCGACGCGCGTCTGGCGCTGGCGCGCGTCTCGCTGCTGCCGCGTGAGACCCTGCGCCTGCTGGCCGCGCGCGGCCTGCGCGTGGTCGCCGTGCCCGAAAACGAGGAGGTCGTCGAACGCCAGGGCATGAACCTGGTGACTCTGAGCCCCGGGACCGTGCTGATGCCCGACGACTGTCCGGGGCTGCGCGGGCTTTACGCGCGCGCCGGCATTCGCGTCGCGGCCCAACTGCGCGTGCGCGAACTGCGCAAGGGCGCGGGCGGCCTGGCCTGCGCGGTCGGCGTGATCTCGCGCGAGCCGCGGCGATGACGCCCGCCCCGCCGCTGTTCATCATCGGCACCGAGCGCTCGGGCTCGAACCTGCTGCGCGTGATCCTCAACCGCCACCCGGACGTCGCCATCCCGCATCCGCCGCATCTGCTGCGCGACTTCGCGCCGCTGGAGCCCCTTTACGGCGACCTCGGCGACGACCGCCGCTTCGCCAAGCTGGCCCGCGACATGACGCGCCTGGTCGAACTGCACTTCTCGCCCTGGGAGACGCCCGTCGACGCCCGGGCCGCCGCGGCCGAGGCGCGCCGGCGCGACGTCTACGGCGTCAAGGCGGCGCTCTACGAGCAATACCGGCGCGCTCGCGGCCGCCGCGTGTGGGGCTGCAAAAGCACCTTCGTCGTTCACCACGCCGAGCGCGTGCTTTCGCTCGACGCCGACGCGCGCTTCATCCACCTGGTACGCGACGCTCGCGACGTCGCCGCCTCCGCGCGCCGTTCGGTCTTCAATCACTTTCACGGACACTACGTCGGCCGACTCTGGTCGCGCGAACAGGACCTCGCCGACGCGCTGGGGCGACGCCTGGGCGAGCGCGGCTACCTGCGCGTGCGCTACGAGGACCTGCTCGAAGACCCTCGCCGCGAGGTCCGCAGGCTGTGCGCGTTCCTGGGCCTGGACTACGGCGACGCGCTGCTGGCGCACGACGGCGACCGCGACGCCGCGCGCGTGGCCGCGCTCAGCCGCTCCTGGGAAAACGTCGACAAGCCCGTGCTCGGCGCCAACCGCGGCCGCTACCGCGCCGAGCTATCCGCCGGCGAGATCCGCGCGCTCGAGCGCCAGGCCTTCGCCGCGCTCCTGCGCCACGGCTACGCCCCGCAAGGCGATCCGGCCGAACTCGCCGAAGAGGCGCGCCGGGGCCCCGGCGCGGCGGCGCTGGCCGGCTATTGGCTGAGCGAGCACTCGCGCGCTTTCGCCGTGCGCGCCGGCGCGCTCTTCACCGACCGCAACGCCCTCCTGCGCCTGCGCCGCGCGTCGTTTTTGCTGGGCTTGCGCGCGCGCCTGTCGGCCGGGCTCTGAGCGCGCCGCTCCAGAGCCGCCAGCGCGCGCCGCGCCCGGGCGAAACGGGGGAAAAGCCTCAACGCGCGAGCGAAGTGCCGCCGCGCCTCGGCGCGGCGTCCGGAGCGCGCGCAAATTTCCCCCAGGGCCTCGCGCGCGACGACATACAGAGGGTCCACGCGCAGGCAGCCGCGCAGGCGCCGCTCGGCCTCGGCCGCGTCGCCCGCGCGCCGCGCGACGAACGCCAGCGCGTAATGCGCGAGCGCGTAGCGCCGCGCCGCGGGAAGCGCCGCCAGCAGCTCGCGCCGCGCGCGCGCGAGTTGCCCCGCGTGGGCCCGGGCGATCGCCCCGTAGACCGCGGCGCGGAAGTCGCCCGGGTCGGCCGCGCGGGCGCGTGCGGCCGCGCGCGTCGCCTCGCGGTAGCGGCCTTCCTGGATCAGCGCTTGGCACAGCAAGACGAGCGCGTCCGCGTCGCCTTCGCGCGCGAGCGCGCGGTAGATGAGCCGCGCCCGGCGCGCAAGACCGGACTCAAGAGCCACCGCGCCGCGCGCGCGCAAGAGCTCCGGCGCGGGCAGTCCCAGGGCCGCCGCGCGCGCCAGCGCCCGCGCCGCGCCTCGCCGACGGCCCAGCGCGCCCAGGATGATCGCGCGGTGCGCCCAGGCCTGCGCGCAGCCCGGATCCAAAGCCAGCGCGCGCGTCTGAAGCGCCAAGGCGCGCCGGGTGTCGAAGCGCGAGTGCTTGGCGCAGAAATAGCCGAGATAAGACAGAACCCGCGCGTCGCGCGGGCGGCGGCGGCGCAGCGCCATGAAGGCGCGTCGGCCTCCGCTCCAGTCGTCGCGGCGCGAGAAGCGCCGCGCCAACTCGGCGCAATCGGCCGCGGTCATCCGGGCTTTCGCGCCGAGAACACCACCCAGCGCCACAAATCCCGGATCGTGCCGTCGGCGGCGATCTCGAAAGGATGGACCGCGCGCGCCTCGGCGGGAGCCTCGCGGTAGAGGCGGCGGATTTCGCGGCGGTGGAGGGGGGTGGTTTCATAGGAATCGATCCAGACGTCGATGGACTCCCAGACGCGCAGTTCCCTGGCGGCCGGAGGACGGAAGCCCGCGCCGGTCAACAGGCGGCGGAAGTCCTCCTCCTGGAACATGTTGAAGATCAGCGGCTGCTTCTTCTTGAAGACGCGGAACATCCACGGCGCGTCGTCGGCCGAGTAAGGCAGGATTTGACCGACGATGAACTGGCCTCCGGGCTTGAGCACGCGGAAAATCTCCGCGACCGGACGCTCCGGCCCCGGCAGCAGGTGCAGGACCTCGCGCGTGCAGACCAAATCGAAGCTCGCGTCTGGAAACGGCAGGTCGTAGACGTTGCCCTGGCGGACCTCGTCCAATCGAGTGCGCGCCAGCGCGATCATTTCCGGCGTCAGGTCCAGACCTTGGACCGAGGCCACGCGTCCGCGAAAGGCGGCTCCGACCACGCCGCTGCCGCAGCAGACGTCCAGCGCGCGCGCGCCCGCGGGCATCTCGCACATCGCCGCGTGCGCGTCCAAGAGCTCCCGGTCGGTGATCCATTTGGCCGAGTCGTGCCAATTGCGCGAGCGCGCCCCGAACTGCTCCTTGTAGACCCGCTCGTCGATGCCGGTTCGGGCGCGCAGGAAATAGACGCGCTCAAGCGCCCTGCCGACGGCCAGGCGCTCGCGCCGCGCCGCGCGCACGCGCGCGGCGACGACCGACGCCGCGGCCGGATCGGCCCGGAAGTAGGCCAGCGTCTGCTCGCGCACGGCCGCCGCGATCGGCGCGAACGCGTCCGCGCTGGTCAGCCGCGACTTGGTCTGCCCCTCGAAATGGGGGCGCGCCAGGCGCAAATCCAGCGCCGCGCGCAGGCCGTCGGCGGCCTCGTCGACGCCGAAAGACTCCTCGCCCGGCGCGGCCGCGCCGGTCTCGGCCATCATCTCATTGACCGCGCGGGCGGCGCCCGCGCGCAGGGCGGCCAAGTGGGTCCCGCCCAGCGGCGTGGGCACGCAATTGACGAACGACTTCGCCGCGAAGTCGCGCCCGGTCGTCCAGCTCAGGCGCGCCTCCAAAGCCAACTCGCCGCCGCCCAGGCTCACCCGCACCGGAGAGTCGGTCAGCGCGCGTTCGCCCGCGCTCGCGCGGGCGAGCAGGCCTTCCAAGCCTTCGGCGCCCGAGAAGATCTCGCGCGCCCCTCCGGCCTCCAGGGAGAACTCGACGCCCGGCAGCAGCAGCGCCAGTTCCGCCAGCGCCTCGCGCGCGGCCGCCGCGTCGAAACCGCGGAAATCGCGGAAAATCTCCGGGTCGGGCCGGAAGGAGACCGTCGTCCCTCGCCGCGCCGTCGCGCCGACGCGCGCGAGCGCGCCCAGCGGACGCCCGCGGGCGTAGTCCTGAGCGAACGCCTGCCCGCCGCGAAAGATCTCTACGCGCAGTTCGCGCGACAGCGCGTTGACGCATGACAGGCCCACGCCGTGCAGCCCGGCGCGCCAGCGCCCGGGCGCGCGCTCGAATTTCGTGCCCGCGTGCAGGCGCGTGAGCACGACCTCGCAGGCGGACACTCCCGACTCCGGATGAATCTCGGTCGGAATCCCGCGCCCGTCGTCTTCGACGGCCGCGCGCTCGCCGTCCAGGCGCACGCTCACTCTCGTGCAGGCGCCGGCCAAAGCCTCGTCGAGCGAGTTGTCGATCGCCTCGCGCAGCAGCCGCCGCGGCCCGTCCTCGCCCACCGAGCCGATGTACATCCACGGGTTGCGGCGCACGGCCTCAAGTCCGGGCAAGACGACGACGTCGGACGCCGACAACTCCTCAGACATCGCCGAGCTCGCGCAGGCGCCGCAGGCGGGAGGCCTTGAGCTTCTCCAGCGTCTCAAACCAACTCGCGGCGTCGGGAAAGCCCTCGTCGCGCGCCGCGCGCGCCATCTGCGCGTAGACGCGTTCGCCCAGGCGGGCCTCGGTGTGGATCAGCGAGCGCAGGTTGGCGCGCGCGCCCGCGATCGCGATGCCGGAGTCGGGGTCCGCGCACGAGCGCAGGAAATCGAGGCTGCCCTGGATCAGCGTCTCGCCGCCTTCGCTCAGATCGCGAAACGCCGCCGCCAGGGCCTGCTCGCCCTCGTGCTCGGCGAGTTCCGCGAACGCGCGCGCGCGCGCGGCCAGCGCCGCCTCCTCGGTGAAGGCGGTCTTGAGATTTTCGGCCGTACGGCTGCCCGACAACCCGCGCTCCTCGCTCATGCCTCGGGCCGCGCGGCGGCGACGATCAAAAACAGCATCGTGTCGATGAAGTCACCGTCGCGCTCTTCCAGGAGGTGAGCGCGGCGGAAGGGCTCGGAGGCGGACCGGTAGGCGGCGAGGATGGCCTCGCGCTGCTCGGGCGTGCCCGCGCCATGGTCGATCCAGCGCAAGACGGACTCGCGCGACAAATAGCGCAGGGTCGACTGCGGCGGCAGGCCCGCGCGCGAGAGGGCGGCCTCCAAATCCCCGGGAACGAAGAAGTTTCGACGCGCGGGGTTGCGCAGCGCCTGGATGCGGAAGGCCTCGTCGCGGTCCTGCGGACCGTAGGCGTTGAGATGGCAGAACGCGACGCGCCCGCCGGGCTTGAGCACGCGCGCGACTTCGCTCAAGGTGCGGTCCAAGTCGCAAAATTGAAGACCCTGGCGGCAGACGCAGGCGTCGACCGACGCGTCGGGCAGGGGGATGTCCTCCATCGGCGCGATGATCAGCCGGTCGACGCGCTCGTGCGCCGCGCGCGTCATCTCCGGCGAAACGTCCAGGCCGATCACCTCGCGCGCGCGGCCGCGGAAGGCGCGCGCGACCAGGCCCGTGCCAGTGGCCAAGTCCAGGACGACCCCGTCGACGGGGGGGCCGGCCGCGGCGACGATGCGCTCCAGCAGGGCCTCGTCGACGACCCAACTCGAGGACTGTTCGTAGCGTCCGCTGCGGTCGCGAAAATGAGACAGCGTCCGGTCTCGTGGATCCATCGCAACATTAGCGTAGCAGACGCGGACGCTTCGGGCAACGAGGCGCGAGGCGGGCAATCATCGCGCGGGCTCGGCGGCCTTCATCGCCCGCAGGCCTTCGCTCGCGCCCAACGGCTCGCGGCCCAGCCGCGCGCGGAGCTTGCGCGTGCTCAACGAGCTCTCGCGCGGCCGCGGCGCGGCGGAGGGAAAATCCGCGGCTCGGGCGCGGACGAGGAGGCTTTCGTCCAGGGCGAAAGCCCGCGCGGCCAAGACCGCGAAATCGTAGCGCGCCAGGCGCTCGGAGCCGGCCACATGATAGATCCCCGCCGCGTCCGACAGCGCGAGGTCCGCCGAGAGAGCGGCCAAGTCGTCGGCGTAGGTCGGATTGTAGCGCGCGTCGACGGCCACTTTCATCGTCTGTCCCGCGCGCAACCGGGAAACGACCTGCATCACGAAATTCTTGGGCTCGGTCTGCCAGCCGTAGACCCCGGAAGTCCGCACCACGAGGTTGGCCGGATTTTCGCCCAGCACCGCGCGCTCCGCGTCTGCCTTCTGACGGCCGTACTCGTTGATCGGGCGGACCGGATCGTTTTCATCATAAACGCCCTTGGCCCCGTCAAACACGTAGTCGGAGGAATAAAAAACCATTCGCGCGCCTCTGCCGCGGCAGAGGCGCGCCAATAAGGCCGTGCCCTCAACATTGACGCGGCGAGTTCGCTCGGGCTCGCGTTCGCAGCCGTCCACATAGGGGTCGGCCGCCGGGGCGAACACCCACTCCGGGCGGACCTGCGCCAAAACGCTTTCAGCGCCGACGGCGTCGGTGATGTCGAGGGGGAGATGGTCCCCGGCCGCGGCGCCGCGGCGTGAAGTTCCCGCGGCCGCGAGGCCGCGAGCGCGCAATGCGCGCAGGAGAGCCGAACCGACCAGGCCGGTGGCCCCCACGACCAGAGCGTTTGCCGCCATCGGGGCAGGATAACAAAAATGCCCGGCGAAGGACCAAAGGGCCCAGGCGCGGCCGCGCCGAGCGTGGTATCATATTCTCATCGACAAGATCACCCTTCGCCGTCTCGCCTCGGCGCTCCTGGCCGCGCAAGCGACGGTCGCGGCCGCGCAGGGTTCTCGCGCCCCGCTTCCGGCCTCCGAGGCGATGGTGGCCGCTCCGAGACTCTCCGATCTCTACGCGGGCGCGCACCCGGTGCTGGCCGCGGCCGAATTGCCGCTTCACCAGCAGTTGGTCGTTCCGATGCCCGTGCGCACGGCGCCCTACCGGCGAACCTTCCGCGCGCTGCTCGCCGACCCCGACCGTACGGACCGCTACGACGCACTGATCTTCAAATACGCCAGCCGCAACGGTCTGGACGCGCGCCTGCTCAAATCCATCATCGCCGCCGAGTCCGAGTTCGACCCCCGCGCCATCTCTCCGGCCGGCGCGCGCGGCCTGATGCAGGTGATGCCCCGGACCGCCCGCCACTACGGAGTGCGCCGTTCGGCGCTATGCAACCCGGAGGCCGGCATCCGCGCTGGCGCCGGCTATGTGCGCACGCTGTTCGCGGCCGCTTGGCGGGACTACCGGCTTAAAGGCGTGCGCTACACCGACGCGCCGCCGTGGGTGCTCCAGCGGGTGATCGCCTCCTACCACTCCGGCCCTCGCGCGCTGACCGGCCGCCGCTGGCACGCCTCCACGCGGGCCTATGTGCGCAAGGTCATCCTCTACTACGACTCCAATGTCTCCGACCTGCGCCGGGCTCGAACCGGAGGTCCGACCCTGCCCGTCTTTTCCCGGGCGCTGGCTCCGGGCGGTTCGCTCTACTGACGATGCGCCGTCTCGTCTGCGCTCTGGCCGCGTTCGCCGCCGCCTGCGCCACGCCTTCGCCGTGCACCCGCGCGCTGTGCCCCACGCGAGTGGACGGCACTTATTTGCTGCGCGGCTGGAAGGGGACGGTTCTCGTCACGCCGACGGTTCCTCCGGCGCCGGTGATTTCCGACGTCGAGGTTCAAGTGCTCAGCGGAAATCTGGAGTTCGTCAACAACACCGCGCTCGTGCGCGCCTCGGCCGGCGCGCTTTTCCACATCGAGGTCTCCACGCAGGCCGAGCCCACCCCGATGCTCTTCGTCTCCTCCGGCCCCGTCTCGGTCGCCCAGCGCTCCGGCGATCCGTTTCACTTCGTGACCCCGGGCCAAGTCTGGGCGCTTCCGCGCGCGCCCAAGCCCACGCTGCGCTGACGCGCTACGGCTGCTGAAAAAACAGCGCCGTGGCCACGACCACGGCCACGACGCAGGCTCCGATGAGAACCATCAGCAGAAACTTGATCTCATCTCGGCCTTGGAGAGTGACGGCAAGCGGTGCGGGCTCGGGCGGCGAGGGATTTCGAAGGGGCTTGGCGGGCGATTCGGCCGAGACATCCGGGAGGGTCTCGGGCGCCGCGCGACTTGGCTCGGACTCTTCTCCCACCGCCTCGGCGACTTCCCGTTCGATGTCCAAACGGTGCCGTCGCGCCTGCTCGCGCACGCGTCGAAGCTCGTCGTCCAGGGAAACCAGCGGCGCCGCCGCGCGCGCGGCTTCGCGCTCGGCGGCCACGTCCTCGTAGAGCCGCCGCCGTTCGGCCTCCAGGGCCTCGCGCATCTGCGCGGCCTCGGCCTGCGCGCGGGACTTCAATTCCTCGGAGAGCTGCGCGATCTCTCGGCGCGCCGCTTCCCGCTGCTCGTCGAGCTCTTGCCTGGCGCGCACCACCTCCTCCGCGCGCCGACGCTCCTCCAACTGAGCCTCCAACGCCGACGCTCGCGCGCGTTCGAAGGACTCGACGCCCTCGCGGCGGATCGCCTCCGCGTTTTCCACGGCCTCCTCGGCCTTGCGCCGCGCCTGCTCCAACTCACGCTCGGACGCCGCGCGCTGTTCGTCCAGCGACCGGCGAGCCTCGGCTAATTCTTCGGCGAGCTTCGCCAGGGCCGCGTCGCGCTGCGCGAGTTCGGACTCCAGCGCTTCCAGGCGCGCCTCGTGCCCCTCGGTTTTGGCGCGCAGCGCGGCCGCGTGCGACTGCGCGTCCCGGCACTGCGCGTGCGCGGCGTCGGCTTTGCCCGCCGCCTGCGCCGCGTCCGCCTCCGCCCGCTCGGCGCGGGCTCGCAGCGCCGCGAGCTCGGCGAGCCTGGCCTCTTCCTGCTCCCGCCTGCGCGCCGCCGTGGGCAGCAGTTGCGAAACCTCGCGCTCGAGCGCGGCGCGGCGATTTCTTTCGGCTTCCAGCGCCGCCGCCAACTGACGGCGCGCCTCCGCGGCCACGCGCAGAGTCTCGTCGAGCTCCCGCGACAGCGCGGTGGCCGAAGCGGCCTCCCGGTGCAGCGCGGCCGCGGTCGTCTCCAGCTCCGCGACGCGCCGGCCCAGTTCCTCCGAGCGCGCTCGCAGACGCTCCTTGGCCCGGATCTCCGCTTCGAGTTCGAGCGTGCGCGATTTCAGCCGGCGCTCCAACTCCGCGGCCAGCGTCTGGGCGCGCGCGGCTTCGGCCTCCTGGCGCAGCAACGGCGCGCCGGACACCTCCTCGGCCCGCGGCACGGCGTCAAGATTCTTGTCCATCGATTTTCTTCTCCAGTTCCTGGCGTCTGGCGGTCTCCGCCTGCAGGCGCTCGGTCAATTGCCGCGCGACCGTGCGCATCTTGTCGCGGTAGTCGGCGAGCGCGCGCTCCATCTCGCCGACTTGCGCCGCCGCCTGCGCGTGCGCGGAGCGCGAGCGCTCGAAGTCGGCCTGCGCCTTGCGCGCGCGCTCACGCTCCTCTTCCAGCAGGCGCTGATATTGGCTCTCCAGTGACGCACGGGCGCTTTTTTCGAGCTCGCGGGACTGCTCGAGCGCCGCCGCCGCCAATTCCCTCTCGGCGGCCGCCTCGGTCTTGAGCCGCTTCGTCTCCTCGGTCGCGGCCTTGACCTGAGCGCGCGTCGCTTCCAGGCGCTGGCTCAATTGGCCGGCGACCGCGCGCATCTTGTCGCGGTAGTCGGCAAGGGTGCGCTCCATCTCGCCCACCTGCGCCGCCGCCTGGGCGTGCGCGGAACGCGAACGCTCGAACTCGGCCTGCGCCTTGCGCGTCTTCTCCCGCTCCGACGACAATGCCGCCTCGAATTCCTCCGTGAGTTTGCGTTCCGTGCGTTTTTCGATTTCACGCGCCTGCTCCAGCGCGCGCGCGGCCAGTTCGCGCTCGCCGGCGGCCTCCGTCTTAAGACGGTCGATCTCCTCGAAAGACGCCTTGATCTGGGCGCGAGCGCGGTTGAGGCGCTCCACGAGTCGCGCCGACGACTGCTTCAGCGCCTCCCGCTCTTCGGCCGCCGCGCGCTCAAGAGCGGCAAGCCTCTCTCGCGCGGCGTCGCGCTCGGCGGCGGCGGCACCCGCCTCGAGCTCCAGGCGTTGCGCGCGTGCTTCCAGCGCGGCGGACTTCTCGGCGTAAAGAGCCTCCAAGCGCTCCTTGGTCTGGCTTTCGATCCCGCGGGCCTGCTCCAGCGAGGCGGCCGCCAGCGCGCGCTCGGCCGAAGCCTCCTCGCTGCGCCGACGCGCCTCTTGCGCGGTCGCGCGCGCGCGCGCGCGCGCCGCGCGCAGCAGGCGGGACGACGACGCGGTGAAGCGGCGCAGGCGCTCGCGCAGGGCGCCCAACTCGTTTTCACGCATTCGCGCGCGTTCAAGCGCCTGGTCGCGTTCCCGACGCCCGAGTTCCATCGCCGCCTCGCTTTCGTCGGCTCGGCGACGCTGCTCAGCCGCCTCCCGCTCCAACGTCTTGCGCTCGGCGGCGAGCGCCTCTCGCTCGGCGCGCACCGACTCCTCGATGCGGCGGGGGATCTCCGACTCCAGCGCCGCGGCGCGCTCCAGGCGCTCGCGCGCGGAGCGCTCGGCCGCCGCCGCGGCCGCCTCCGCCGCCGCGGCCTTGCCGCGCGCCTGTTGCGCTTGAGCCGCGGCCTGCGCGCGCGCGGTCTCGGCGGCCATGTGCGCGCGCGTGCGCTCGGACAACTCGCGCTCCAGCGACGCCAGCCGCTCGCGCACCGCCAAGCATTCCGCCTCGGCGGCCTGCGCGCGCGCGGCGGCGCCGCGGGCGTGCTCCTCGGCCTCGCGCCGCCCCGCGGCCAACGCACGCTGGCGCCCGAGTTCGTCTTCCAGCGCGCCGACGCGCTCGCGCAGGGTTTCCAGTTCTTTGGCGCGCCGCGTCGCGTCCATGCGCGCCTGGGCCCAGCGCTCGCCGAGCTCCGCCAATTCGCGCCTCACGCGCTCGTGCTCGGCTTCGCGCGCGCGGGCGCCTTCGATCTCCCTGGCCAGGGCCTCGCCGCGCTCGGCTTCGCGGCTCTGAGCCTCGCGCGCGGCCTGTGCGGCGGCGGCGGCCTCGTCGAGGCGCGCGCGCAAAGTCAGAGCGGCCGCTTCGGCCTCATTGCGTTTTTCGCCTTCCACGCGCGCCTGCACGAGCGTGGCCTCCAACTCGCCCTGCAGCGCCCTCAGCCTCGCCTCGAACTGTCCTGGAGACAATTCCGGGCGCCGCGCCGCCTCCTCGGCGCGGGCGCGCCAGGCGGAGAGCTCGCTTTCCTTGGCTTCAAGCGCGAAGCGCAGTTCTTCCAGCCGCGCTTCCAAGAGCTTGGCCGCGGCAAGCCTGCCCTGTGCCGCGACCTCCGACTCCCGTGCGCGCTCGCGCGCCGCTTCGGCGTCCCTCTTGGCGGCCAGAGCCTCCTGCGCGCTCGCCTGCGCCGACTCCCGCGCCTGGCCAAGAGATCGCTCCAACGCCTGCAGTCGAGCGTTTGCCTCCTGCGCGCGTTCGGCGACCAGCCTTTCGAGCTCCGTCGTCCGCGCGGCCTGCCGCGCGGCCTCTTCTCGGGCGCGCGCTAGGTCCTCGGCCAGCGCGCGCTCGCGTTCGCGTTCAGCCGAGAGCTCCGCTTCGCACGCGTCGCGCTTGGCGCGCTCGCGTTCGATCTCCTGCGCGGCGCGCGCCGATTCCTGCGCGGCCGACTCCAGGCGCAAACGCGCGTCCTCAAGCCGCTTCTTCAGCGCGATCGACTCCGCGTAGAGTCCAGCAGGGGGGATGACGGCGTCGGCCAGCCGCCCCGAAGAAATCTCGTCTGGAGACGAGTCGGGGCGGACGCCTTGCGCGCGGGCGCGACGGCGTTCGGCCAGGACGTCCTCCACCTCGCGGCGATAGTCGTCCTTCCAGGGCTGGAACGAATCCATGCGCGCCCAGTATAACGCGGTCCTGTTACAGCCGCAAGTCGCGCAGGGCCGATGGTCCTAGGATGTCCTGGGCCCCGGGGCCCTGCTGGCGCCGGGACTCTCGCGCCATTCTGCCGCATGGGATACGAGTCGCGAAGAAACGCGGCGCTGGGAGCGGCCGTCATGCTCGCGACCGGAGTCTCGGCTTTTTTCCTGCGCGCTTCGCGCCCTCCCGTCGACGCCGAACCCGGACTCGGCGCGCCGGAGCTCTCGCGTCCGGGGCCCGGCGGACCCGGACTTCGTCCTCTGCGCGTCGATTTGGCCGCGGCGTACCGCGCGGCGTCGCGCCGATCGCGAACGGACGGCGACGACAACTCGGGCTCTTCCGAGGGCGCTGAAAAATGCGCCTCCATTTTTAAAGAGCGGGCCTTCGCTCCCCATGTTCACGGCGCTGACGGCCGAGGACGCGTGGCGCGCGCGAGCACCCGCGCCGCCGAAGGCGCCCGCCGCGAGGGAGCGGGCTCGGCGGCCGCAACGCACGCCCCGCGAGCGGCGGCCGAGGCCCGCACGGCGCGCCGAGCGCGGACGCGGCTCGCGGCGGCGAACGCCGCACGCCGCGCGTCACGCGCCGCCCTCGTGTCCGAGCGTGAACGCAGGCGCGACGGCGTTCGCGTTCATCGCTCGGCTGCCACCGCCTCGCGCCGTGCCGGGCGCTCGTTCGCCTCGCGCGCCGGGGGGCGCCGCGGCGGCTTCGCGCGCGCGGCCTCACTGTTCGATCCCGTCGACGGACGCGCCCGGTCGCAACGACGCCCGCGCCGGCGCCGCCAGCCTCGCCGACCCGCTCGCCGACCCGCGCGGAGCCCTCTGCGCCGCCGCACGACGCCGCGCGCCGCCAGGCCGCCGCGCGCCAAGCTGCTGCGCCTGGGCGCCGCCCTCGGTGCCAAACGCCTTTCGCCCCCGGAGCCGGGACTTGAGCCGCCGCCCGTGC
>JAJZQS010000078.1 GCA_021806745.1 bacterium
CCATGGCCACCACGATGGCGACCAAAGACGATGTCCGCCTGATCTTGAACGCCATCGACCGCTTCGCCAGCCGCTCCGAGCAGGACACGAACGCCCGCGTCATCCACGGCCAGACGCTGACGGAACACGCCGTGACGCTCAAGGACCACGAAGCGCGGCTGACCAAGCTTGAGTCGGCTCCCGGCGCCTAGCCTAGAGGTATCATCCCGCCATGCCCCGCCCCCGTTGCGCACCGGCCACAAAAGCCGACATCGACGCCGTCAAAACCGATTTGAAGAAGGAGATCGCCGCCGTCAGGACCGATTTGACGAAGGAGATCACCGCCGTCAGGACCGACTTGACGGCCGATATCGCCGCAGTCAAGACGGAACTGAAGACGGACATCTTGGATTTGCGCGTCGAACTGCGCGGCGAAATCCACGCCTCGGCCGCCCGCCTGGCCCTGGGCCTCGACAAGACCAACGCCCGGATGGACCGCCTTGATGCCGACTTGCGCGGCGAGATGCGCCAAATGCGCTCGGATGTCGCCGGAATCATGGACACGGCCGTCTCCCGGATGGAGACGCTCTGGCGCGAGTCGCTGGCGCTGCCCAAGCTCATCGACGACCACGAACGCAGACTGCGCGTCCTCGAGGGCCGCCCTCCGCTCTAGCCCGCCCGCGGCGACACGCGATGTCAAAAAAACCGCAAGAAGAGATCGCCTCCCTGCGCGAAGCCGTGCGCGAGCACGACCGCCGCTATTACGCGCTGGACTCGCCGACGATTTCCGACGCCGAGTACGACCGCCTGCTCGCGCGCCTGCGCGAGCTCGAGGCCGCCCATCCCGAGCTCGACTCGCCCGACTCCCCCACTCGGCGCGTGGGCGGCGCGGTCGCCTCGGGATTTGCCCCCGTCAAGCACGCCGCGCCCATGCTCTCGCTCGACAACTCCTACGACGAGGCCGACATCCGCGCCTGGGACGAGCGCGTGCGCAAGAACCTGCCGCCCGGAGAGACGCCCGTCTATGTGGTCGAGCCCAAGATCGACGGACTGTCCTGCGCGCTGACCTACGAAGACGGCCGCCTGACGCGCGCGGCCACCCGCGGCGACGGCGAGACCGGCGAGGACGTGACCGCCAACGCCCGCGCGGTCCGCGCCGTCGCGCTGACGCTCACGGCCCCGTTTCCGCCGCGCCTGGAGCTGCGCGGAGAAATCTACATGACCTTCGCCGACTTCGAGAAGGTCAACGAAGAAGAAAAGCTCGCCGGACGCGAGCCCTTCGCCAACCCCCGCAACTGCGCGGCCGGCTCCCTGCGCCAGAAAGACCCCGCCGTCACCGCGCGCCGCCGCCTGCGCTTCACCGCGCACTCCTACGGCGTCTGGGACGCCGCGGAGCCCTCCACCCACCGGGAGTTCCTGCGCCGCTGCGCCGAGATGGGGCTTGCCGCCAACTCCCACGAGAGCTTCGAGAGCATCGACGCCGTCGTCGACTACTTCGCGCGCTTCAAAAGCCGGGTCATGCCCGCGCTCGCCTACGCCGTCGACGGCCTGGTGATCAAGGTGGACGATTTCGCCCAGCAACGACGCCTGGGATTTACCGCGCGCAGCCCGCGCTGGGCCGTGGCCTACAAATATCCCGGCCAACAGGCGAGCTCGCCGGTGCTCGCCGTCGAGTTCTCGGTCGGCCGCACCGGGGCGATCACCCCCGTGGCCAAGGTCGAGCCCGTGTTTTGCGCCGGAGTGACGATCTCCTCGGTCACGCTGCACAATTTCGCCGAGATCGAGCGCCTGGGCCTGAAGGTCGGCGACCGCGTCCTCATCGAGCGCGCCGGCGAGGTCATCCCCAAGATCGTCAAGGTCGTGGAGAAAGGCCGCCGCCGCAAGACCGTCTCGCCCCCCGAGCGCTGCCCGGCCTGCGCGGGCCCGGTCTCGCGGGAGGAGGGCATGGTCGCCTACCGCTGCGACAACCCCTCATGCCCCGCGCAGTTGCGCCGCACCCTGGAGCATTTCGCCTCGCGCCCCGCCATGGACATCGTCGGCTTGGGCGAGGCCGCCGTCGACCAACTCGTCTCGCGCGGCCTGGTCAAGGATGCGGCCGACATCTACGCGCTGAAAAAGGAGGATTTGCTCGAACTCGAACTGTTCGCCGACAAGAAGGCCGACAACCTGCTGGCGCAAATCGAGGCCTCCAAATCCAAGCCGCTCGACCGCGTCCTCAACGCGCTGGGCATACGCCAAGTCGGCGAGAAGACCGCCGAAGCCCTGGCCGAACGCTTCGACGCCGACGGCCTGCCGGCCGCGAGCGTCCAGGATTTCCAGTCCGTGCCCGACGTGGGCCCCGTCGTCGCCGAGTCCCTGCACGCCTTCTTCTCGTCCGCGGCCGGCGGCGGGCTGTTCGCGCGCCTGCGCGCCGCCGGCGTGCGCATGCCCCGCCCCGAGCGCCGCGCCGCCGCGGGCGCGCCGCTGGCGGGCAAGACCTTCGTGTTCACCGGGGAGCTGTCGGCCTTCACGCGCGAGCAGGCCGAGGAGAAGGTCAAGGCGCTGGGCGCCAAGACCTCGGGCTCCGTGTCGGCCAAGACCAGCTTCGTGGTGGCCGGAGCGGCCGCCGGCTCCAAGCTCCGCAAGGCCCAGACGCTGGGCGTGACCGTGCTCGACGAGAAGGGCTTTCAGGAACTGCTGGCGCGCGCGCGCGGCTCCTAGGCCTTATCGCCGAACTCGCGGCGGTAGACGCGCTCGAGCGCGTCCAGGTCGAAAAACGGCGCCGCGACGCCGCGCTCGACGAGCAGCCGCAGCCCCAGGCGGCGCGAGCGCGTATAGTGCTCGGCGTAGTCCGCGGAAAGGCCCGACAGCGGCGAAGCCGTGAAACGCCGCCCCACCGCGAACGCGGCGGCCGCCTCGCGCGCGCTCGCGCGCACCAGCGCGGCCGGCGGCGCTTCCAGATCGTCCAGGCCCCAGCAGAACTGCGCGTAGCCCGATAGCCCGCCGCCCGCGGCGCGCACGCTCACGCCGGGCCCGCGGCCGTCCAGCCACCGCGTCGGACATTCCAGATACGCAAGAGCCGACCAGAGCCGATAGGTCGAGCGCGTCATGACCAACGGAAGCGTGATCGGCCAGCCGCGCTCGCGCCGCCAGCGCGCGACCGCCTCCAGAGCCGCCCGCGCGCGGCCGAACTCGGCGGCCGCGTCCTCGACGACGATCGTCGAGCGGTAGAGGCCGTCGCACGCCCCCGCCGCGCCATCGCCCAGTTCGCGCCGCACCAAACGCGCCCAGCCCTCGGCCGCGCGCCGCGCCGCCTGCGGCGCGGCCTCGCCCTCGCCGGGGGCGATCTCCAATCCGGGCCCGGACGCGACTTGGTCCAGCAACGCGCGCGCGCGCGCGTCCAGGCGCGACAGCGCCGCCGCGGCCAAGTCCAGCGCGGCCGCCCTCAAATTTTCGGCGCGCGCCGACGCCACCCGCCGCGCCGCCGCGGCCAAATCCCCCGGCAGGCCCGCCAGTTCCTCCCGAACGCGCCGCCGAGGGCGCGCGAAGGGATTTTCGCCGTCGTAGCGGATCAAATCAAGACCCGATTTCAGGACGGCTTCGCGGCGCGCCGCCGACGACGAGGATTCGTCCCAAAGCGCGGAGAGCATCAGGCGCGTGTAGGCGTGCGCGCTCTCCGCGAACGCGGCCGTCGGCGCGGGCGCGCAAAGCCCCAGGCCCTCCGGCGGGCCGCCGTAAACGGTCTTGGCCGCGGACAATTGCGCGGCCCGCAGCCCGCCGTCGCGCGCGTAGAGCTCCCAGTCCCCCGGCTCGGCCAGCAGCACCTCGCCGGTGATCGGCAGCAGGCGCTTGCATCGGCGCAGTCCGTCCCAAACCTCGGCCTCGCGCGCCGCTCCCTCCGGCCCGGACAGGCCCCGCGCCGAGAGCACGAAATCCACGTCGCTGCCTCCGGCGGCCCAATCGCCGGCCGCCCAACTTCGGTGCGCCGCCGCCCACGCCACCCAGCCCGCTTGCGCGCACCAGCGCCCCAAAAGCCGGGCCGGGAGCGCGTAGACGGCCCGATAGACGCCGTCGAACGGAAAGAAATCCCTCGTCGCCACGACCGCGGCGATCAGCGCCGATTTCAGCCGCGCCGCCGCGCCCCCAGCCGCCCCCGCGCTCCACGGCCCGCCGCGGTCGCCCCAGCGCACGCACGCGTCGGGCCCCACCAGGATCCGGCGCGGGCCTCCCGTCCAAGTCCAGCCGAGCAGTTCATGCTCGCCGCCTTCCAACGACAGAGCCGATTGCGCCCCGCCGTCGACCGACGCGGACTCCACGCGGGCGCTCCCGCCTCGCGCGACGATGCCGAAGCGGCACGGCGCCAGCCGCGCTCCGGCCACGCGCGCCCGCCCGCCTTCGATCATCAGCCCGGCCCCGCCGGGCGCGGCGGCGCCGCCTCCCTCGACGATCAATTCTCCCCCGCGAAGTTGCCACGCGTGCCCCGAAGCGGCCGAAGCCTCCACCGCGCGCAAGACGACCCGGCCCCCCTCCACGAGCACCCCGGCTTGCGCGCCGCGCGCCGTCCCGCCGTTCCAGTCGACCTCGCCGCCCGACGCCGCCAACGCCGCTCCCGCCCGCGGCGCGACGAGCACCCGCGTGAAGACCGCCCGTCCCGCGCGCACGACCGCGCCGGCCGCGCAGTCGTCGAGCCGCAACGCGCTCAAATGAGCCTCTCCGCCCGACAGCAGCAGCCCGGCGCCGGCGGCCGCCGAGATCGCGCCCCCCCCCACCTCCAGCCGCCCGCCCACGAGTTCCAGAGCCGGTCCGCGGCCCGCCGCGACCTCGACTCCGTCCAGGCTCGCCCCGCCGCCTTCGACGCGCGCGCCGGCGTCGCCGCCGCCGGCCCGCCCGCCGATCCACCGCGCCCGGCCGCCCGAAACCGACAGCGCCGCGCCCGAGCACTCGGCGCGCACGCCGGCAAGCCGCGCCAAGCCCCCGCGCACGACCGCCCCGTAGCGGCAGTCCGTCAGCGTCGACGAGCGCAGCTCCCAACTCCCCCCGTCGCCCTGCACGGCGGCCTCGGCCGCCGAGAACTGCGCGCCGGTCCAGGCGAGACTTCCCGCGCGCACCTCGACGCCGGACGGGCAATTGCGGATCGCGCCGCCGCGGCCCGTGACCGCGCCGCCGGAAACGCGCAGCCCCACCGCGCAGCGCTCGAAGCGCGCCCGGTCGAGCGCCAGCCTCGCCGCCTCTCCGTCGACTTCCGCGCCCGCTCGCGCGCAGTCGGTGATCTCGGTCGAGGCCAGGGAGCAGTCGGACGAATCGACGGAGACCCCCACGGTCGCGCGCCGGACGCGCAGACAAGAAGCCTCGATCCGGCCGCCGGCCTCGGCCCGCATCGCCTGAGCGCCGCTGCCCTCGATGTTCGCGCCGCGCACGACGGCGCGCCCGCCGACGGCCAGAACGGACTGGCGTTGGCAATCCGAGATCGAGACGCCGTCGGCGACGACCCGCCCGCGCCCGCCCGCGGCGCGAACTCCCACCCCCGCGCCGCGAATCGCCACGCCGCGAAGCTCGCACGCCGCCCGGGCGCCCGCCGAGACCGCGTCCTCGGCGTGCTCCTCCAAGCGGCAGTCGTCAAGGCGCGCCCGCGACGCTCCGTGGGCGGCGACGCCGGCGCGGTTGCCGGACAGGCGGCAGCGCTCCAGGCGCGCGCGCGCGTGGTCCCACAGGCTCACGCCCGCGTAGCGGCTTCCGGTGATCTCCGCGCCCGAAAGCGCCGAGCCCGACGAGCGGCCGACGAAATGCACTCCTCCCCACGCCGTGCCCGCGCCCAAGCGCGCCGCGGCGCCCTCTCGGCCTTCGACGATCAGGCGGCCGGCGACGATCAGGCTGCAGAAATCGCTGTCGGTCACCGCGGCCCAGCCGCTCCAGCCCGGACGCTCGTGCGGACACAGCCAGCCGGGCTTGTCGTCGAAGCGCACCGACGCTCCCGCCGCCACGCGCAGAACCGAACCCGGAGGGACGTAGACGTCGCCGGCCACGCGCACTTCCCCGCTCCAGACCGTCTCGCCGCGCAGTTCGCCGAGCACGGGCTGCTCGGCCCCGGGCGCGGGCAAATCGGCGCGCGGGCGCCCCCCGGCTGCCGCGGCCGCCGCGCGGCGCGCCGCCGACGAAGCCAACGCGGCCGCCGTCTCGCGCGCGCAGACGACGGCCAGCGCCGCGCTCAAGGGCGAGAGCGCCCCGCGCCCTTCGGGGTCCAGGCGCCAAAGCGCGCGAGCCAGCGCCTCGACGCCGGCGTTGAGCGCCGCGCCCGCCCGCGCCAGGGCCGGGAAAAGCTCCGCCGCCGCCCGGCCCGCCGCCCGCGCGCGAGCGCCCGACATGTCGCGCCAGGCGCCGTCCCGCCAGACCGCCTCCACCCGCCCGATGAGGGCGTGAAGCTCCACGGGCTCGTCTTCCGCGGGCAGCGCGTCGCCGCGGCAGACGGCCCGCCGGTCGGCGCCCTCGCCGACGACGCGCACGAGCCGATGCGCGACCAGCGCCGGGCCCTGCGGCCCGGCCCGCAGGACCACGACGACGTCTCCCGCGCCCACGCCCTCGGCGCCCGGCCTGACGGCCACGCGCTCGCCCGGCCACAGCAGCGGGCGCATCGACGCGCCGCGCACGGTCAAGATCACGCGCGCGTCGCGCGCCCCGCGCGGCGAGACAGCACGGGGTTGATCTCGTCGAGGAATTCCAGCGAGCGCCGGCACCACTTGTCGATGAACACCTCTCGGTTGAGCGCGGCCTGGCGCTCCATCGACTCGCGCGAACGGAAGGTGCGCGAGCCGTGATGGTGAACGAAGCAATCCTCGGCCACGGCCAACTCCCAGCCCGCTTGGCGCAGACGCAGGCAGTAATCGTATTCCTCGTAGGTGCCCACGCCGAAGCGCTCGTCGAGTTCGCCGACGCGGCGGTAGGCCTCTCGCCGCAGCAACAGGCAAAAGCCCGTCAGCCGATGCGCCGCGCGCGCGCGCCCCTCGTTTTTGAGCGACCACGCCTCGGCGAAGGCGTCAAGCCCGGCCCCGAGCACGTACGAAGCGCCTTCGACGCGCTGCAGGCCCACGGTCTCGTTGGTGCAGGGCCCCGCCGCGCCGATCCAGGGCGCGCGCGAGGCCGCCGCGATCAGGCGTTCAAGCCAGCCGCGGGTGACGAGCACGTCGTTGTTGAGCCAGACCAGCCACTCGCCGCGGGCGGCGCGCATGCCCGCGTTGATCGCGCGCGCAAATCCCAAATTGCGCGCGTGCCGGATGACGCGCGTGCGCGCGCGCGCGCGCGCCCAGCTTGCGGTGCCGTCGGTGGAGCCGTTGTCGACGACGATGACCTCGTGCGCGGCCGCGGTGCGCCGCGCCACGGCCTCCAGGCACGCGCGCGTATCGCGAAGGTTGTTCCAGCACGGAACGATGATCGAGGCCAGGCCGCGCGCGGCCGGGGGCCTGCCGCGCGCGAGCGCCTCCAGCCTCCGCTTGATCCAGCCCTCTTCCAGGCGCGCGCCGCCCTCCGGCGAGAAATCCCAGACCTCGCACAGCGGCTCGCCCTCGCGCGCCGGGCGCAGGCGCAGCGGCGCCTCGGCGCGCGCGCGGCGGGACTCGGGGGCCAGGCGCGCCAAGACCACCGGCCGGCGCTGGAACGCCGTCAGCTCCCCGGCCAGCCCCGGCGCGGCGTCGCTTTCAACGACCACGATCGCCGCGTAATCGGCGGCCGCGCAGACGGCGCGAACGCGCGCGGCCAGCGCCGCGCCGCCCTCGGGCGCGGGACGCGCTCCCAGGCGGCGCAGGCCGAAATCGGCGAATCCGGCGACGGCGTCGACCTCGCGGCCCCCGGCCGAAAGCAGCTTCAGCAGCCTCGCCGCGGGCCCCCGGGCCGCGCCCGGGAGCACGGCCAGAACCTTCACGCCGCCGCTCCCGCCGGCAGGGCCGCGGCCAGCACGCGGTCGACGACCGGGTAGGCGATGCAGTTGAGCCAGCCGCGGCACTCGCAAGGCAATGTCTCGGCGCGGCGTCGCTCGGCCTGCGGACCGTCCCAGACCGCGTCGAAATCCCGCTCGCGGACGTTGCCCACGACCTTGTGCTTGTTGTTCGGGCAGAAGAAAACGTCGCCTTCCGCCGAGATCATCGCCCAGCGCCGCCCCGCCATGCAGTCGTCGAAAAAAGGGCCGCGGGCGCGGCCGTGCTCGCGCAGGCGCGACCAGTAGAGAAGCTGCGACCACAGCCAGCGCGACTGCTCGGGAGGGCGAGCGACCAGGCGCTCCAGCGCCGAATGGCGCCGACAGAGATCCTCGATGACAAGGTCGATCTGCGCGGCCGCCGCGTCCAGACGCTCCTCGCTCCACGAAAAGCGGCGGGGAGCCTCGAAGCCCTCGTGGTTGACGACGAACTGCGCGCCGAAGCCGAGCTCCCGGTCACGCGCGTAACGATACACCTCCCAGAGGCGATCGGCGTTGTCGGGCAGGATCGTGAAGTTGACCGAGACCCGGGTCTGCGGGAATTCTTTTTTGAGCATGTCCAGGCTCGCCTCGAGGCCGCGAAACGCCCCCGGCTGGCCGCGGACGCGGTCATGGTCGTCGCCCAGGCCGTCCAGCGACGAGCCGAGCCAAAAATCGGCCACGCCGCGCTCGCGCAGTTCGCCGAGACGGCGCCGCAAGGAGCCGGGGTTCCACAGATTGGACAGGATTCCCAGCGAGGCGTCCGGGAAAGCCGCGCGCAGGATCGCGACGATCTCCACCGCCTCGGGCCGGAGGAGAGGCTCTCCGCCGGTCACGGCGACGGTGCGCACGCCGCGCAGGCGGGGCGAGCGGGCCAAACGCCGGAAGTCGTCGACGCGCAATTCCCGCGAGACCGAATCGGGAAGCCTCGTCGGCATTTCCCAATGGTGGCACATCACGCACTTGAGGTCGCAACGGTGGGTCAACTCGATATGCAACTCCGACAGCGCCACCGGCTCGCCGCCGCAGACGAGACGGCGCGCGCCCTCGGCGGCCCAGGCGTCGAGCTGCTTGAGCACGAGACGGACATCCTCGCGCGAAGCGGTCATCGCGCGACGAGCAGGCCCGCGTCCAGGAACTGGTCAAGCAGGGCTCGCGCGTCCCGAGCCGCCCGTTCGGGCTCCACGTCGTAGGCCCGGCTCAAGCGCTCGGCGGCCAGAAGCGCCGACGCCCCGCCGACCAGGGCCTCCCAAACGAAGGCGGCCGTCTCGTTGAGCGTGAAGTACTCGGAACTGGGAAGGTGCAAGACGACGATCTCCTCGCCGACGCGGCGCCAGGCCGCGTCCGAGGAAGCTTTCCAGCGCGCGTCGGGATCGCTCTTGCCTTTCATGGGGGCCAGCGCAGCGCAGCGCAGAATAGCAGATTGTCCCGTCGACGGCAACGACGGGCGCGCCGCCTAATCGACGACCGCGCCGCGGACCGAGCCCGACTCCACCGCCGTTCCCGCGGCGGCGGCCTCGGCGCGCAGCATCGCCAAGGCCCACTCCCCGGCCGAACTCGTGATCCGTCCCGCCTCGGCGCCCGCGGCCGACACCGCAGCGCCGGGCGCGGGAGCCGCGCCCGCAAAGCGCACCCGCGCCAGCCGCCGCGTCACCCGTCCGCGCCGGGCTTGGCGCGACACGGTCTCCTGGCCCATGAAGCAGCCCTTGGTCAGGCTGACGGCGGCCTCCTGGCGCGCCTCCAGCGGCAGCGTCGAGCCGTCCATGTCCACGCCGAACCACGGCAGGCCCGCGGCCGCGCGCCGGGCGTGGAACTCCTCGCGGCTCATCGGCGCGGCGTCCCGGGGCGGCTCGGCGTCAAGCAAAAGCCGCACGGGCCCTCCCAAGTCGCGCCAGGGCAGTCCGGCGGCGGTCTCGGCGTCGAACAGGAGATGGGCGCGCGGGCGCGGGCGCTCCATGGTCGAGCGCGAGAGCATGATCTTGGTCGAGAAGGCCCGCGCGAATCCCTCGGCCGCCGCCGGACGCGTGAGCGCCAGCACGCCGGAACCGCGGTCGTAGAGCTCGCAGTCGGCCGCCAGCAGTCCCTTGGGCGTGAGCACGCACGCCGGCGTCCAGCCGCCGGCGGAAAGCGCCGCGAGGTCGGCCGTCACCAGGCCCTGCAAAAACGCCTTGGCGTCCTCGCCGCGAAAAAAGAAGAACGCCCAATCCGAGACGGGAAAAACGCGCGCGACCATGCGTCATTATACCGGATCGGGTAGAATGAGCGCATGCCCCGGCCCACGGCGTTCCTGTTCGACATGGACGGCGTCGTCTGCGACAACATGCGCGCGCACGAGGAGGCCTGGCGGCGCTTTTTTCGCGGCTTCGGACTGGAGATCGACGCGCGGGAGTTTCGCGAAAACACGATGGGCATGCCCACGCGCGAGGTCCTGCGCCACTACTTCCGGCGCGAGGTGCCCGCCGAGGAAGCCTCGCGGCTGGCCGAGTCCAAGGAGCGGCTCTACCGCGAGCTCTACGGCCCGGATTTGAGCCCGGCGCCGGGCCTCGTCGAATTCCTGCGCGCGGCGCGCGCGCGCGGGCTGAGGCTTGGCCTTGGCACCGGCTCGAAGGCCGACAACGTCGCCTTCGTGCTCGACGGCCTGGGTCTGCGCGAGGCCTTCGACGCGGTCGTCGACGCCGACGCGGTGGCGCGCGGCAAGCCCGACCCCGAGACCTGGCTGACCTTGGCCGCGCGGCTGGGCGTGGCCGCCGCGGACTGCGTGGTCTTCGAGGACTCGCTGCTCGGCGAGGAGGCCGCGCGCCGCGCGGGAATGGCCGTGGTCGCGGTCACCACCTCGCACGAGGCCTCGGAGTTTCGCCGCGCCCGACTGTCGGCGCGCGATTTTCTCGCGCTGACGCCCGAGCGCGTGCTAGAATGCGGCCGGGCCGAAGCGTGAGGGCCCAAGGAGCGCCGCGGATGCAAGCCACCCAAGAGCCGGCCGTGAAGTCCTGCCCCCCCTGCGAGTGTCGCGTCGTGCAGTTTCTGGAGTCGTCGATCGGCAAGAAGATCACCGTCGCGCTGGCCGGTCTTCTGCTGAGCTTCTTTTTGATCACCCACCTGGCCGGGAACCTGTTCTTGTTTTTCGGCGCGAAGGCCTTCGACGGCTACGCGGGCATGCTCGAGCGCAACCCGCTGATCCCGGCGGCCGAAGTCGGGCTGCTGGCTCTGTTCTTGATCCACATCGCGCTGGCGCTGCGCGCGCGCCTGATCAACGCCGCGGCGCGCCCGGTCGGCTACGCGGCCTACGAGGGCAAGGGCGCGCGCACGCTCGGCTCGCGCACCATCGCGGTCTCGGGCCTGCTGATTCTGGCCTTCCTGATCATCCACCTGAAGAGCTTCCGCTTCATCCCGCACGAGACGCGGGAAAACGACCTGTATCGCGTCGTCGCCGAGACCCTGCGCCAGCCGCTGTACGCGGCCTTCTATGTGGTCGCGATGCTCGGCCTCGGGCTGCATCTGTCGCACGGCGTGCAGAGCGCGTTGCAGACGCTGGGCGTCAACCACCCGCGCTACACGCCGGCGCTGAAAGTCCTCGGCCTGGCCTTCGCGCTGCTGATCGCGCTGGGCTTTGCCAGCATCCCGGTCTACTTCGCTTTCCTGAACGGAGGCGCGCGATGAAGCTCGAATCGAAGGTTCCCACCGGTCCCATCGAGAAGTCCTGGGACAAGCATCGCTTCGAGCTGAAGCTGGTCAACCCGGCCAACAAGCGCAAGTTCAAGGTGCTGGTCGTGGGCACGGGCCTGGCCGGCTCCTCGGCGGCCGCCTCGCTGGCCGAACTCGGCTACAACGTGGAGGTGTTCTGCGTGCAGGACTCTCCGCGGCGCGCGCACTCGATCGCCGCTCAAGGCGGCATCAACGCCGCCAAGAACTACCCCAACGACGGCGACTCGGTCTGGCGCTTGTTCTACGACACGGTCAAGGGCGGAGACTTCCGCTCCCGCGAGCAGAACGTCTATCGGCTGGCGCAGGTGTCGAGCTCCATCATCGACCAGTGCGTGGCGCAGGGCGTGCCGTTCGCGCGCGAATACGGCGGCACGCTGTCCAACCGTTCCTTCGGCGGCGCGCAGGTCAGCCGCACCTTCTACGCCCGCGGACAGACCGGCCAGCAGCTTCTGCTCGGCGCCTACTCGGCGCTGATGCGCCAAGTCGGCGCCGGCGCAGTCAAGATGTTCCCCCGCCGCGAGATGCTCGACCTCGTCGTCGTCGACGGCGCCGCGCGCGGGATCGTCTGCCGCAACCTCGTCACCGGCGCCGTCGAGAAGTACTGGGGCGACGCGGTGCTGCTGTGCACCGGCGGCTACGGCAACGTGTTCTACCTGTCGACCAACGCCAACGGTTGCAACGTGACCGCGGCCTGGCGCGCGCACAAGCGCGGCGCGGCCTTCGCCAACCCCTGCTACACGCAAATCCACCCGACCTGCATCCCGGTCACCGGCGACCACCAGTCCAAGCTCACGCTGATGTCGGAATCCCTGCGCAACGACGGCCGCGTCTGGGTGCCCAAGAAGAAGGGCGACGACCGCAGCCCGGACATGATCCCCGAAGACGAGCGCGACTACTACCTGGAGCGCAAGTACCCGGCCTTCGGCAACCTGGTCCCGCGCGACATCGCCTCGCGCGCGGCCAAGCAGATGATCGACGACGGACGCGGCGTGAAGGGCTCGCTGTCGGTCTATCTCGACTTCGCCGACGCGATCAAGCGCCTGGGCGAAGACAAGGTCCGCGAGAAGTACGGCAACCTCTTCGACATGTACCATCACATCACCGACGAGAATCCCTACAAGGTGCCCATGCGCATCTACCCGGCGGTGCACTACACGATGGGCGGGCTGTGGGTGGACTACAACCTGATGACGACCATCCCGGGTCTGTTTTGCCTGGGCGAGGCCAACTTCTCCGACCACGGCGCCAACCGCCTGGGCGCCTCGGCGCTGATGCAGGGCCTGGCCGACGGCTACTTCGTGATCCCATACACGATCGGCGGCTACTTCGCCGGGACCAAGCTCGGCAAGGTCACCACCGACCACGCCGCGTTCAAGGAAGCCGAGTCCTCGGTCGCCGCGCGCACGCAGAGGCTGCTCGGCGCCAAGGGCAAGTCGAGTCCCTCGGCGCTGCACCGCAAGCTCGGACATGTGATGTGGGACAAAGTCGGCATGGCGCGCAACGCCAAGGGCCTGAGCGAGGCGCTCAAGGAGATCCCCGCCATCCGTGAGGAGTTCTGGAAGACCGTCTCGGTCACCGGTTCGGGCGAGAGCTTCAACCAGACGCTCGAACGCGCCGGCCGCGTGGCCGACTTCCTCGAGTTCGGCGAACTGCTCGCCCTCGACGCGCTCACGC
>JAJZQS010000079.1 GCA_021806745.1 bacterium
CCAATCGGGATAGGCGGCCGAGGCGAAGCCCGGGATGATTCGGTCGATCTCCGCGGCGAGGTCTTTGATCTGCAGGGAAGGTTCTTTTTGATCGGCCAGGTAGTAGACGTCCGCGCGCCCGACGGCGCGCTGGATCAGCGTGGATTTGCCGCAGCGCCGACGGCCGTAAACGACGGCCAGCGCTCCGCCCGGCGCGCGCAGCGCCCGCGCCAGGCGGCGGCGTTCGTCGGCGCGGTTCAGGAAGCGGATTTCCATGGGCGGGCGCGGCCGCGCAAGCGGTGCGCCTAAATATTATGTTCGACAAACATAATGTTTGTCAAACATAATGTTTGTCGAAGCCGCGGCGGGATTTAAGCGGACTTGCCGGCGGCCGCTTCGGGCGCGGCCTCGTAGGCGTGGTAATACTGCTGGTAGTAGTAGCCGTAGGCGGAGTAGGACAGGCCGCCCGGACGCGCGGCGTTGACGGCCGCACCCAGGATCTTGACGCCGCCCTCCTGCAGGCGCGCGCAGGCCTTGGCGATGAGCGGGGCGCGCGTGCGGCCGTAGCGCACCACGTAGACGGCGGCGTTCACGTGGCGGCCCCACAGCAAGGTGTCGTGGATGGGGAACATGGGAGTGCAGTCCACGAGCACGCGGTCGTAGTTGGTCTTGGCCCAGGCCACCAGCGCGCCCAGGCGCGGCGTGTTGAGCAGCTCCGAGGGGTTGGGCGGGCGCGGGCCGCAGGGCAGGACGTGCAGGCCGGGGACGTCCGCGGCGGCTTGGACCAGCTGGGCCAGTTCGTCGACGTGGCGGCCCTTGGCCAGGAAGTCCGAGAGGCCGCGGTCGGTGGCCACGGAGAAGCTGCGGTGCAGGCTTGGGCGGCGCAGGTCGCCGGTGATGAGCAGGACTTTCTCGCCCAGTTGGGAGAACGCCACGGCCAGGTTGGCCGAGACGTAGCTCTTGCCCTCGCCCTGGACGGTGCTGGTGATGAGGATGGCCTTGGCCGCCTGCGGGACCACGGCGAAGTCCGTCATGGTGCGCAGGTTGCGCACGGCCTCGCTGGTCAGCGAGAGGTCCTTGGACAGCAGCGCGGCGTAGACCTTGCCGTCCTTGGCGCTGGAAAACGGGATCTGGCCCAGGAAGGGCAGGCCCAGCTTATTTTCCACGTCCTCCTGCGTGCGCACGGACTGGTCTAGAACCTCCACCAGGAACGCCAGCGCCACGCCCAGGCCCAGGCCGCCCAGCATGCCCAGCGCCAGGGCCACCAGCTTCTTGGGCTTGATGGGCTTCTTGGGGACCAAGGCGGGATCGATGACGCGGACGTTGTTGCCCTTGAGCTGGCCGGACAGCTCCGTCTTGAGGCTTTGCACGATCTTGTCGGTCTCCAGGTCGATCTGGCCCTGGAGGGCGTTGATGTCGGCGCGCAGGGCGATCATGTCCGGGTGGCGCGGGGTCAGGCGCGCGGACATGTCGGCATACTTGGATTCCTGCTTGGCGTATTCGGCCTTGAGCTCCTGAATGAGCTTGTTGTCCACGACCGCGGGCAGGGCGCCGTAGGCGGCGCGCGCGCCGGCGCCGTTGGACTGCAGGGCGCTCAAGACTTCCTTGGAGATGAAGAGCTGGTTGGAGAGGTTCTGCTCCACGAAGGTCTGCGCCAGCGCGTTGGCGGCGGCGGCGGCCAGCGCCGCGTCGTGGGAGTCCACGCGCACATAGACCAGGCGGCTGCGCAAGACGGGGGCCACGCTCACGGCGTGGGCGAGCTTGTCCACGCCGTTGGGTTGGGCGAAGTCCTCGGTCTTGACGAGGTTGAGCTTGTCGTAGACCTGGCGCAGCAGCGACTCGCTCTTGAGGAGCTTGTATTGGGTCTGGTAGTAGTCCTCGTTGCTGCTCTCGATCATGGTCCCGTCGGCGGAGACGGCCGCGCCCCCGCGCTCCTTTTCGATGACCAGCAGGGTGGAGCCCTCATAGACCGGGCGCGCGGTGAACGCGTAGAGCAACGCCGCGACGAAGACCACGGTGAATCCGCACAGCACCAGCCAGCGCCGGCGCAGGAGCACGTCCAGATAGTGGGAGAGGTCCAGCTCGTCGTCGAGGGTGTTTTCGGGGGCGGGCATGGTCGTCATTATAGCAATTTCTCGTCGTGGGACCGGACTCGGGAGGCGGGCGCGTTAGAACATGCTTTCGGGCACGAAGACGATGTCGTTGGGCTTGAGCACCATGTCCTCGTCCTTGCGTCCGCGCTGGGTGATGTCGGAGACGACGATGATGAAGGTCTTGCTCTTGCCGCCTTCCATGCGGATGACGCGGGTGCGGTCGGGCGCGGCGATGGGCGTGAATCCCTGGGCCTGGGAGATGGCGCCCAGGACGGTCAGTGGGGTCTCCTCGGGCAGTTCGATGGCGCCGGGCTTGGCCACCTGGCCGAAGACGAAGACCTTCTTGTTGCCGTACTCCTTGATGAAGATGGAGACCTGCGGGTCGCGCACGTAGACCGACAGGCTTTTGGCCAGGGCGTCCTCGGCGTCGGCCGTGGTCAGCCCCCCCACGCGCACCGAGCCCACCAGAGGGAAGGTGATGGTGCCGTCTTGGCTGACGCGCACCTTGCGGTTCAAGTCCTTCTCGCCGAAAACGGTGATCTCAAGCAAGTCCGCGCCGCTGAGGCGGTAGTCGTTCTTGGCCGTCTGGGCCTGCGCCTGCTGGACGGCGGCGGCCACGGCCAAGTCCTCGGCCTGCACGCGGCGCGCGTCCCGGGGCGCGCCCCCGCCGCGCGGGCCGGCGCACGCGGACAAGACAAAAAGAGCGGAGGCGGCGAGAATGCGCATCGCCGCCTCCGGACCCGATCGCATCGAGCTAGTAGCGCAAGGACAGCGTCACGCTGGTGCGGTGGTCGATGTAGTCGTAGGCCGCGAAGTCGGAGAAGCGCGAGATGTACATGTAGTTGGCCGAGCCGCGCAGGTACTTGTTGAAGTCGTAGGCCGCCAGCACGCCGCCGGTGTAGGCGTTGCCGTAGAACACGCTGCTGGTGGAGCCTCCGATGGAGATGGGCGAGAGGTAGTTGTCGCGCTCGATGCTGCCGTTGGCGCCCACGGTCAGCGCCCACGGGAAGCGGTGCATGATGCCCAGCGAGCCGGTGGTGGCGATGTAGTACTGGTTTTCGCCGAGCACGGCAGGGTCAAGCCCGCGGTTGACGGTCAGGTTCACGCTGGTCTTCTCCCAGGGCGTGTAGAACAGGCCGCCGTCGAAGCTCCAGAAGCGGGCGGTGGAGTTCGAGGTCTGGTAGGCCGGGGCGATGAAGTGCGTGTAGGTGTAACCGGTCTCCATCATGGCCTTGAGCTTAGGCGCGATCTGGCCTTCCACGCCCACGCTGACGATGTCGGAGTGGTTGTCGCGCGCCGGGCCGGCGGAGGTGGCCTCGCCGAAGTCGGTGAAGTGCATGGCCTGGGCGTGGTAGGCCACGAACACCTTGGTCTTGGGCGCCACATAGTAGCCCACGCGTCCGCCCACGGTCTCGGTGATGCGGTCCAGCAGGGCGCGGATTTGGGGGTCGTCGGTGATGTAGCGGTCGTTCTGGTCCTCGGCGTCCACGGACACGAAGCTGGTGTGCGAGGGCGAGTACTCCACCTCGCCGCCCACCATGTTCTCCCAGCGGTGGTAGCGGGTGGTCAACTCGGTGTCGGCCGGGTCGGTGGTGTTGAGGTAGTTGTCGCGGACCTTGGCGGTAATGCCGTGCGAGCCGGTGTAGGTGTAGCTGGCGCCCAGGGACTGGTCGATGGCGTTGTTGGCGTTGGGGTCCACCTGCGAGGAGCCGCCGTTGCCCTGGTAGCTCAGCGCGGAGAAGTCGTAGTCCAGCGTGAACTTGTGCCGAGGCGAGAGCTCATAGGAGGACTTGACGCCGAAGTTGTTGTCCATGATCCAGGAGTCGCGCACCGGGGCCACGCCGCCGGCGCTGGTGCCGCCGGTGGGAGCCAGGAAGATGTTGGTGTCGTAGGTCTCCGTGGCGTTGTAGTAGGTCTGCATCGTCAGCCCGCCGAACTGCATGCGCGGGTTCTTGGTGGCGCCGCTGAGCGCGTCGACGCCGAGCAAAGCCGCGGTCTGCAGGGACGCGAGGTCGCCGCCGGTGGAGGGCGGCGTGTAGTCCAGCAGCTGCGCGCGCGCCGCGGACGCCAGCGCCAGAACGGCGGCCGACAGAAGCACCTTTTTCATTGAGCGGTTCCTTGTGTTTGGTTTATGAGATGGAGATCACGGCGCCGACGGGGAGACCTGCACGGTGACGCCTTGGGCCGGGGAGACGGCGCCGTTGAACTGGCTGTAGATGGCCAAATACATGCTGAACGGATTGATGTCGCCGAGTCCCTTATCCGCCAGACCTTCCTTCTGCTCTTTGGTGGTGGCGGTGTTTGAGGAGTAGCTGTTGGGCGCGCTGACTTCCACCATCAAGCCGGAGGCGGAAGCGCCGGCATAGGCTTTCTTGTTGCCCGAAGCGTCGGTGACCGTGATCGAGTCGCTCGCGGAGCCGGCCGAGGTGAACTGCAAAACGCCGTTCTTGTAGACGGCCGTGGCGGTCCCGGTGAAGTCGAAGGTCATGCCGTTGATCTTGACGAACCCCGGGCCGTTGAAGGCGAGCGTGTCGCCGTTCTTGAGCGCCGTGCCCGGCACATACGCCTTGCCGTTGACCATCGTCTGCGCCGAGTCCAGTATGGTGTCCGCCGCGCGCGCGGCCGAGGCCAGTCCCGCCGACATCAGCAGCGCCAGCATGCCCGCCATGATTTTGTTGTTCATCGATCTCTCCCTGAGAAGTGCGGAAAGAATAGCGCAATGACAATCCGGCGTCAAGGTTTATTTTCGCGCGCCAGCAAGGCCGCGACGGCGCGCTCGAGCAGGGACGCCGCGGCCTCGTGCGCGGCGGCGGATTTTCCCATGGGGTCGGGCAAGTCTCCCCCGCCCAGACCGCAAAATTCAAGCAGGAGGAAAATCTTGCGCGAGTGCTGGGGAAACCGGTCCAGCAGCTGCTCGCGCTGGTCGCGCGTCATGGCCAGGGCCGCGTCGGTCCAGTTCATGAGCTCGGCGTCGACAAGCCGCGCGCGGTGGCCGTCGCAGGATATCCCGCGCCGGGCCAGCGCCTGGCGCATCGCGGGCGGCATTTGGTAATGGAGCTCGGCCGCCACCCCGCAGGAGCGAGCGCGCGCGGCAAGCCCCGCGCGCTCGGCGGCCGCGTTGAACATCCGCTCGGCCGCGGGCGAGCGGCAGGCGTTGGCCGCGCAGATAAACAGAGGCCGCGCTACGGGTTCTTGAGGCACGCCGCGACGATGGCCGAAGACGACAGCCCGTATTTTTCGTAGAGCTGCTCCGGCGTGGCCGACTCGCCGAAGGTGCGCAGCCCCAGGCGCACCACGCTCACGGCCAGGCCGCGCTCGGCCGCCGCCTCGCACACCGCCGAGCCCAGGCCGCCGTTGACGTTGTGGTCTTCCACCGTCACCAGCCGCTGGCAGTCCTTGGCGCAGCGCTCGACCATGTCCGCGTCGAAGGGAGCGAGGCTGCCGGCGTTGACCACGCGCGCGGCAAAGCCCTTGGACTCGAGCGTCTTGGCCGCCTCCATCGCGCACGGCACGGGCCCGCCGGAGGCGAAGATCGCGGCCTGGAGCTTGGCCGCCTTCTTGGCCGGCTCGAAGATCACCTCGGACTTGCCGAGCTTCCATTTATAGGAAGCGGGGTGGACATCCGGCATCTTCTGGCGCGTCAGGCGCAGGTAGACCGGACCGTCGTGGGCGAGCATCCAGGCCACCATTTGCTTGGTCTCGGCCTCGTCGGCGGGCTGCAAAACCGTCATGTGGGGAAGCGCGCGCAGCGCGGCCACATCCTCAAGCCCCATCTGAGAGGTGCCGTCCTCGCCGATGCCGATGCCCGCGTGCGTACCCACGATCTTCATGTTGGTGCGGTTGTAGGCCGCCGCCACGCGGATGGGCTCCACGCGCCCGGCCAAAAAGCAGGCGAAGCTGGTGAGCACCGGCACCTTGCCCGACAGCGCCAGCCCCGCCGCCACGCCCACCATGTTCTGCTCGGCGATGCCCATCTCCAAGTGCCGCTTGGGATGCTGCTTGGCGAAGGCCGCCGTCATCGTGGACTTGGAGAGGTCCGCGTCCAGCACCACCACGCGCTCGTCGCGCCCGCCCAGTTCCAGCAGCGCCTCGCCGAAAGACTCGCGCGTCCCTTTAGCGGCCATCGGTGATCTCCTTGACGGCCTTGTCGGCCTCGTCTTTGCTCGGCGCCTTGCCGTGCCAGGCGATGTTGCCTTCCATGAAGGACACGCCCTTGCCCTTGATCGTCTTGAGGATCAGCGCGTGCGGCCGGCCGCCGTCTTTCTGCGCGCGCGCCAGCGCCGCCTCCAGCGCCGCGAAGTCGTGGCCGTCGAGCGTCTGGACTTCCCAATTGAAGGCCGCGAGCTTGTCGGCCAAGGGCTCCAGGTCCATCACCTCGCGCACCGGCCCGTCGATCTGGCCGCCGTTGTGGTCGACCACCGCGACCAGGTTGCCCAGCCCGAACTTGGGCGCGGACATGAACGCCTCCCAGAGCTGGCCTTCCTGCATCTCGCCGTCTCCCATGACCGCATAGGCCTTCCAGGGCGCGCCGTCGAGCTTGGCCGCGTAGGCCATGCCCAGCGCCGCCGACAGCCCCTGGCCGAGCGAGCCCGAGGAGAACTCGATGCCCGGCAGGCGCAGGCGGTCCGGGTGGCCCTGCAGGGGGCTGCCCAGCCTGCGCAAGCTGGACAGCAGCGACTTGTCGAAATAGCCGCGCGCGGCCATCACCGCATACAGCGCCGGGCAGGCGTGGCCCTTGGAGAGGACCAGGCGGTCGCGCTCGGGCCAGTCGGGGCGCTTGGGGTCGTGCTTGAGGAACTTCCAGTACAGCACGGTCAGGAAGTCGATGATCGACAGCGAGCCGCCCGGGTGTCCCGAGCCGGCGGCCTCGATCATGCGGATGATGTCGACGCGCAAGTCGCGCGTCAGCGCGGGAAAGTCGGCGGTCGCGGCGTTGGTGGCGGTGGGCATGGTGTCTCCGATTCTACAACAACTAAGACGCGCCGAACGCCCCTTGCGTGCCGCGGCCCGAGGGTCCCGGGCCCAATGGCCGAGCCGGGATGGGACCAACGACTCTGCCGCCGCGCGCGCGCGGCGCGTATGATGGAGGCATGAAAGCCACCCTTCTTGCGGCCGCGGCGCTGGCCGCGTTCGGCGCCTCCGCCCGCGCCCAGGCCGCGCGCGCCGCCTGGAGCCCCGCCGACCTCATGCGCCCGCCCCAGGCGGACTCCGGACTCGCGGCCAAGCCCTCCCCCGGGCCCGTCGCCGACCCGGCGCGCTGGCTGACGATTCTGCGCCGCATCCGCGACCTGGGCGTCTACAAGCCCGCCGAGGGCCAAGACCCCGCGCAGTTCACGCTGACGCGCGTGGACGGCTCGACGAGCGCCGCGCACGCCTCGGATTTGGTCGGGGCGCTGGGCGAGGTGACGCCGCAAGACGGGCTGTTTCATCCCCTGATGGTCAATTTCGTCTCCGAGCGCTGGACGCCCCACGGCGAGGGCTGGACCGTCGACCAGTGGCTGCTGGCCTGCTCCGTGCGCGGGCAAGTCAAGTTCGCCATGCACGAACGGCTGGAGCAGACCCGGGACATGACGGTGACCTCGTCCCAGGAACTCGACGCGTCCCAGGGCGAGGCCGCCGAGTTCTCGACGCTGGTCTCGCGCTGGGCCTCCACCGCCCCGCCCGACGCGCCCAAAGGAGCCACGCCATGACGACGATCCGCGCCGCGCTCGCGCTGTCGCTGCTGCCCGCCGCGGCCCTCGCCCAGAGCGCCGACTCGCAGTTCTCGTCGTCTCTGGGCGGCGCGCGCGAACTCGTCGCCCACATGCGCGCGCTCAAGCCCTCGGGATTCGTCCAGACCACGCAGGAGACCGGCCCCAACGATCCGCTCCTGCTGATGCAAAAGCCGATGCTCGACTTGATTCGCAAAGTGGAGCCTTCGGTGACGGTGCTGGTGACCAAAGACGGCGACGGCGAGGCCCTGTGCACGGGATTTTTCGTCGACGCGCGCGCCGAGGGCGTGAGCGGCCCCATCGTGGCGACGAACTCGCACTGCGTCGAGATGCGCCGGGTCGGAGACGAAATCGAGCTCGGACTTTTCGACGGCAACGACAACCGCCCGAAATTCGTCAAAGCGCGCGTGGCCGCCTACGGCGACAGCAAGGCGGCCAAGGATTTGGCCTTCGTGCGGCTGGAAGACGCCTCGCTGGCGCGCCGGCCGCTGCCGCTGTGGGACAAGCTCGACGTGGGCGAGCAGGTGGTGGCCATCGGCAACCCGCGCGGGTTCTTCTTTTCGGTGTCGCAGGGAATCGTCAGCGCGCTGGACCGCTCCCAGATCGAGTCCGAGTTCGTGCTCAGCGCCGACCAGACCGACGCGGCCGTCAACCCCGGCAACTCCGGAGGCCCGCTGTTCAACATGTGGGGCAGCGTCGTGGGCATCAACGCGATGATCTCCTCCGAGTCCGGCGGCTTCGAGGGCCTGAGCTTCACCGTGCCCGCGCGCTTCGTGCGCCTGGCGCTGCGCCAGTTCGCGCGCACCGGCAACCTCAAGATCGGGGTGATGGAGACCACGATCGCGGCCGAGGACTCCGGCGTCTACCTGCGAAAGCCCGTCGCCGACGGTCCCGCCGCCGCGGCCGGAGTCAAGGACGGCGACCGCGTGCTGGCCGTCGACGGCCGCAGCCTGGAGGGCATGGACCCCGCCGACGCGCTCGAGGAACTGCTGGCCACCGTCAAGTACATGTCGCCGGGCGAGACCGTCGCGCTGAGCCTGTCGCGCGGCGGCAAGACCCTGGAACTGCGCGTGGTCCTGGGCGCGCCCAAGCCCGCGCGGCCCAAGTGGGCGCCTCTGCCCAAGCTCGCGCCCGCTCGGCCGCGCAAGCCCAAGAAGTCCGCGTACTTCATCTAGACGGCGCGCCGGGGCCCGCCGCGGCCGATGTGGTAGAATCTGCGCCCATGAAGATCAAGACCTACGTCGGCCAAATCCGCGCGGCGGCCGCGATCATGCGCCGCAAGGCCCCCGGCTTCAAGCCCGACGCGGGAGTGATCCTCGGCTCCGGGCTGGCCAAGGCCGTGCCCGAACTCTCGCAAGCGCGCGTGATCCCCTACGCGGACATCCCCTCATTCCCGCGCACGACGGTGCCCGGCCACGAGGGCAAGCTCGTCTTGGGCCGGCTTTCCGGGCGCAGCGTGGCCGTGATGCAGGGCCGCTTCCATTATTACGAGGGCCACGCAATGGAGTCCATCGCCCTTCCCGTGCGCGCGCTCGAGTACATGGGCGTGAAGACCCTGCTTGTGACCGCGGCCGTGGGCTCGATGCGCGAAAAGAACCTCCCCGGCCACTTCACCGTGATCAGCGACCACATCAACCTCATGGGCCGCAACCCCCTGCGCGCCTTCCACGAAGAGGAGTTCGGCACGATGTTCCCGGACATGAGCCAGGCCTACGACCCGGCGCTGCGCCGGCTGCTGCTGTCGATTTGCCGCAAGCGCAAGATCAAGGCGTCCGAGGGCGTCTACGTGGCCGTGGGCGGACCGTCCTACGAGACCCCCGCCGAGATCCGCGCCTTCCGCGCCCTCGGCGGCGACGTGGTGGGCATGTCGGTGGTGCCCGAGGTGGTCCCGGCCCGCCAGATGGGCCTGAAGGTCGCGGCGCTCACCTGGACTTCGAACATGGCCGCGGGCCTTCCCGGCGCGGTGCAAAACCACGACGACGTTCTGGCGCTGGGCGAGCGCGTGGCCGCGGACCTGCGCGCGGTGCTCGCCGACGCGATCGCCGCGCTGTAGGAGAACGCGCGTGCGCCTGCTCGACCTCATCGCCAAGAAGCGCGACGGCGCCCGGCACTCGCCCGAGGAGCTGGATTTCATCGCGCGCGCGGCCGCCGACGGCTCCGCGCCCGACTACCAGCTCTCGGCCTGGCTGATGGCGGTGGTCTGCCGCGGCATGAGCGAACCCGAGACCGCGGCCTTCACGCGCGCGATGGCGCGCTCGGGCAAGACCTTGGGGCTGGGCAAGACCGCGCGCCCCAAGGCCGACAAGCACTCCACCGGCGGCGTGGGCGACGGGGTGTCCCTGGCGCTGGCACCCCTGGCCGCGGCCTGCGGGCTGACGGTGCCCATGATGTCGGGGCGGGGCTTGGGCCACACCGGCGGGACCTTGGACAAGCTCGAGGCCATCCCCGGCATGAAGGTCCGCCTGGGGCTTGGCGCCATCCGCGCCCAGCTCAAGAGCGTGCACGCGTGCATGTTCGGCCAGACCGAGGAACTCGCCCCCGCCGACCGCACGCTCTACGCGCTGCGCGACGCCACCGCCACCGTCCCGGCCCAGCCGCTGATCGTGGCCTCGATCTTGTCCAAGAAATTCGCCGAGGAGCTCGACGCGCTGGTGCTCGATGTCAAGGTCGGCTCCGGCGCCATCTTCGAAGACGCGCCTTCCGCGCGCGCTCTGGCGCGCGCGCTCGTCAAGACCTCCAAGAGCCTGGGCATGCCCACGGTCGCGGTGCTCACGGCCATGTCCCAGCCCCTGGGGCGCTTCGTGGGCAACGCGCTGGAGGTGCGCCAAGCCCTCGAGATCTTGAGCGGCGACGAGCGCGCCGCCGACTACCTGGAGTGCCTGCTGGCGCTGGGCGGCTGGATGCTCGCGCTCTCGGGGCTGACGGCCGACGCCGAGCGCGGCGCCGAGCTCATGCGCGCCAAGATCCGCGACGGCTCCGGCCTGCGCGTGCTGCGCGAACTGGTCGCGGCGCAGGGCGGCGACGCGCGCGTCGTCGACGAGCCCGACCGCCTGCCCCAGGCCCGCCTCTCGCGCGCGGTCGCCGCGTCCCGCGACGGCTGGCTGTCGCGGCTGGACGCGCGCGGCGTGGGCCGCGCGGCGGTCTTGCTGGGCGCCGGGCGCGCGTTCAAGGAACAAGCGCTCGACTACGGCGCGGGCATCGAGCTGGCGCGCAAGGTCGGCGACCGCGTGCGCCGCGGCGAGACGATCGCGCTGCTGCGCGCCGCCGACCGCGCCCGGCTCGACGCCGGCGAGGCCGCCGTGCGCCGGGCCGCGGAGATTTCCGCCGCGCCGCCGCGCCGCGGCAAGACGGTGCTTGAGATCGTGCGATGAAGAACCGAGGGACCATGCCCGAACTCCACGTCAGCGACCATCCGCTGGTGCAAGACAAGCTGGCGCGCCTACGCGACAAGGCCACCGAACCCGACGCGTTTCGCCAGTTGATGGCCGAGGTGGCCATGCTCATCGGCACCGAGGTGCTGCGCGGCGCGCGCACGCGCAAGGCGGCCGTGCAGACGCCGCTGAAATCCGCGCCCGCGGTCGTGCTCGACCAGCCGCTGGCCTTCGTGGCGGTGCTGCGCGCGGGCCTGGGCATGACGCCGGGGCTGCTGCAGCTGGCGCCGCGCGCGGCCATCGGCCACATCGGGCTCTACCGCAACGAGGAGACGCTCAACCCCGTGCGCTACTACGTGCGCCTGCCGCGGCGGCTGTCCGAGCACTTCGTGGTGCTCTGCGACCCGATGCTGGCCACCGGCGGCTCGGCCTCGGAATCGCTGCACATCCTCAAGACCGACGGCGCGCGCCAGATCGCGCTGCTGACCTTGCTGGCCAGCCGCCGCGGCGTGGAGCGCGTGCACCGCGACCACCCCGACGTGCCGGTGTTCACCGCCGCGGTGGACCCCGTGCTCAACGCCAAGGGCTACATCGTGCCGGGCCTGGGCGACGCGGGCGACCGGCTCTTCAACACCTGAGGCGGGCTAGACCGAGGCGCCCGCGAGCGCGCGCAGGCGGTCCTCGGCGACGATCAGCAGATCCTTGTCCTTCTTGCGCAGCACCTGCCTCTGCTCGAAGTCCTTGAGCAGGCGCACCGTCGTCTCGATGGTCAGCCCCGCCATCTCGGCCAAGTCCCGGCGCTTGAGCCCGGCCACGATCGGGTAGGGCTTCTTGGGCAGCATCATGCGCAAGAGCGCGTCGGCCAGGCGGCCGCGCGCGGGCTTGAAGGCGATGTCGCGCGCCTTGTTCTCGCCGCGGCGCACGTCGCGCGCCAGTTCGCGCAGCAGCGCCAGCGACGCCTCCGGAAAGCGGGCCAGGTAGTCGCGAAAGGAGTGCGCGTCGATCATCGACACGATGCTGGGCTCCAGCGCCTCGGCGGTGGCGGTGTAGGCGCCCTCCTCGGCCAGAAACGAGATCTGGCCCACGAGGTCGCCCGGGCTTTCCAGGCGCGTGGTCAACTGCTGGCCGGTGCGGCTGGACTTGTAGATCTTCACGCGGCCGGTGCAGACCACGTAGACGCCCTGCGGCATGGAGCCCTCGTGGAAGACCACCTCGCCGCGCTTGAACGCGTTGGCCAGGCGCAGTTCCCGCCAGCCCTTCTTGGCTTCCTTGGTGCCTAGAAGCTCGTAGAAGCAGTTCTTCTTATATGGACACCAGTCGCAATTGGGCGCGTCGCGCCGCGAGTAGGGCATGGGTCGTCATTATAGCAATTTCAAGCGGGCGCCCCCGCCGCGCGTCAGCGCAGGGCCACGCGCGGGGCGAGCTTGGCCATCTCCTCGCGGTAGCCGGGCAAGTCGCGCACGGCCACGAGCTGGAGGTCGGTCTTGGCCAGCAGCACGAAGCGGCGAAGCTCGTCGGGGCCCGAGGCCGAGGCGAACGCCCCGTCCAGCGCCGAAAGGGCCGCGGCGATGCGGCCCGCCTCGGCCTGGGCCTTCGCGAGCTGGTAGTAGGCCCGGGCGCGCGGCACGATCTCGACGGAGCGCATCAGAGCGGAGGCGGCTGCGGCGCTGTCGCCGAGCTCGTTGTCGGCCGCGCCCAGGCTCTCCCATAGCGACGCGGACTGCGCGGCCGTGAGAGTGCGGGCGCGGGCGTCGGCGTCGATGGCCGCGCGGTAGAAGGCCGCGGCGCGCGTCCAGTCCGCGCGGTCGGCGGCGGCGTCGCCGCGCGAGATCATGTCGAGTGTCTTGGCGTCCTGCGGCGGCGGCGCGGCGGCCGGGCGCGGGGCGTCGGAGACGGAGTCGCGCAAGTCGGGGTCGGGCGCGTTCGAAGCGGCCAGCGCGGGGCTTGCGCCGATGGCCTCGCGCACGC
>JAJZQS010000080.1 GCA_021806745.1 bacterium
CGGCGACGGGGCGGTGGAGCAGCTCCCAAGGCGCTTCGGATGTCGCCGCAGTTTCCGCCATCGCGCGGTCGACTCCAGCGCCCTTCGGCAACGAATCTTTCACCGCTCCGGCTCGCATGCGGGAACGTCCGCACGATTACGCGGTGGTGGTCGGAGTGGATCGCTACGAGCGCCTTCCTTCCGCCGAGTTCGCCGAAGACGACGCGCGCGACGCGGCCAAGATGTTCGTGTCGCTCGGCGTCCCGGAGGAAAACGTCGTCGTCTTGTCCGGTTCGCGGGCGTCGCTGAGCGAGGTCGACAAATACGTTGAGGAATGGCTGCCGCGGCAAGTTTCGCCCGACTCGCGCGTCTATTTCTATTATTCGGGCCACGGCGCGCCGAATCTGGCCGACGGGACGCCCTACATCATGCCTTGGGATGCCGACGCGGCGTTCGTCAAGAGCACCGCGATTTCCCTGGATCGCCTCTACGGCGCGCTCAGCAAGCTCCCGGCCAAGGAAGTGATCGCGATGATCGACTCGTGTTTCTCCGGCGCCGGCGGCCGGTCGGTCCTCGCGCCCGGCACGCGGCCGCTCGTGGTCGTGCGCGCCCCCAAGCGCGTGCCGTCGAAGGTCTCGGTGCTCGCCGCGTCGGGCAACAGCGAGATCGCGGGAAGCCTCCCCCGGGCGCGCCACGGCCTTTTCAGCTGGTATGTCCTGCGCGGGCTTTCCGGCGAGGCCGATCCTCAGGGCACCGGCCACGTGACTCTTGAGCAGCTCTATCGCTATGTGCGCAAGCACGTGGTCTTGGCCGCGCGCGCGCAGGACCGCGAGCAGACCCCGACGCTGACCTCGAGCGAGCCGGAGATGCGTCTCTACTGAGCACAGGACGGCGCGCCGGGCGCGCCCGACCCGGCCGCATGCCGGTGCCACAGCTCCAGCATCAGCAGCGCCCACAGCCGATAGCCGTGGTCGCGGCGTCCGGCCTGGTGATCGTCCCAGTAGGCGCGCAGGCCGCGCTCGTCGAAGTAGCCGCGCGAGAGGGCGTCTTTCGAGAGCACATGGTCGGCCCAGAAGTCTTTGAGCGGCCCGCGAAACCACGCGCCCAGCGGAATGCCGAAGCCCATCTTGCCCCGGCGCAGGATCTCGGGAGGCAGGAGGTCGCGGAACGCTTCCTTGAAGATCCATTTGTGCCCGCGCAGGCCCTTGAGCTTCCACGCTCCGGGCAGGCCGTAGACCAGCTCGACGAACTCGTGGTCGAGCAGCGGCGAACGGCCTTCCAGCGAGCAGGCCATCGTCGCGATGTCCACCTTGGCCATCAAGCACTCGGGCAGATAGGTCTTGTAGTCGACGTAGAGCAGGCGGTTGATGAAATCCTGGCCCTCGCAGGCGTTGAAGGCGCGCGACATGTAGCCGACGGCCGCGCCCAAATCCGCGCCGAGCGTCCGCTTGAACGGCTCCGAGTACAGCGCGGGCTTCTCGTCTTCGTGGAAGTAGCCGATCATCTTCAAGTGCCGTCCGGGAAGGTCGCCGAACACAGCCGAGCGCAGGAAGCGCTTGGCGCGCCAGGCCGTGCCGTAGGGAGCGTTCCATTCCGGCAGGAGCTCGGCTCCGGCGCGCAGGGCCGCCAGCGCCGGGCGGGGCAGGGAGTCCGCGGCCTTGGCGGCCTTCATCGCGGCGTAGCGCAGGTAGCCGGCGAAGCTCTCGTCGCCGCCGTCGCCGTTGAGCGCGACGGTCACGAAGCGCCTTGTTTCGCGCGCGACGTAGTAGGTGGGTAGCGCGGAGGCGTCGGCGAAGGGCTCGCCGTAGTGCCAGGCGAGCTTGGGCAGGACTTCGGCCATCTCGGGCTTGACGATGAACTCGGTGTGGTCGGTCTTGTGGCGTTCGGCCACCAGGCGCGCGAAGCGCGTCTCGGAGAAGCGCTCCTCTTCAAAGCCGATCGAGAAGGTCTTGACCGGCCGGTCGGACAGCCGGCTCATCAGCGCGACGATCACCGAGGAGTCCACGCCCCCGGACAAAAACGCCCCCAGAGGCACTTCGGAGATCATGCGCAGGCGCACCGACTCGGTCAGCTTCTCGCGGATGAGGCGCTTGGCCTCCTCGGGGTCGGTCGTGACCGGCGCGCGGCCCAGCGGCAGGTCCCAGTAGGGGGCGATGGAAATACGCCCGTCCTGCCAGGTCAAAGTGTGCGCGGGCGGCAGCTTGCGCGCGGACTTGTAGATGGTCTTAGGGGAAGGGATGTACTGCAGCGACAGGTACATGTCGACCGCCACGGGATCGACCTCGCGCGGCAGGCCGGGGTCGAGCGCGAATAGGCAGCGCAGTTCGGAGGCGAAGAGCAGGGTTCCGTCGGGTCGCTGGGCGTAGACGAGGGGTTTTTTGCCCAGGCGGTCGCGCGCGATGAACAGCCGGCGCTCTTTTTTGTCCCAGATCGCGAAGGCGAACATTCCGCGCAGGCGCTGGACGCAGGCGGGGCCGAGGTCGCGGTAGAGCGCGAGGATGGCCTCGGTGTCGGACTTGGTCTTGAGCCGGTGGCCGCGCGCCTCAAGCTCCGCGCGCAGGAACTGGTAGTTGTAGATCTCGCCGTTGAAGACGATCCAGTAGCGCCCGTTCTCGTAGGACAGCGGCTGGTGGCCGGTGCTCAGGTCGATGATGGCGAGCCTTCGCATCGCCAACCCGGCGGGACCGTCGATGAACACCCCTTCGTCGTCGGGTCCCCGGTGAGCGATGAGCCCGGCCGCGCGGCGCAGGGCGGCCTCGTCGGCCTTCCCGCCCGAGCCGTAGACGACGCCGCATATCCCGCACATGGCGAAGTCAGTCTAGCAAAGCCGCGCGCGCGGCCGCTTTTCGTAGAATTGCCCATGGCCCGAGCACTGTCGGTCGCGCGCTTCGATCTCGAGCTCTCGGGGCTTGATCCCGCCACCTGCCTTGAGCGCCTCCTGCGTCCGGGCCTGCGCGGCTTTCTCATCGAAAAAAACGAGGGCGGCGTCCGGCGCGCGTGGCTTGGCGCCGAACCTTTCGAGATGCTGACCGTCGAGCGCGGGCGGGCCTGGTCGCAAGTCCGCGGGCGGCGGCGCGCGCTGCCGGGCAACCCGTTCCGGGCGCTGGGCCGGAGGTTGGCGGAGTTTCGCGCGCGCGGCGGGCAGGCCTTCGACGGCGGGGCGGTGGGCCTGCTCGGCTACGAGATGGTCCGGCATCTGGAGCGCGTCCCCGTCCGTCCGGAGCGCTACGAGGCCGTCGTCATGCTCTTCGACCAGGTCGTCGTCGTCGAGGACGGCCGCGCGAGCCTGCGCGCGCTGGTCTCCGACGCCGCGGGCCGCCGCCGCGCGGCCGCGCGGGCGGGCGAACTGCGCGAGCTCCTGCGCTGGGCCGGGCCCGTCGCGGACTGGCCGATCTCGAAAAGGCCCCTGCCCGCCGTCGGCGGCGCCGGGCGCGCGGCGTTCTTGCGGGGCGTTTCCCGGCTCAAAAGCCACATCCGCGCCGGCGACATCTTCCAGGCCGTGCTCTCCGATGATTTTCACGCGCGCGTGGCGGCCGGCCCCATCGCCGCCTACCGCGCGGTGCGCGCGGCCAACCCGACGCCGTATTTGTTCCTGCTGATGGGCGGCGACGACGCGGTGATGGGAGCCTCGCCGGAGAGGCTGGTGCGCGTGGTGGGAGGCCTGGCGCGCAACTGCCCGATCGCCGGCACGCGACCGCGCGGCGACACGCCCCTGCGCGACCGCGCGCTGGAGCGCGAGCTGCGCTCCAGCGACAAGGAGCGCGCCGAGCACCTGATGCTCGTCGATCTCGCGCGCAACGACCTGGGCCGCGTCTGCGCGCCGGGTACGGTGAAGGTCGCGCGCTTCATGCGCACGCGGCGCTTCTCGAACGTGATGCACCTGGTCAGCGAGGTGGAAGGCCGACTTGACGCGGGCCGCACGGCCTGGGACGCGCTGGCCGCGTCTTTCCCCGCGGGCACGGTCAGCGGCGCTCCGAAGGTCCGGGCGATGGAAATCCTGGCCGGCCTGGAGCGCCGGCCGCGCGGTTTCTACGCGGGCGCGGTGATACAGCACGACTTCTCCGGGAATTTGGACAGCTGCCTGGCCATCCGCTCGCTGTCTTTGTCCAAGGGCGGACGGGCGCGGCTTCAGGCCGGGGCGGGCATCGTCGCGGACTCGGACCCCGCGGCGGAGTACCGCGAGGTCCAGCACAAGCTCGCGGGGCTGCGCCGAGCGCTGGGGGCTTTGGCCGGATGATACTGCTCCTCGACAACTACGACTCGTTTACCTACAACCTCTACCAGGCCGTCCGTGCCCTGGGCTTTGGCTGCCGCGTGGTGCGCAACGACGCGATGAGCGTGCAAGCCCTGCTGGCGCTGAAGCCCCAGGGGCTTATTCTCTCGCCCGGACCGGGGCGGCCCGAGGACGCGGGGGTGCTCGTCGAGCTTTTGCGCCGCGCCCCGCCGAGACTGCCGACGCTCGGCGTGTGTCTGGGCCATCAGGCGATGGCGCTTGCCTTCGGCGGCCGCGTGGTGCGCGCCCGCAGGCTCATGCACGGCAAGACTTGCCGCGTCGTCCACGACGGGCGCGGCGTCTACGCGGGACTGCCCCGGCGCGTGACGGTCGCGCGCTACCACAGCCTCGTGGCGGGCGAGCCTCTGCCCGCCTCGCTCGTGGCGACCGCGCGCGCCGAAGACGGCGCGCTCATGGGGCTGCGCCACGCCTCGAGGCCGTGGGAGGGCGTGCAGTTTCATCCCGAGTCGGCGGCCACGCCGCTGGGTCCAAAGATGCTGGCCAACTTCCTGCGCGCGGCGCGGCGATGAGCCTCGTCGCGGCGATGGCCGCGCACGCGGCGCGCCGCGCCGCGCGCCTCAAGCGCGAGGCGGCCGCCGAGGATCCGCGCGAGCTTGTGCGCCGCGAGCCGCGGGGTCTTGCGCAACTGCTCGCGCGTCCCACCCCGCGCCGGGTCGCCGAGGTCCGCTTCGCCTCCGCCGACGAGGGCTTCCGCGTTCCGCGCGAGCAGGCCAACGCCGAGGAAGCCGCGCTCCGGGCGCGCGCGGCCTCGGCCGGCGGCGCGCACGCGATCTCGGTCTGGACCGAGCGGCATTTCCACGCCGGGGATTGGACCCACCTGTCCGCGGCGCGCCGGGCGTTGCCCGACGCCGTGCTGATCGCGCGCGACCTCGTCGTCGACGAATATCAGTTGGATCTGGCGCGCGCACGGGGAGCCGACGCGGTCACGCTTTGGGGCGCGGTCAGCGGGCAGACCACTCCGGCGTTGGCCGCGGCCGCCCGCGCCCGCGGACTGGGCGTGATCGTCGAGGCGGCCAACGCGGCGCAGTTGGAACTGGCCCGGCTGTGCGGCGCCGATGCGGTTCTGGCGCCGTCGCGGCCGCCCGGCCGTCCCGCGCCCGACATGTCCGCGGCGCGGGCGGTGGCCGCGCGTGGGCGCGGTTTGCCGGTCTTCATCGAGGCGGAGACGAGCGAAGGCCTCGTGTCCGTGCGCACGCTCGATGCCTGGGCGCCTGCGGATTTAGGCTGACTCAATACCGGACCGAGTCGGCCCAGGTGCGGTCGATGTCGGCGGCGGGCGCTCCGGCGTCGAGGCGGTCCAGGGCCGAGGCGAGGCGGTCGTCATCGGGATTCCAGCGGCGGCCCTCGACTATATCCTCGCGGGCGCCGGCGCGGTCGCCGCGGTCGAGCCGGATCTCGGCCAATCCCAGCCAGGCCGACGGCGCGTAGGGGCGCGCGCGGACGGTGTCGGCGAAAATCCGTTCGGCGAGATTTCGACGGCCGTGCTGCAGCTCAAGCCAACCCAGGCAGACGCGGGACGAGAGGAGATTGGGGTTCATCGCGAGTGCGCGCCGAAATTCCACGGCGGCTTCGTCGTCGCGTCCGAGAGCCTCGTAGGCTTTGCCGAGATTGTGATGCGCGGCGGGATATTCGTCGTCCAAGGCGATCGCGACGCGCAGTTGCTCGATGGCGCTTTCCCATTGCCCGCGGGCGGCGAGGGCCGCGCCCAGGTTGTTGCGGATGCGCGGGTTGTCGGGTTCGTAGCGCAGGATGTAGGAGTTCAGAGAATAAGAATCGTGCCAGACGGCGTTCAGTTCGCGCGTCTTGGCCGCGCACGCGACGGCGGCGGCCAGGCCGCAGGCGAGCGCTGCCGCTCGCCGCGGTCCTCGTCCGGTCGGGACTTGCGTCAGCGCCAGCGCCAGGCCCAGCCCCGGATAGAGAAACCAGTGGTCGTAGAACAGCGCGTTGATCATGACGATCAGGTTCGACGTGGGCAGGGTCGCGACGACGAACCACGCCATGCCGGCCGCGGCCGCGGGAGCCTTGCGGCGCAGCGCCGCGATGGCGCCAAACCAAAGCGCCAAGCCCGCCGCCGATGCGGCGACCGCCGCGTCGAAGGACGAACGCGCCGCCCAGAAGCGCTCGTGATGAAGGTCCGACGGCCACAGCCACAGCCGCAAACCTTCCGGAAGCGTGGTCAGGAACGTGAACAGCCGGCATTTCACGCAGGAGGAGAAGCGGAAAGACGCCGAGTGCGTCGCGGCCGCGGGGCCGGCGAAAAACGCGAGGTGGGAGCCCGCGTATGCGGCCGCCAGCGCCCAGAACGGAGCGTGCGCGCGCGCTTCGAATTTTTTCCCGGACGCCTTGGCGTGCAGCCACAACAGCGCGGGAAACATCACGGCGTTTTCCTTGGAGAGCATGGCCAAGAGCGCGCAGACCAAGGCCCATCGGGGCCGTTTGAAAAACAACGCCAATCCGGCGCAGGTGAATAGGACCGCCAGCGTGTCCCCGCGCCCGGAGACGTAGGCGACGGCTTCCGTTTGCAGCGGATGCACGCCGTAAATCAGCGCGGCGAGCGCGGCCTCCGGGATCGCCGCGAATCCCGCCAGCCAGTAGAAGACCGACGCCGAGGCCGCGGCCTGGAGCGCGACGCTCGTCAGGTGGTGTCCCCACGGCGTCGTCCCCCAAACGCGCAAATCGAGGAAATGGGTCAGGGTTTGAACGGGACGAAAGAAATAACCCGGTTGGCCCGCTCCGGCCGCGACGCTTTCCGTCAGCGCCGAGGGCAGGGTCGACCAGGACGCCAGATGCGCGTTGTTCCAGACGAAGCCGGCGTCATCCCACAGAAAACCCGCCGAGAGGCAGTTCGAAAACACGACAAAGACCGCCGCCGCGACGGCAAGCGCCGCGAATTCGCGCGAGCCGACGGCGGAAATCGTGCGTAGGCGTTTCATGACGCGGGGGGCTCGGCTCACACTGTAGCAAAGCCGCGCGGGTGGACCGGCGCCGGGCGTTGACAAGTCGGCGTCCTGAGCCCATACTTCCAAAGGATGGGAACTTCCGAGGCGGCCGTCGAGGCGGGCGTTCTCATCGACGCCGTCGCCAAGCATTACGTCGGCAAGCCCGAGGCGGTCAAGTTGACCGCGGCCGCGCTGATCGCGCGGGGGCATTTGCTCATCGAGGACGTGCCCGGCATCGGCAAGACTTTGCTCGGCGTGGCGCTGGCGCGCGCCTTCGGCGTCAGCTTTCGGCGCGTGCAGTTCACCAACGATCTGCTGCCTTCCGACATCCTGGGCGTGTCGATCTACGACGCGGCCGGGGGCCGGTTCGACTTCAAGCCCGGCCCGATCTTCAGCCATGTTCTTTTGGCCGACGAGATCAATCGCTCCACCCCGAAGACGCAGTCCGCGCTGCTGGAGGCCATGAGCGAGGGCCAAGTCTCCATCGACGGCAAGACCTACGCCTTGCCCGACCCGTTCCTGGTCATCGCGACGCAAAATCCCGTCGAGTATCAAGGCACTTTCCCGCTTCCTGAGGCCCAGCTCGACCGCTTCCTGCTGCGCGTGCGCCTGGGCTATCCGTCGCATGAAGACGAGTTGCGCATCCTGCGCGAGCGGGACCGTCCGCCCTCGCCGCAGGCCATGGCGCCGGCGCTGACGCGCGAGCAGGTTCTGGCGCTGCAGGCGCGCGTGGACGCCGTGCGCGTCGACGAGGCGCTGCTCGACTACGCGGTGCGCCTGGCCGAGGCCTCGCGCGCGCTGCCGGGCGTACGCCTGGGGCTGTCGCCGCGCGGCGCGCTGGCGCTGGCGCGGGCGGCGCGCGCGTGGGCCGTCGTCGAGGGGCGCGATCACTGCCTGCCCGACGACTTCAAGACCGTGGCCATGCCGGTCGTCGCGCACCGCCTGCTGCTGGACACGAGTCTCTTCGGCGTGGCGCGGATCAGCGAGGCGGAGGCGGTCGTCGCGCAACTGCTGGGCCGCGTGCGCGCGCCCTAGCGCGATGCGTCCGACTCGGCTTGGCGTCGCCGCCGTCGGCTTGGCCGCATTCGCGCTGTTCGCGGCGGGCTCGACGGGCAACAACCTGCTCTATCTCGTCTTCGCGGCGACGGCCTCGGCGCTGGCGATGTCGCTGATTTCGGGCTGGGAGAACGTGAGCTCGCTGAGCGCGCGCGCGCACGCGCCGCCGAGGGCGTTTCGCGGCGAGCCGTTCACCGCGAGCGTCCTCATCGAAAACCGCGGTCGCCTCGCCGCCCGGCTCGTGCGCGTGGTCGGACCCGACGGCGCGTCGCCGCCGCTCGACGTTCCCGCGCGCGGCGTCGCGGCCGTCGACGCGCGGCTGCGCTCGGAGCTGCGCGGGAAAGTCAAGCTTTCCGGGCTCGTGGTCGAAAGCCTCTATCCGTTCGCGCTCCTGCGCGTTCGCCGCCGCCTGCCGCCGCTGGAGGTCTTGGTCTTGCCCCGCTGCCGCGCCGCGCCGGCGCCTCGGGAGAGCCCGGGAGCGCGGGAGGGCGCGGCGCTGCGCCGCGCGCGCGACGGTGAATTCCACGGACTGCGCCCCTACGCCGCCGACGACGCGCGGCAGATACAATGGAAGATGACGGCCAAGACGGGCCGCCCGGTCGTGGCCGAGCGGTCCGTGCCGGCCGGCGGTCCGGCTCTCGTGCGCCTGGAGGGGACCGACGACGCCACGGTGGAGGCCGCGGCGTCGGCTTGCCGAGCCGCGATCGAGGAAGGCCGAGAGACCGGCTTGACCGGTTTGGCGCAAGTCCCGCTCGGCCGCGGGCAGGCGCATCTCGACGCCGTCTTGCGCGCGCTCGCGCTGGCCGGCATGGGCGAGAGCGCGCGGCCAGCGTCTTTGGGCGCCGCGCCGGCGGCTTCGTGGCCCGCCGATGAGGCGCTCTCGCGCCGCCTGCTGCTGCTGAGCGGGGCGGCGGTCTACCTGGCTCTGTTTTTGATCGACGATCTCTCGACCGGAGCGCTTCTGGCCTGCGCGCCTCTGGTGCCGCTGAGCCTGTTCTTGCAGGAGCGCGGCGGTCCGTTTCTGACGACGCTCGCCTCGAACGCGCTGTCGGCGCTGGTGTTGTTGTATCTGGGTCTTGCCGATGTGGGCCGTTCGGGCGCGGCGATCGCGAGCGTGCACCTGCTCGAGTACCTCCTGCTCAATCGCGCCTTCAGCGCGTGGAGCGAACGCGACCGCGCGCAGGTCTTTTTGATCCTTTATCTCGCGTTTTTCCTGATCTCGGGCCTGACGATCAGCCCGTGGTATTTCCCGTTGTTTTTGATCTGGATCGCGGCGTCGGCGTCATGGCTGATGGTCCAAGCCGGCGCCGAGAGCCTGCGCCGGCTGCGCGTTCCCGTGGCGCGCGAGTTGGCGCTGGGCGCCGTCCTGGGGCTGGTGGTGTTCTTGGCCGTCCCGCGCATGGACGGGCTGCGCCGGCTCAATCCGTTCGTCGCCTCGGACTTGGACCGGCTGCGAGTGAGCCCGCAGGCGGCGGTGGGATTCACCGAGGACGTGACGCTGGGCTATTTCGGCCGCCTGCGGCGTTCGCCGGCGCGAGTGATGCGCGTTCGCGCCGAAGGGGCCGCGGTCGCGGGGCTTTCGGCCGCGCCGCCGCCGCTGTATGTTCGCGGAGCGGCGCTCGACGATTTCGACGGGCGCCGCTGGAGCAAGGCGCCGATGGGGTTTGATTTCGACTCCGGGCGCGGGACTCGGCGCGCCGACGGCGACCGAGCGTGGCTGGAAGGGCAAGAGGGAGAGCTCGTGGTGCCGCCCGATGACGCGGCGACGGCGCCGGGGGATTGGCTCATCGAGCTGCAGCCCTTCAACGCCTCGGTCGTGTTCACCATCGGGCCGCCGCGGCGCATCGAGGGTTTGACGCAGGGCGCGTGGTTCGACCACACCGACACTTTCTACGCGGTCGAGCCCTTCCGCGGGGGAGCGCGCTACCGAATCTTTCCCGGACCCGTCGGTTGGCAGCCCACCGACGCCGGCGTCGATTTGCGCGGCAGGGCGCTGGAGCGCGCGCTGGCTCCGCCTCCGGACCCGGACGGGCGCCTGGCGGCGCTGGCCGCCGCATGGACGCGCGGGGCCGCGGACGCGCCCGCCAAGGCCGCGGCGATCGCCGCGCGCCTGCGCGCCGGCTACTCGTATTCGCTGTCGTCGGACGCGCGCGACGCGAGCCTGGAAGGATTCCTCTTCAAGAGCAAGCGGGGAAACTGCGAGTACTTCGCCAGCGCGGCCGCGGTGCTTTTGCGGTTGGCGGGAGTTCCGACGCGCTTGGTCACGGGCTTCTACGCCGAGGAGTGGAACGCGTGGGGGCGCTTCTACGACGTTCGACAAAGCGACGCCCACGCCTGGGTCGAGTACTACGCCGACGGCCGCGGCTGGACGAGCCTTGATCCCACGCCGCCGGAGTCCGGAATGTCGGCCGCGCTCGACGAATTGTCCCGGCGCTTGTCGCGCTGGATGGACGCCGCCCAGGCCAACTGGTATCGCCGCGTCGTCGGCTACGACCAATACGACCAGCGCGACGCCCTCCTGCGCCTGAGCTTCGCGGCGACCTTCGATCGCGCGCGCCGGGCCGCGCTCGACGCGCTGCCGCGCGCGCTGGGTTGGCTTTTCGCCGCGGCCGTCTTGCTGTGGATTTCCCGGGCGGCGCGTTCCCTGAGGCGGGCGCCCGGCGACGACTACGAGCGCGCCGAGCGCGTGCTGGCGCGCGCCGGCCTGCCGCGGGCGCCCGGCGACACGCCGCGGGAGTACGCCCGCGCCGTCGCCGCGGCGCGCCCGGAGCTCGCGCCGGTGGCGGAACTGGCCGAAGAGCACTACAGAACCCGTTACGAGGGCCGGCCGCCGGACGCCGCTCGCCGAGCTCGAGCGCGGGCCTTGCTGCGGCAGTTGCGCGCGCGGCTTTGAGGGCGGGCGCCGCATCGGCTAGAATGGGCCATGGTGCGGCGCTGGCTGATGAAATCGGAGCCGGAGGTCTTCTCGATCGACGATCTCGCGCGGCTGAAGACCTCGGGCTGGGACGGCGTGAGAAATTATCAGGCGCGCAATTACATGAAGGACATGCGCGTGGGAGACGAGGTCTTGTTCTATCACTCCAACGCCGCGCCGCCAGGCGTGGCGGGGCTGGCCGAGGTCAGCCGCGCCGCTTATCCCGACCCGACGCAGTTCGACCCCGCCGGCGGCCATCATGATCCGAAGGCCGCGCCCGAGCGGCCGATCTGGTACCAGGTGGACGTGCGCTTTCGGCGCAAGTTCGCGCGCCTTTTGACGCTCGACGAACTGCGCGGGGTCGCGGCGCTGGCGGACATGCCGCTGTTCCGCCGTTCGAGACTGTCGGTTCAGCCGGTGACCGCGGAACAATTTCGCGCGATCCTCGCGCTGGCCGGACGCTGAGCGCGCGCGGACTTACGCCGCGCGGCGGATGGGCCCGCGCAGAAAAGCCATGAGCCCGAGCTGGGCCAGAGGGAGCACGCCGATCAAGATCGTGAAGCCCCTCAAGTTCGTGGCGCGCACGAGCAGCGGGAAAGCCAGTCCCGCGCCGAGGATGCGTCCGCACTGCATCAGCGTCAGCCCCGTCGAGTAGTAAAAACCGGCGTCGGGACCGGGCGGGGTCAGGCGCATCAGCGCGTACTGAGAGACGGCTCCGAGCATCAGTTCCCCGGCCGTGACCGCCAGCATTCCCGCGAACACCCGCGCCGGGCTGCTCATGCCCAAGCCCGCGTAGAGGACTCCGGCGCAGGCCAAGACCGCGCCGCCGGCGACGGCCGTCCACGAGTCGCGGAAAATCCGCGTGGCCGGAACCGAGAACGCCGCGCACAGGGCCGTGTTGAGGATCATCATTTCCGAGAATATCCTCAGTCCGTGCCCGGGGTGCAGAACCTCCAGACGGCCGGAGCCTCCCTCTAAAAACAGCTCGTACATCATCGACCACCCCATCAGCACCAAGGCCAGGCACAGAAACGCCCACGCCGACTCGCCGCCGCCGTCGGCGGCGCCGAGAGCCGCCGACGGCGCGCGGCCCGGCTCGGCGCGCGGTAAAACCACGCGGCCGACGGCGAACGCTCCCAGCGAGGTCGCCGCGTCGAACAGCATCAGCGGCGCCACGCCCAGCGCCGCGCCCGCCGCGGCGATCGAAAAGCTGAAGATCTGCGCGAAGTTGTTGGCCATCCGCAGCCAGCCCAGGGCTTCCTTGTGATTTTCGGGCGCGACGTGTTCGACGAGCAGGAGCCGCTGGACGACGTTGAGCAGCGACTCGGCGAATTGTCCGAGGACGCCGCAGACGAGGATCAGCCAGATCGCGGCGGCAAACGGCATGATTCCAAGGCCCGCGGCCGACATCAGAAGCGCGGCCAGCGCCAGCGTGCGGGCGTCCAGGCGATCCGACAGCGCGCCGCCGGCGAGCGTGGCGGCGACGCTGGTCGTCTTCATCGTCGCCAGCACGGCGCTGCCCTGCGCCGTGCTCGCGCCGCGGCGCACCAGAAGGATCGCGACCAGGCTGAGGCCGATGGAGCCGACCTTGTTGGTGAATGTGGTCAGCAGTACGCCGCGGCTTTGCCGCAACGCCGGCGATCGGGCCAGTTCCCGGAGCGCGCGCGGCGCCTTCACGCCGCGTCCGGGATTTCGGACAGAGCCAGCCAGAACTGCGCGGCGCTCGACAGGCGCTGGTCGGGGTCGGGCTCCAGCGCGCGGTCGATGAGCGCGTCCAGCGCCGGAGGCAGCCCGGGAACCCGGGACGACGCGCGCCGATAGCCGCGCGCGAGCTTGACGGCCGCGGAGCCCTCGAAAGGCCGCGCGCCGGTGACGGCCTCGTAGAGCACCGCGCCCAGAGAAAACAGATCGCTTTCCTTGCGC
>JAJZQS010000081.1 GCA_021806745.1 bacterium
CGCGAGTGCACTACCCGGGCCTGCCCACGCACCCGGGCCATGAACTCGCGCGCGCGCAGATGACGGGCTTCGGCGGGATGATTTCTTTCGAGCTCAAGGGCGACATCGAGCGCGCCAAGCGGATGATCTCCTCGTGCCGGGTGTTCACTCTCGCCGAGAGCCTGGGCGGCGTCGAGTCCCTCATCGGGCACCCGGCGTCGATGACGCACGGCTCCATTCCGCGCGAGGAGCGTCTCAAGGCGGGCCTTGCCGACGGCCTGATCCGGCTGTCGGTGGGCGTCGAGGACGCCGAGGACTTGATCGCGGACTTGGACTCGGCGATCGTCGCGTCGTTGAAGTCTTAACGCCGGTCGCGCCGCGCCCGGCGCAGGTGCCGGCGCACGGTCGCCTCGACCCAGGGCTTGTCGTCGACGCGGCGCACGCTCGCGAGAATGGTCCGCGCGTCGGCCTCGCGCCCAGCGCCCGCGTAGGCCTCGGCCGCTGAGGCGGCCTGCTCGACGCAGAACTCGCGCATCATGTGAAGTTGCTCGGCGTCCTTGGGGGCGTTTTTGCCCCAATACTGGGCGGCGCACTGCGCGAATTCGCCCTCGGCGCGCTTCGCGGATCTCGCGGCCGCGGCGTCGGCGTAGCGGCGCTTGGCCAGGAAGTCGTCGAACAGCATCGGCGCCAGGACCCGCCGGCGAGGGTCGTCCGGGCGCAGAGAATCGAACAAGGCGAGGTCGGCGTCCGGCTTGGCCAGCCACTGAGACAGCGCCAGCCAGTCGCGCGCGTCGCCGGTGGTGAAATAGGGGCCAAGCAAGCGTTGGCGGACTTCCGCGAAGCGCCGGTAGAGGGCCGATTTGGCCGGCGGATAGCTGCGCCCGAGATTGTTGATGACCGTGGGCAGGTAGCTGGCGCGCACGCCGGAGAACTCCGGCAGGCGCTTCATCCCGTCGTCGTAAAGCCACAGCAGGTCCGCCAAAGCCTCTTTGTCGCGCCCGGAATACATCAGCGCCTGGGCAAGCTCGAAGCGGGCCTGGATGTAGTCGTCCTGGTTTTTCGCCTTCGCCGCGCGCGAGCGCGCGCGCTTGACCGAGCTTCCGCCCGCCAGCGCGTCCTTGACGCCGGCGATGAGGTCCGAAGACGAGTAGTAGCCCACCAGGCGGTCGATTTCCGTGCCGTCGGGACGCAGGATCAGCACCGTCGGAAACTCGCCGATGCGGCGGCGAACGCAGATTGCGGCATTGCCCCAGCCGCCGTCGATGCCGACGGCCAGGCCGCGGCCGTTCAAGAACGCCGCCGTGGCCGGATCGCGCCAGGTCGTGCGCTCCATCTGGCGGCAGGGAACGCAGCCCTTCGTGCTCACGTCGGCCAGTACGAACTGGAGCTTGGCTCGCGCCGCGTCCTTGAGTGCCGCGTCCAGCGTCTCGGCGCGCAAGACCGACGGCGCGGGCTCGGCTGCCAGCGCGCGCGCGGCCAGCGCCAGGCTCACGGCGAACGGGGAAAATCTCACCCCGACAGAATGGCTCCGGCGTCGCGCGCCGTCAAGGGGCGCGCGGAACTGGTAGGATGCCCTCCGTGGCCATCGTTTTGGAAGCCAAGAATCTGGTCAAGCGCTACCCGGGCGCATCCGTCAACGCGGTCGACGGGCTGTCGCTGTCCTTGCGCGAGGGATCGTGCTTCGGCCTGCTCGGCCCCAACGGCGCGGGCAAGACCACGACCATCGAGATCATGGAGGGCATCTCCGCGGCCGACTCCGGCGCGGTGCTCTACCGCGGCGCGCCGGTGGACGCGTCGTTTCGCGAGAGGTCCGGCATCCAGTTCCAGCAGACCGCGCTCCAGGACAATTTGAGCGTGCGCGAGGTCCTGGAGCTTTTCGGCAGCTTCTACGAGCGCTCCGTGCCCGTGGCCGAACTCGCCGCGCTGTGCGACCTGGGCGAATTCCTGGACCGAGACGCCAAAAAACTCTCCGGCGGCCAGCGCCAGCGCGTGCTCCTGGCCGTGGCGCTCGTCAACGATCCCGATGTCTTGTTCCTGGACGAGCCCACCACGGGCCTGGACCCGCAGGCGCGGCGCAAGTTCTGGGATCTGGTGCGCGCGGTCAAATCCCGCGGCAAGACCCTGCTGCTGACCACGCATTACATGGAGGAAGCCTACGAGCTCTGCGACGAGGTCGCCATCGTCGACCGCGGACGCGTGATCGCGCAAGGCGAGCCCGACCGCCTTCTCAAGGCCCACTTCGATGGGGTGACGCTGGAGCTTCCCAAGGCGGACTTCCGCGCGCCCGCGGCGGGGCTGCCGGGCAAGCTCGTGGAGCGCGAGGCGAGCGTCGAGGTGCTGACCTCCGATGTGGACGGGGCGCTGGGGGCCTTGATCGCGGCGGGCTCCACGCTGGCGCGGCTGACGGTGCGCCCGCGCTCCCTGGAGGACTTGTTCTTGGATCTGACCGGGCGGGAACTGCGCGAATGAGGCCTCTGCGCCGGACTTGGGCCATGGCCGTGGCGCGCGGCAAGGAGTTCGTGCGCGACCGCGGAGCGTTGGGCTGGAATCTGGCTTTCCCGCTGCTCGTGGTCTTTGGGATGTCGTTCGCGTTTTCCGGCGACGCCCAAGATGTGTTCAAGGTCGGCGTGGCCGGCCGCCGCGCCGACCTGCCGCCGGGTTTCGCCGCCACGCATTATGTGCGCTTCGTCGAGTTCGGCGATTCGGCGCGGGGCTTGGAGAGCCTGCGCCACCACCAGATCGACATGCTCGTGTCCCCGGGACGGCCCCTGCGCTACTGGGTCAACGACCAGGCGCCCAAGGGCTACCTGGCCGAGCGCGTGTTGCTCGGCACCGACGCGGCGGCGGCTCAGCCCGAGCGCGGGACGGTGAGCGGACGGCCCATTCGCTACGTGGATTGGCTCGTGTCGGGGCTTTTGGCCATGAACATGATGTTCTCGGCGCTGTTCGGCGTGGGCTACGCGATCGTGCGCTACCGCAAGAACGGCGTGCTCAAGCGCTTGAAGGCCACGCCGCTGACGGCGCTGGAGTTTTTGGCCGCCCAGGTGGCTTCTCGGTTGGTCTTGATCATGGGCGTGTTCGCGCTGGTCTACCATGGCGCGGATTTCTTCCTGCATTTCGAGCGGCTGGGCTCCTTGGCGACCCTGTATCTGATCTTCGCCGTCGGCGCGGTGTGCCTGATCTCGATGGGGCTCTTGGTGGCCGCGCGCACCGACAGCGAGGAATTGGCGGGGGGACTTTTGAACCTGATTACCTGGCCGATGATGTTCTTGTCCGGCGTGTGGTTCAGTCTTGAGGGCGCGCCGCGCGCGATGCGCCTTTTGGCCTGGTGCTTCCCGCTGACGCACGTCATCGACGCGGCGCGCGCGGTGATGACCGAGGGTGCGACGCTGGCGCAAGTCGCCGACCATCTGTATTTCCTGATCGGGATGACGGTCAGCTTCCTGCTGGTCGGGGCGGCCTCGTTTCGCTGGGAATAGGCGGGCGCGGCGCGTGCTAAAATCTCTCGGTGGAACTTTAGACCCACATCGGAGGTAAATCCAATGGTCCGAGCCCTATCCGCCGCCCTGCTTCTGGCCGCGTCCGCGTCCGCCGCGACACCGGCCTCCTTCGAGTCCATCGTCGACGGCGTGCGGGCACAAGTCCAAGCCTTGCGCGCGGACTCCGCGAAGGCCGCCGCGGCGAACCTGGGCGCGCAGCTCGACAACCTGACTTGGGGCCTGCAGGACGCCGCGCAGAATTTCGACCAGCGGCGCAATGATCTGCGCATGCTGATGTCGCGCGTGGACGCCTTCGTGCCCGGCCGACCGCAGGATCCGAGCCTGGGCTGGGACCTGCAACTGTTCACGCAGGGCCTGGACACGGCCGCGCAGAACGCGCGCTACCGCCTGGGCGATCTGAGCACGCTCTCCTCGCAGATTCCCGGCAAGGACCCGTCCCTGGCGGCGTCCGCCCAGCGCCTGGCCGACGCGGCGAGCGCCTTCCAGTCCGGCGTCCATTGGTTCGTCTTCGACGAGGGTTTCGACACCGCCGATCTCGAGCGGGCGGGATACTTTCAGCAAGAGATGGACCTGGACCGCGACTCTCGCGACCTCGACCAGAGTTCGCAGGCGTTGCTTGGTGCCGCGCAGGCCTTGCTGGCCAAGGTCCGCTGAGCGCGGCGTCAGCGTCCGCCCGCGCGCGCGCAGAGAATCTGCTCGGTGCGGATTTGCTCGCGCAAGTCGGCGGCGCGGCGTTCGTCGTCGCGCCCGCGCAAGGCGTCCCGGGTCCCCAGAAACGGCAGCCAGCTCCAGCCCGCCTCGCGGCGGCGCGCCTCGGCCAGGCGCGCGTCGGCCGCCGCGGCGACGGCGGCCAGCGCCTCGGCGCGTCCCGCGGGTTCGGCTGCGGGCTTCAGGCGAAAGAACGCCCGCGTCAAGCGCGTGATCACGCCGCCCGCCCCGCGGCGAGCGCGGCCGGGCGCGCTCGGCGAGTAGGCGACCACGGCGAAGTCGCGCCGTCCGCCGCGCGGCGCGCAGACCTCGTCGCCGTGGTCGACGCACAGGTCGCGCCCTTCGATGAGGTCCAGGAAGACGGCCGTGTTCTTGTCGTCGGCGTCGACTCCCAGCCGCCCCAGCAGGAGAAACGGCCGCCCGGCGGAGTTCTCGCGGATGAACCGCGACAGCCGGTAGAGCGCCAGCAGGCGGTCGCCGTCGTCGCCGCCCTCGGGCAGTGAAGCATCGTAAATGTCGAAAGCCCTCGCGTCGCGGACCGCCGTGACGCGCAGCGCGCCTCCGCCGGCAAGTTCAAGGCGCCCGCCCGCGGCCGCGCCGAGCTTGGGCGCGAACACGGCCAAGCCCAGCGCCGGGTCGGCGACGGCCCCGGTTTGCGCCAGCGCGGCGATTTGCGCGGCGGAGAGGTTCTGGAGCGCGACCGCGTCGGCCGGCGGCGACGAGGCGTCGAAAGTTCCGCCCGCCGCCAGCGTCAGCGCCGTCAGCGCCGCGCCCAGCACGCCCTAGCGCCTCAGCGCGCCTTCGGCCAGCAGCAGGCGGCGCTTTCGCTTGATGCCGCCGGGCCCGGAGTAGCCGGTCATGCGGCCGTCGGCGCCGACCACGCGGTGGCAGGGCACCATGGGCGCGAACGGATTTTTTCCCAGCGCTTGGCCCACCGCGCGCGCGGCGCCCGGCCGGCCGATGCGGCGCGCCACCCAGCCGTAGGTGCGCACCTCGCCCTTCGGGATTTCCGCGCACGCGGTCCACACCGCGCGCGAGAACGCGGGGTAGGACTTCATCGCCGCGAGGATTTTCTTCGGCAGGCGGGGTTTCATGGGGGGATTGTAGCTTTACGCGCGCGTCTCGGCGTCAGTTTTTCAGGTCGCCCAGGTTCAGACCCCGAAGCTTCGGCGAGGCGAGCGCGGCGAAAGCGACGGTGGCGAGCGTGACGAGCCCTCCGCAGACCACCGATGGGACCGCGCCCAGCAGCTTGGCCGCGGCGCCCGACTCGAAGGCGCCGAGTTCGTTGGAGGTGCCGATGAACATCGAGTTGACCGCGGCCACCCGGCCGCGCATGTCGTCGGGCGAGGCCAGTTGGACGATCGCGCCGCGGATGACCATGCTCACGCTGTCCAGCGCCCCGGCCAGCGCCAGCAGTCCCGCCGAAAGCCAAAGCGAGCGCGACAGCGCAAAGACGATCACGCACGCGCCAAAGCCCGCCACCACCGCCAGCAGCGTTTTGCCGGCACCGCGGTCGGGCGGGCGGCGGATCATCAGCGCGCTGCCGAGCAAAGCGCCCACCGCCGGCGCGGCCATCAGAACGCCCAAGCCCCGCGCGCCCACGCGCAGGATCTCGGCCGCGAACACCGGCAAGATCGCCTCGACCCCGCCGAAAAGCACCGCGAACATGTCCAGCGCCAACGCGGAGAGCAGAATCTCGTCGGCGAACACGAAACGCAGACCGGAGGTCACGCGCGCCAGCGGGCTTTCGGCGGCGCGCGGCCGCGCGGGCGCGGGCAGCGGCGCGCGCACGCGCAGCGTCAACGTCAGCGCCCCGACCAGCAGGGCCGCGTCGAGCGCGTAAGGCACCGGCGCCCCTTTCCAGGCGAACAGGACTCCGCCCAGCCCCGGCCCGATCACCGACGCGGTCTGGAAGGCAGTCGTGATCCAAGCCGAGGAGCGCGCCAGCGCCTCGCGCGGGACGATTCGCGGCACCAGCGCGTAGAGCGCGGGCTGCGAGAATCCTCGCGCCACGCCCGCGACGAAGGCCGCCGCGTAAATCCACGCCACGTGTCCCGCCGCGCTCGGCGCCAGGCGGCCGGCGGCCAAGAGCATGGCGACCGACAGCAGCGAGCCGCCGATCACGCCGCGATAGACGCCCAACGGCTCGCCGCGATCGACCGCGTCGCCGGCCCACAGCGCCAGTCCTAGCGACGGCACGGCCTCCACCAGCCCGATGAGACCCAGCGCCAGCGGGTCGCGCGTGATCTGGTAGACCTGCCAGGCCATCACCATCGTCTGCATGCGCCGGGCGAAAGAGAGCAGGAAGCGCGCCTCGGTCAGCGCGCGGAAGTCGGCTGAGTCCAGCGCCGAGACGGGCGCGCTCACGGAGGTACGATTTTTCCCAGCACGCGCGGCCCGCGCGCTCCCGTGGCCGCGGCCGCGGAGTTCACGCGGCCCTCCCAGGCGCGCGCGGCCAGCCAGGCGAAGCAGGCGGCTTCCTTGGCCATCACCGGCAGGCCGTAGGACGCGGTGGTGGTCACGCGCGCGGGCGCAAAGAGCGCGGAGAGGCGGCGCATCAAGTACGCGTTGAGCGCGCCCCCGCCGGAGACCACGACCTCGGCGACGGCGACCGGCGCGTTTTCCAGGACGGCGAACCAGAGAGAGCGCGCGGTGAACTCCGCGAGCGTGGCCAGGGCGTCCGGCAGGCGCGCGGCGTCCAGGCGCGGGAAATGCCGGTCGAGCAGGGCCGGCCCGAATGTGGAACGGTCCAGCGACTTGGGCGGGGCCTTTTTAAAATAGGGGTGGGAGAGCAGACGCCGGAGCAGGCGCTCGTCGGCGCGGCCGCGCGCGGCCAGGCGGCCGCCGCGGTCCATCTCCGCGCGGCCGCGCGTGGCGCGGCGCACGGCTTCGTCCATCAAAACATTGCCGGGGCCCGTGTCGAAGGCGACGGCCAGGCGGCCGCGCGCGATCAGGCTGACGTTGGCGATGCCGCCGATGTTGACGATCGCGCGCGGCGCCCCGCGGCCGAACAAGAATAGGTCGAAGGCGGGCACCAGCGGCGCGCCCTGGCCGCCCGCGGCCATGTCGCGCGGCCGGAAGTCGGCCACCACCGGAACGCCCAGGCGCTCGGCGATCACTGCGGGCTCGGCGATCTGCAAGGTGTTGGGCGGATTCGCGCCGGGGCCGTGCCAGACCGTCTGGCCGTGGGAACCGATCACGTCCGGCCGCGCGCCGCGGCAGATCCTGAGCGCGGCGTCGGCGAAGGCCGCGCCCAGCGCGAAATTCAGGCGCGACAGCTCCGGCGCGCGCAGGCCGGGCGCTTCCAGCACGCGGCGCTTGAGCGCGGGGGCGTAAGGATATGTTTGGAAGCGCCGCACGCGCACGCCGCCTTCGCGCAGTTCGACCAGGGCCGCGGTCACGCCGTCGGCGGACGTGCCCGACATCAGTCCCACCGCCAGGCGCGCGCGCTTCATTTCGGAAAGAGCGCCGCGAGCGCCGGGTCAAGCGTCGCAAACTTGAACGCGTAGCCCGCGTCCAGGAGCTTCTTGGGCTCGGCGCGCTGGCCGCCGAGCGCTAGCGAGGACATCTCGCCCAGCGCCGCCTTCAGCGCGAAGGCCGGCGCGGGCAGCCACGACGGCCGGCCCAGCGCGCGGCCCAGCGCGGCGCTGAATGCCCGGTTGTCGAGCGCCTGGGGGGCGACGACGTTGACGGGCCCGGTCAGCGCGTCGCGTTCCAGCGCGAAGAGCAGCGCGCCCACCGCGTCGTCGCGGTGAATCCACGGCACGGGCTGGCGCCCGGAGCCGAGGGGTCCGCCCGCGAAGAGCTTGAAGGGCAGCGCCATTTTGGCCAGCGCGCCGCCGCCGTCGCCCAGCACCACGCCCAGCCGCGCCGGCACCACGCGCACGCCCAGCGGTTCGGCCGCCAGCGCCTCGCGTTCCCACTGGCCGCACAGCGCGGCCAGAAAATCGCGGCCCTGCGGCGCGCCCTCCGCGCAGGCGCCTTCGGGCGCTATGCCGTAATAGCCCACGGCCGAGGCGTTGATCAAGGCTTTCGGCCGCCGCGCGGCCTGCGAAATCGCGGCCACCAACGCGCGCGTGGACTCCACCCGGCTTTTGAGGAGTTGGATTTTGCGCGCCGGCGTCCAGCGCCCCGCCGCCACGTTCTCGCCGCAGAGATTGATGACCGCGTCGGCCCCATCCAGATCGCGCGCCCAGTCGCCGGTGGACTTGCCGTCCCAGGTCAGCGCGCGCACAAGTCCACGCGCGTCGCCCGTGGCGCCGCGGGTGAGCAGCAGCACGGAGTCTCCGCGCGCGGCCAGCGCCGCGACCAGCGCCCGTCCGACGAACCCCGATCCGCCCGCCACGACGATTTTCACTCGGACTTTGTATCAAATACGGGCCCATGACGATCTTTCGGCGCGGAACTTTTCCGGGGGCCGGAGCGTATGCTCGGCATGATTTTCGGCAGGCCCCTGTTCTGGCTGACGGCGCTGGGAGCGCTGGCGGCGCTGGCCGCGAGCCGCGCGGGCCGCTTGGAGCCGCCGCGCGACCCGGCGACCGCGGCGCGAGCGTGGACGACGACCCGAGTCGCGGGGCGGCTGGTCGCCCCGGTGCGCCGAACGCGCCGCGGTTGGCGCGGCTTGCTGGAATTTCCCTCCCCCTCGGGGGTGCAGCGTGCGCGGCTGTGGCTGCCGCACGGGGCCGATCCCGCGGACTTTATTCCGGGGCGCGAACTGAGCGCCGTCGGGCGGCTGCGCCCGCCGTTGCGTCCGCGCGATCCCGGCGACTACGACGAGGGGGCGGCCCTATCGGCCTCGGGGGCGGCGTGGGTGCTGTCGGCGCGCGAAGTCGAACTGTCCAGCGCCCCCGTTCCCGCGCGCTGGCTCGCGCTCGACGCGGCCCAGACGGCGCGTCTGCGCGCCGAGGGGATTTTCGCCCGGGAACTGCCGCCGCGCCGGGCGGCGCTGCTGTCGGCCGTCGCCTTCGCCGACACGGGAGGGCTTGGCGACGGCGTGGCGCGCTCGGCGCGCGACGCGGGCGGAGCGCACCTGCTCGTGGTCGCGGGGCTCAAGATCGGCTTTGCCGCCGCGGCTCTCGCGTGGCTGGGCGCGGGGCTCGGTCTGCGGCCGCCGGCGCGCCTGGCGCTGGTCGTGGCGGGCGCGGGCTTCTACGCGCTGGCCTGCGGGGCCGATCCTCCGGCGCGGCGCGCATGGCTGATGTTGGCGGCCGCGGCGGCCGCGCGGGCGGCGGGGCGCGGGACGGCCCCCGGCGCGGCCTGGACGCTGGCCGCGGCGCTGATGTTGGCGTGCGGACCCGCCGCGGCGCTGTCGACCGGGGCGGTGTTGAGCTTCTGCGGGGCGGCGGCGGCCGCGGCCGCGGCGTCGCGCCTGGAAGCGGCGCTGACGCCGCGCCTGCCGCGCGCGGCGCGGGCGGCGGCGGTGCTTTTCGGCGTGAATCTGGCTCTGGCGGCGGCGCTGTGGCCGCTGTTGGCCGATTCTTTCGGCCGAGGCTCGGTCGTGGGCCCGCTGGCCAACGTGGCTCTCGTGCCTTTGGCGGCGGTCCTGATGGCCGCGGCGGCGGCGCTGTGCGCGCTGGCGCCGCTGCCGGCCGCGGAAAGGGTCGCGGCGCGCGTCGCGGACGCGGGGCTGGCGGCGTTTGAAAAGCTGTGCCGCCTGGCCGCGGGAGCGCCGTGGGCGGCGGTGGAATTGAGGCCGTGGAGGCCCTACGAAGCGGCGGCCTACGCGCTGGGGCTTGGCGCGCTGCTGGCGCTGCCCAGGCGGCGCGCGGCGGCGGCCTTGGCCGCGGCGGCGCTGGCCGTCTGGCGAGGGGGCGCGTTGATCCAACGGGCGAGGACCGCGCCGATTGCGGTGGTCTTGCTGGCGCGCCGGCCCGGCGAGGCGCTGGTGCGCTTTGCCGCGGGCGAGACCTGGTATGCCGGGCCGCGCCCGCCGCGGGCGCCGGAATTGCGCGCGGCGCGCGCATTGGGTTGGGCGCCGATCTCCCGAGCGTGGGTCGGGCGTGCGATTTCCGTCCGCCTGGGGCGCGTGGAAATCGACGCCGGAGCGCCCGGCGGCGCGCTCGTCCGGAGGAGCGAGGAGCCTTTTGCTATAATCCTGCGCCCTCGAGCGAGCGCGCTCGGGGTCTCCACCGATGGCCTCCTCCTCCGCGTCGACGACCTCTTCGCGCCGCGCGTTCGCCGCGGCGCTGGTCTTTCGCAACGAATCCAAGCCGGACTCGGACCGCACGCTGGCGATGGTGCGCTCCCTGCTGAAAGCGCGCGGGGTGGCGAGTTGGGCCGCCGACCCGCGGCCGAGCGCGGAGGCGCTGCGGCGGGCGGACTTGGCCATCGCTCTGGGCGGCGACGGGACGATGCTGCGCGTGGCGCGCGAGGTGGCGCCGCGCGGCATTCCGCTGCTGGGCGTCAACATCGGCACGCTGGGCTTCCTGGCCGGAGCGGAGGCGGCGGAGTTCAAGCGGCGGCTGGATTCGGTTTTGCGCGGCCGCTTCGTCATCGAGGAGCGTTCGATGCTGACCGCCGAGATCATGCGCGACGGACGGCGCTTGAAGCCGCCGGAGGCCGCGCTCAACGAGGTGGTCATCCGCTGCGGAGAGCAGGCGCGCGCGGTGAGCTTGTCGACGCGCTCCGGCGAGCGCTTCGTGGCCGACTTCTTCGGCGACGGCCTGATCGTGGCCACTCCGACGGGTTCGACCGCGTATGCGCTCGCGGCCATGGGCCCGATCGTCGATCCCTCGGTGGACGTGACCTTGCTGGCGCCGATTTGCCCGCACACGCTGACCCAGCGGCCGCTGATCGTGCCCGCGCATCGGCCGCTGACCATCCGCCTGGCGCGGCGGCGCGCCTTCGAGGTGCCGCGGGTGCTGGTCTCGCTGGACGGGCGCGAGGGCTGCGACTTGCGCGTGGGCGACGAGGTGGTGGTGCGTCGGGCCGAGGCGCCTCTTCGGCTTTTGATGCCGCCGGGGCGGACCTTCTACGAGATCCTGCGGCGCAAGCTCAAGTGGGGGCAGGCGTGAGCGCGCGGGGGGCGCGGTCGTGCTGAGGCGGCTGACCGTCGTCAATTTCGCCGTCGCCGAACGCGTGGAGCTCGAATTGCCCGAGGGCTTCGTCGTCTTCACGGGCGAGACCGGTGCGGGCAAGTCGATTCTGCTTGAGGCGCTGTCGTTTCTGCTGGGCGCGCGCGCCTCGTCGAGTTGGCTGCGGGCGGGCGCGGATCGGCTGGAAGTCGAGGGCGTCTTCGACGCGGCGGACCTGCCCGCGGACTTGCGCGAACGCTGCAAGCTCTCGGGTCCGACCGTCCGCGCCCGGCGCGAGCTCGACGCGGCGGGCAAGACCCGCGCCGCGCTCGAGTCGCAGGCCGTGCCCGTGGCCGCGCTGGCCGCGCTGGGCGAAGCCGCCGTCGAGATTTCAGGACAGCACGAACACCAGACGCTGACGCGTCCGGCGGCGCAACTCGAGGTGCTGGACCGCTACGCGGGATTGGAGGCCGAGCGCGCGCAGTTGGCCCGCGCCCACGCGCGTTGGGCGGCGCTGCGCGCGCGCCTGGAGGCCGCGACGATGTCCGACGCCGAGCGTCGCAAGCGCGCGGAACTGGCGCGCTTCCAACTGGAGGAGATCGACGCGGTCGCTCCGCGACCGGGCGAAGACGAGGAACTCGACGCGCGCCTGCCTCGGCTCAAGAACGCCGGGCGCCTGAGGGCCTTGGCCGAGCAGGTCTACGGCCAGCTCTACGCCGAGGAAAGCGCCGCGCTGACGCTGCTGCTCAAGGCCGAGCGGGCGCTGGGGGACCTGGCCAAGATCGACCCGTCGGCGGCGCGCCTGCGCACGGAACTGGAGGCGGCGCGCCTGTCGGCCGAGGCCGTGGCCCGCGAGGTCGGCGATTACCGCGACCGCATCGACGCCGATCCGACGGCGCTCGACGCGCTGCTGGCGCGCCAGGAGGCGCTGGCCAAGCTCAAACGCCGCCACGGCGCGACGCTGGCCGAGGTGGCGGCCGCGCGCGCGCGGCTGGCCGAGGAGATCGACGGCCTGGAAAACGCGGACGCGCGGCGCGAGCAGACGCGCGCCGAACTGGAGGCCGCGCAGCGGGAGCTGTCGCGCCTCTGCGACGGCGTTCACGCGCGCCGGGCGAAGGCGGCCAAGCGTCTGGACGCCGCGGCGCTCCAGGAACTGAAGTCTTTGGGCATGCCGCAGGCGCGCTTCGAGTGCGCGGTGGAGATGGAGGAGGGGCGCTGGTCCGCGACGGGCGCGGACGCGGTGGAGTTTCTGCTCGCGGCCAACCCGGGCGAGCCGGCGCGTCCGCTGCGCGCGGCCGCCTCGGGCGGGGAGTTGTCGCGGGTGATGTTGGCGCTCAAGACCGCGCTGGCTCGAGCCGACCGCACGCCGTTGCTCGTCTTCGACGAGGCGGACGCGGGCGTGGGCGGAGAGGTGGCGGCGGCGGTGGGGCGCAAGCTCGCGGCGCTGGCGCGCGGGCGACAGGTGCTGTGCGTGACGCATCTGCCGCAGGTGGCCTGCCGCGCCGACGCGCATTTCCACGTGGCCAAGGAGACCGCGGGCGGGCGCACGCGCGCGCGGGTCGAGAGGCTGGAGGGGCGCGCCCGACTGGAAGCCGTCGCCCGGATGCTGGGCGGCCGCGAGGTCACCGAGGCGGGCTTGCGCCATGCCCGGGAACTCTTGGAGAGTGCAAACGCATGACGACGAAAAT
>JAJZQS010000082.1 GCA_021806745.1 bacterium
CGGTGTCGAAATACAAGACGGTGTCGACGAGATGCTCGAGCACCTTGGGGCCGGCGAGCGCGCCGTCCTTGGTCACATGGCCGAGAAGGAACACGATGGTGTCGCGCGCCTTGGCCGCGCGCACGAGTTCGGCGGCGCACTCGCGCACCTGGCCCACCGAGCCGGGGCTGGAGGTCAACTGCGGGTGCGCGGCGGTCTGCACCGAGTCCAGCGTCATCGCCCAGGGCTTGGCGGTCTCCATCGCGGCCAATATTTTGGCGAGGTTCGTTTCCGACAGCAGAAACAGCGCGTCGGCGCTCAAGCCCAGGCGCTTGGCGCGGCCGCCGATCTGCTTGAGCGACTCCTCGCCCGAGGCGTAGAGAAAAGGCCCTCGCGCGGCCAGACGCGCGGCGACCTGCAGCATCAAAGTGGACTTGCCGATGCCCGGAGGGCCCGCCAGCAAAACGACTTGACCCGGCACCAGTCCGCCGCCCAAGAGCCGGTCGAGCTCGCCTAGGCCCACGGGAGTCCGCGGGGCGTCGCCCAAATCCGCGTCCTTGAGCGCCGTCAGCGGCGAAGAAAACGAAGTCAGCGCGCCGCGCGAGGCCGCGGCGGCCGCCGCCTCGGCCAGCCCCTCGGGCCGGGTCTCGACGACCTCCTCGGCCATCGTGTTCCACTCCCCGCAGCCCGGGCACTGTCCCAGCGGCTTGGCCGCGGAGTGCCCGCACGCCTGACAGCGATAGACGGTTCTCAGCCGGGCCATGAGCGCGATGATGCCAAATCGGACAAGCGTTCGACAAGCCCGCGAACGGCAACCCGACTCAACGACCGGACGCGGGCGTGACCGCCGTCGCGCTCGAGGCCGTGGGCGCCACGACGGCGTCCCCGGTCTTCTCCAGAAGCTGGAACGCCGCGGCAATGCCTTTTTGAGCTTGGTCGAGGTCGGAGTGCATGTCGGAGACCAAGACCTTCATCTCTTTGCGCGCGCGGGAGAGCTCGGCCGAGAGCTTGTCGTTGTCTTGCTTGAGCTCGTCGACCCTGGCCTGAGTCCGGCGCAGGTCCTGCGCGGTCTGCTCCTGCCGGTCCTGGAGCTTGCGGTAGGTGCTCAGGCGCACGCAGCCGGAAGCAATGATCAACACCGAGAAAAGCGGAAGACTCTTCATGGGAACCTCCGAGACGACGCATGCATTTTACAACTTCGAAGACGGCGCTCTCACGGCCATGGATGCTTCGGATAGCGGCGCTGAAGCTCCTTTTTGATGCCCGGATACGCGTTGGCCCAGAACGACGAGAGGTCCGAGGTCTTCTGCACCGTGCGTCGGTTGGGGGCCTGGACGTCGAAGATCACCGGCAGCCGCCCCTCGCACAGAGTGAGGGTGCCGGTCATGCCGACGAAATCCCCGAGCCGCGCCGACAACTCCGCGCGCCCCGGCGGGAAGTAGGCGAAGCGCCCCGCGCGTCCCGACGGCAGGCGCCGCGACGCCGGGAGCACGGCGTCCAGATGCGCCGTCAACTCCGGACCGAGATATCGCATCAGAGGCGCCAGCAGGTCCGCGCGCTCGGCCTCATCGCGCGTGGACGACCCGGCGAAAGCCTCGCCGTAGATCAGCGCCCAGTCGCCGGCGTCGAAGGCCGGGTAGCCCAGGTCCGGATACAGCGCCCGCGCGATCGCGGCGCGCGCCAGCACCTGCTCCACCCGTTCGTCAAATCCCGGGTGGCGCAGGCGCCCCGACGCGTAGGCTTCGGCCAGAGCCTGCGCGGCCATGGCGCTCTCGCCGCCGCGCGCCGCGCGCGCGCGGCGCTCCAGGACCAAGCCGCGAAAGAGCAGCCGCCTCTCGAAGACCGCGCGGCCCGCGCGCTCGTCGAACTCGCAGGCGTCCGTCCACGCGCATTCTCCGGGATAGAGCCGCTCGAGCGTCCTCGCGTCGAGGGCCAGGTACAGCGCCGCCTCCACGCGCGAGGCGCGTCCCGCGCCGCCGCGCTCGCGCGCGTCCAGAGCGAGAATCACCCCCGGCGCGCCGGAACTCAGCGTCACCCCGCGCCCGTCGGCCAGGCGGTAGTAGCCGCCTTCCCCCTCTCGCGCGCCCAGGCGCTGCGCAAAAGACTCGATCCACAGCCGCGCGAGAGCGTCTTGAGCGTTCGGCGCGTCCTCGCGCGCGGACGCTCCTCCGGCGGCCAGCCGCCGGAAGGTCTCGCGCGCCTCGCGCGGCACCCACGCGGCCCCGGCGGCGAGTTCGCCCGCGGCCTCGGCAAGCTCGACCGAGCCCGGCGCGACGCGCTCCCCGGCGGACTCGAAGGCCGCGGCCATCGCGCACGCGCGCTCGAAAGCCGCCGGACCCAGCGCGCGCGCGCCCTCGATCACGGCCGCCACGCGCGGCGGCGCCGGAAGGGCGGCCAGCGAGCGCCCGCGCGGCGTGATCGCGCCCGCGGCGTCAAGCGCGCCCAGCGCCGTCAACTGCGCGCGCGCCTCCGACAAGGCGGCCGGCCTCGGCGGCGTCAGCCACAGCGGCGGCTCGGGCAGCGCCGCCGCGCTCAACGCCAGAGAGCTCAACTCCAGGCGCTCGATTTCGGGCGCGAGCGCGGCCGCCATCGACGCCTCCTCGGCCCGCGACCACAGCCGCACGCAACGCCCGGGCGCGGTGCGGCCCGCGCGGCCCGCGCGCTGCTCGGCGTTGGCCCGGCTGATGCGCGCCACGCGCAGCGCGTTGACGCCGCGCGCGGGATCGAACTGCGCCAATCGGTGAAGGCCCGAGTCGATCACCGCGGTCACGCCGGGCACCGTCAAGCCGGTCTCGGCCACATTCGTGGCCGCGATCACGCGCGGGGCGTTCGGCGCCTCGAGAACGCGCGCCTGCGCGTCGAAGTCCATGCTCCCGTGCAGCGCCAGCGCCTCCAGCCCCCGTTCGCGGCACAGGGGGCCGACCTCCTCCAGGAAGCGGCGGATTTCCGAAATCCCCGGCAGGAAAACCAGCACCGAGCCGTCAAGCCCCTCGCGCGCGAGTTCCCGCAGCGCCCGCGCCGCCGCGCGCGGCGCGCCCTCGCCCTCGGAGGCCGGCCAATGCCGGACTTCCACCGGAAACGACCTCCCCGAGGCCTCAAGGCGCGCCGCCTCGGGCAGATGCCGCGCAAGCCCCTGCGAGTCGAGCGTGGCCGACATCGCGGCCACGACCAACCTCGGTCGGCGGCGGCGAAGCGCCGTCAGCCACGCCAGCGCCAGGTCCGCGTCGAGAGTGCGCTCATGGAACTCGTCGAGCGCCACCGCGTCGACTCCCGGAAGCTCCGGCTCGCGGAGCAGGCGCTGAACGAACACGCCGTAGGTCTGGAAGACGATCTTCGTGCGCGCGGTCGCGCGTGAGTCGTGGCGCACCTGGTAGCCGACGCCCTCGCCAAGCGCCGTGCGCGAGAGCTCCGCCACCCGCGCGGCCAGCGCGCGCGCCGACAGCCGCCGCGGTTCGAGCACGAGTACGCGCCCAGGCACGGCCTCGGCCAAAAAAACGGGCACGCGCGTGGACTTGCCCGAGCCCGTCGGCGCGGTCACGATCATCGCACGCCCGGCGGCGGCGGCCGCGAGCACGCCCGGACGCAGCGCGTCGGCGGGCAGGGCCTCGCTCATCGCGGGGCGTCGTTCCAGTCGAGCGAACGATCGACGGCGCGCTCCCAGCCGGAGATCAACCGCGCTCTCCCGCGCGCGTCCAAGCGCGGCCTCCAGGCGCGGTCCAAGCGCCGCGGCCGCGGCGGCGCCTCTTCGGTCCAAAAACCCACCGCGCGCGCCGCGGCGAAGGCGGCGCCAAGCGCCGTGGTCTCGAGCATCCGCGGCCGCGAGACCGGGCGGCCGAGAAGATCGGCCTGGAACTGCATCAGCAACTCGTCGGCCGACATCCCGCCGTCGACGCGCAGCGAGTCCAGGCGCCGCCCCGCGTCGCGCTCCATCGCCGCGACGAGCTCTCGGACCTGGTAGGCCGCCGACTCAAGAGCCGCGCGCGCCAGGTGTCCGGCTCGGGCGTGGCGCGTGAGTCCCCCGATGAGTCCCCGCGCGCCCGCGTTCCAGCGCGGCGCCAAGAGGCCGGAGAAGGCCGGCACCAGGTAGACGCCTCCGTTGTCGGGGACCGTGCGAGCCAAGGCCTCGACCTCGGCGCTGGAGTCGATGAGCCCCAGCCCGTCGCGCAGCCACTGCACGACCGAACCCGCCTCGGCCGCGCTGCCCTCAAGCGCATACTGCGCGCGCTCTCCGCCCAGGCGAGCCGCCGCCGTGGTCAAAAGCCCCGCACGCGAGGCGACCGCGCGCGCGCCGGTGTGCATGAGCAAAAACGCCCCCGTGCCGTAGGTGCACTTGGCCTGTCCGATCCGGCGACAGCCCTGGCCGAGCAAAGCCGCCTGCTGGTCGCCGACCAGCCCCGCCACCGGCACGCCGCGAATTGACGCCAGGACCGCGCGTCCGTAGATCTCCGAGCTCGAGCGAATCTCGGGAAGCATCGCGCGCGGCACGCCGAAAAGCTCGAGCAAGCCGTCGTCCCAACGGGCGGCGCGCAAATCCATCATCTGCGTGCGCGAGGCGTTGGTGACGTCGGTGGCATGGACGCCGCCGCGCGGCCCCCCGGTCAGGCTCCACAATAAAAAAGAATCGACGGTGCCAAACAGCGCCTCGCCCCGTGCGGCGCGCGCGCGCAGGCCGGGAATGTGCCGCAACAGCCACTTCAGCTTCAGCGCGCTGAAATACGACGACGGCGGCAACCCCGTGAGGCGGCGCAGGCGCGCGCCCTCGCGCCGCTCCAGCTGTGCGGCCTCCCCGGCGGTGCGGCCGTCCTGCCAGACGACGGCCGGCGCCAGCGCGCGCCCGTCGCGGCGGCTCCAGACCACCGCGGTCTCTCGCTGGTTGGTCACGCCGACGGCGGCGAGGTCGGCCGGGCGCAGGCGCGCCTGGGCCATCGCCTGCGCGACCACGCGCTCGGCGTTGCGGCGGATCTCGGCGGCGTCGTGCTCGACCCAGCCCGGGCGCGGGCAGATCTGCGCGTGCTCGCGTCTGGAAAGAGCGACGACGCGCGCCGCGCGGTCGAAAATCAGGAATCGCGTGCTGGTCGTACCCTGGTCCAGCGCCCCGACAAAGCGCGGCTCGGCCATGTCAGAACAGCACGCGCAGCGTGGCGTTGAGCACGCTCTCCATGAACCCCGGCCGGACATCGGCGGAATAATCGAGGTTCACGCTGGTGGACTGGTCGACGCTGATCACCGTACCCACCCCGGCGAGCGCGCCGTCGCGAGGCAAGTCCGCGGTCTGGACGCTGAACGCGCTGCCCGCGCCGGACTCGAGTTGGGCGTCGATGGCGCGGCTCTGGCTCATGTACTCGTGAATCCAGCCCAGGCTCCAGTGGGACTGGTAGCCGATGCCGTCGGCGACGGTCTTGTAGGTCTGGCGCAGGCCCAGCGTCGAGCGCAGGGATTGGTCGCTTTGCCGCCCCACGTTCAAGTCGAGCGCGCCGGCGCCGCTTTCGCCGAATGAGTTGATGGTCAGGCGGTCGTCGTTGAGGCCGACGAACGGCGCGAGCACCCCCCAGTTCTGCGTGGGGATGTCGTAGCTGCCGTCGACGTTCGAGTTGAACTCGCGGCCCGTGGGGCTGCCGTCGGCGGCCATCGCCTGCCCTCCCGACAGAAGGATGCCGCGGCTGGTGTTGAAGAAGTCGAGAGCCCCGCCGACATAGGCGTCCGCGCGCCAGGGACCGTCGTGGCCGGTGGCGTAGACGCCGGCGCGAGCGCTGTCGTCGGTGACCCAACTGCTCTGCGTGGTGTATATGTTGGACTGGCCGTGCAGGTAGCCGCCGCTCAGCCCCACGGCCAGGCGCTCGTCGACGCGGTAGTCTCCGCCCAGGACCAGGCCGCCGCTGAGATAGTCATAGCCGGGCTGGGAGCCCGCCGGACCGCTCATCGACTGCAGGTGTCCGCTGGTGCCCACGCCGGTGGCGAAGAAACCGAACGGCGAGTCGGGGGAGGTCGCCGGCTCCAGGCGAACGGCGAACGGATCCGCGTCGCTCACGCCGGCCTCGGCGGTCAAAGCGCCCGGCAGAGGCGACAGCCCGCTCATCGAGCCGGCGGAAAACCCCCCGGTGGGAGCGCCCTCGTCGAGCGCGGTCATGCGCCTGCCCAGCGCCTCGGCCTGCACGCTGGAGGCCGACAGGCCCAGCGACGTCATCGGCGCCAGCGCGATGGGGCCGATCTGGTCGAACGCGGACTGGATTTGCGAAAGGTTCATGCCGTAGAGCGCGCCGATCACGCCTCCGGCGGCCCCGGTGGGATTGCTCTGCGCCTGGACGCGCAACGACTCCAGCGCCGCGCCGACCGCGGACTGGTTGGGCGTGGAACCGAGGTTGGCGAAAGGCACCAGCGCGGCCGTCAAGGTCAGCGAGTTCGCCGAATAAATCGGCGTGAAGTTCACGGCTGCGGGGGAGATGACGTTGAAAGTTCCGCTCAATGAAGCCGCATTGATCGCGGTGTATTGCTTGCCGTTGGTGGCGGCGGGGTCGTCGAGAAGAAGCGACAAAGTTCCCCCGGTGGCGGTGATGTTTCCGCCGGTGACGTTGGTCAGTCCGGGCTTGAGAGTCATCGCCAGCGTCCCGCTCCCCGAATAAGTCCCGCCCAAGTTCAGCGCGCCCCCGCCCAGGGACATGACGCCGTTGTTGACGACATTTCCCAAGGCGTTGGTTTGAGAATAGCCGTTGAGGCCGAAGTTCGCGCCGGAGGCCACGGTCAGCGCGCCGTTTGTAGGCAAAGCGTTATTGACGCCCGCCAGCAGCGCTCCCGCCGAGACGATGGTGCCGCCGGAATAGGTGTTGTTCGAGTTGCCCAGGGTCAGGCTGCCCGCGCCGATCTTGGTCAGCGAGCCGATCCCGCTGAACGCGCCGTTGAACGAGTCGTTGTTGCCGTCGGTGTCGATGGTGCCGCCGAGCGCGTTCAGGGTCACGGCGCGGTCGTCGGTCACGGCGGCCATCGTCTGGAGCACGCCGCCGTTGAACGACAGCGTACCGTTGCCCGCGCCCAAGTTGCCTTCGTTCGAGATCGCCAGCACGCCGCCGTTGACGCTGGTGCCGCCGGTGTAGGTGTTGGCGCCCGACAAGACCAAGGTCCCGGAGCTGATCTTGGTCAGAGAGCCCACTCCGCTGATCAGTCCCGCCAAGGTGGAGGTCGTGCCCGCCGTGTCGAAAACGCCGCCCAGAGACTGCAAGACCACGCTGCGCGAGTCGGTCAGCGACGCGCCGGTCTGAAGAGTGCCTCCGTCGAAGCTCAGTCCGCCGGTTCCCAAAACCGAGTCGCTGTTGATGCTGAGCGTGCCGCTCTGCAGCAAAGTGCCTCCGCTGTAGGTGTTGCCCGTGTTTTGAAGATCGAGGATTCCGCCGCCGTTGCCCCCGATGATGAGCTCGCCCGTGCCCGAGACCAGTCCCGTGAATACCGAGGTGTAGCCGTTGGTGTCGAAAGTGCCGCTGTTGTTGAGCGTGATCGGACGCGACGAAGTCAGCGACGCGCCGGCCTGGAGCGTGCCGCCGTTGAAGGTGAGAGCCGTTCCGGAAGCTCCCAGTCCGGAGTCGGCGACGATGTTGAGCGTGCCGCCGTTGAGGATCGCGCCGCCGCTGTAGGTGTTGGCGCCGGTCAGAGACACCGTCCCGAGACCGCCCACGGTCAACGAGGTATAGCCGGAGATCGTGCTGGAAATCGTGAACGGCGTGGAGGCCGTGTTCTCCAAGGTCACGGTGCCGTCGTAACCCGTGGGGCCGATGTCCAGAGGACCGCCGGCGATGGTCACGCCCGATCCCGCTCCGGACACGTTCAGCGTGGTCAATCCGTAGATGTCGAGAGCGCTGCCTAATGTGATCGTGCCCGCGCCGCCCGAACTCCACTGGAAGGGCCCGGGCTGGTTGTTCGTGACCACGTATCGCAGCGTTCCCGCGGAGCCGTCATCGAGATTGCTGGTCACGGTCTGGGCGCGCAGTGACCCCGCGGCAAGGCACAGAACGCTCAAAACGAGCGCGGCGCGGTGCGGCGCAATGCCAAGAATCTCCCTCAATCCTTTCCCCCCGATTTTCACGCGGCATGCCATCATACACAATCCCGTTTTTCGACGCCGCGCGGGCGAGCGCGCGTCGTTAGCGCCTCAACTGCCCGAGCAACGCCGCCGCCTCGGCCGGATCCGCGTCGGCCGGGCGCTCGCGGCGCAACGCGCGCCACGGCCCCTCGCCCTGAGGGCTCGCCCGCGGCCAGTCGCCGGGCAGATACAATCCCAGCGCCGGCACGCCCAGGCCCAGCGCGCAGTGAAGCGGCCCCGAGTCGTGGCCCGCGAAGGCCGCGCACGCCGACAGCGCCAGCAGCGACTCGCCAAGGCCCGCGGCGCCGATGGATTGCGCCGTCAGCGCCTCGACGCCGCTCAAGCCCGCCGCGAACGCGCGCGCCTGAGCCGCCTCGCCGAAGACGAACGCTCGCCGCGCGCCGGCGCGGCGCAGGAACTCGCGCCAGAACTCCGGAGGCGCGCAGCGCCGCGCGTCCCCGGCGAAGGGATGCACGGCCACGGCCCCTTCGCCCAGCCTCGCCGCGAGCTCCGTTCGTCGGGAGGCCATGGCCTGCGGCGCGCGCAGCCGCAGCGCTGCCCGCGCGGGGTTTGCCCCCAGCGGCGCCAGCAGCCGTGCCCACTGCGCGACCACCGGCGCGCCCCGGTCTTCCGGCGGCAAGGCGTCGGTGAGCCAGCGCCGCGCGCCGCGCTGGTCGAAGCCCACGCGCCGCGACGCGCCCGCCAGCCGCGCCGCCAGAGCCGGGTTGCGGCGCGTGTTGGGAAGCAGGGCCGCGTCGCAGCGCTCGCGCCGGACCTCGGCCAGCGTCGACAGGAAGCGAAAAGCCCCGCCTCGCGCGCGGCCCGGCGCGCGATCCCAGAACGGATCGCTGGCGTACACGCGCGACACCCCGGGAATGAACGGCGCCAGCGCCGCCGCGTAGTCCTTGCACCACAGCGACACCTCCCAACCGACCTCTGCCAGCGGCGCCGCCAGCGCGCCGGCGAAGGCCAAATCGCCGAGATTGTCGAGAGAGACGATCAGCGCCCGGCGAGGGGGGCTCATTTTCCGAGCATCAGGCGCAGCGTCGCGGCCGAGGCCGTCGGCAGCCAGAGGTTGTCGTTGAAAAAGCCCGTCGTGGGCAGAAGCTCCACGAGCGAGGCGATCGCGGCCGAGCCCAGCGCCGCGCGCGCGCCCACCCCGCAGGCGTAGGCCACGGCGTATGCGGCGCAAAGGCAGGCGAGACTTCCCTCCAGGGACTTGCGCCCGCCCAAAATCTTCACGCTCCCGAAGGCCTTCCCGATCAACGCCGCCGCCGCGTCGCCGAAGGCGAGTTGCCCGATCGCCGCGCCGACGATTCGCGCGTCGCCGCGCGCGATCAGCATGGCCGCCAGACACCCCGCCGTCGTGTGCACGATCCCGCTGAAGTGCCTGCGCTCGGTCTCGCGCATCATCCCGTCGAAAAAATCCACCAGCGCGCGCTCCACGGCCGGGACCTTCAGCCTCGCGACCTCGACGACGAGCACCACGGCCAGCCAAGCCGCCAGCACCTGGGCCGCGCGCGGCCAGCCAAGCCGCGCGTAGACGCCCCAGTAGACCAGCGACAGCATGTGGAACGCCTTGCGTCCGAACTCCCGTCGCAAATCCCCGCTCACCCGGCCCTCCCGCGCGCCGCGCGCCAGCCGCGCCGCGCAAGCTCCCCCGCCGCGAGCCAAAAGTCCCGAGCCTGGCGCGCCGCGGCCGACACCCCGCCCGAGAAATTCACCGCATCCGGAAACAGCGCCTTCAGCGCGGCCAGGGCGAGCAAGCCGTTGGCCGCGACGATCACGGCCAGGGAAAACACCGCTCCGCCGGCCGCGTCCAAATCCGGCTGGCGCGCCTCGGTCAAGGCCTCCCAAGTCATCAACGCGTGGAAGGCCAGCGCCGCGCCGATCATGAGAAGGAACAAAGGCTGCGCGCGCGCCTGCGGTTTGAGCCACACGAGCGCGCGGTAGGCGACGACGACCAGCAGAGCGTGAAAGGGCACGCAGTAGGGCGCCAGCGCCACGAACGCGCCGCCGTGCGAGACGTCCGCATGGCCGCCGTTTTCTCCCACCTTGATCGCGAACACCTTCCCGCCGCGCGACCACGCCGCCAGCGCGTGCGTGAGCTCGTGGCCGAGAACGTAGAACCAGCGCGCCGCTCGCAATGGGCGCGCCGCAGCCCCGGACTCCGAGTCCAAGCCGCGCGCGATCAGCCACGCCGCCGCGACAAGCCCCCCCCCGGCCAGAAACGGCGCCGCCGCGGTCGACGACAGCGCCACCCCGGCCAGGGCCCGGGCGCCGGCCCAGGCCAGCGCCGCCGAAAGCGGCATGAGCGCGACGCCCAGAACAAGGCGCAGCATCAACGCAGGCGGAAGTCCTCGACCGGCAGGCCGCGCGAGAGCCGGTCGCGCCGCCAGCCCTCCCGAGCCCTGGGCAGTTCGGCGCGCGCGCGCCGGCTCCAGCGGTTGTCCGGCGGCGTGAACAGGCGCGCCGCGCTGTCAAGCCACACATAGGCGATCTTGTAGGCGCTGCGCTCGGCCTCGCGGTCGCGCCGGAAGCGCGCCAGCCCCGACTCGCGCGCGTAGGTCGCCTCGTCGAGCCGGCCCTCGGCGCGCGCGCGGTCCAAGCCCTCCAAAGTCAGCCTCAGTTCGGAGTCGAGCTCGGCGCGGCGGCGCTCGGGATGCTCGGCTTGCTCCAGCCAGCGCTCGCCCTCGCGGCAGGCCGCGCGCGCGCGCAAAAGCGTGTCGGCGGCCATCCCGGCCGCGACGAGCGCGAACGCGGCGAGGGCCGCGGCCGACGCGCGCATGTCAGGCCGCGGGGCCGCCGGGCTTTTGGGTGCCCAGCAGGCGGTGCAGTGAGGCCGCCAGCACCGCGGTGCGCACCGGCTTTTCCATGAACTCCTTGACGTTGGTCTCCTGGCGGATGAGCTCCACGCCCTGCTTGTCCATCTGCCGGCCGGTGACGACGATGATCGGGATGTCGCCGCAGCCCACGGCCTGCATCTGGCGAAGAACCTCGTAGCCCCCCAGACCCGGCAGCATCATGTCGAGCACGACGAGGTCGGGCCTGAGCGCCTCGACTTTGCGCAGGGCCTCGGGGCCGTCCACGGCGCGGTCGGTGCGAAATCCTTCCTTCTTGACCACATGCTCCATCAAATCCAGCAGACTCTCGTCGTCGTCGACGAGCAAAATCAGTTTCTCGCCCGGCTTTCCGGCGTCGCTGGTGTCCATGTCTCCCTTGTGTTTACGCGCGCGCGTCGCGCGGCCCAAGCGCCAACCCTCGGGCCACGGCCGGCGACAACAGGCGGTCCATGCGCGGCTTCTCGATGAGTTCGACGACGTTGGGCTCTTGGCGGATGAGCTCCGCGGTAGCCGTATCCGTGTAGCGTCCGGTCACGACGACGACTGGAACCGAACGCAGGGGTCCTTCCTGCAGTCGACGCAGCAATTCGAAGCCCCCGTAGCGCGGCAGCATCAAATCCAGCACGATCAAATCCGGCCTCGCCTCCTCGACGCGGCGCGCGGCTTCCTCGCCGTCGACGACGGTCTCCACCGCCAGGCCGTCCTGGGTCAGCAGGAACCGGACGAACTCGCGCACGCCCTCGTCGTCATCGACCACGAGCACGCGCTTGCGCTGCTGCTCAGCCATCGCGGGATTAGACCAATAACCGGCCGCCGTCTTCAAGGCGATCGAAGGGAGTGTTATAATCCGCCCCATGACGCGGGCACGGACGGTCGCGGCCGTCTCGCTCGCGGGCGCGCTCGGCGCGGCTTTGGGCGCGGCTGGCTGGACGCTCAGGCTTCCCGACGTCAAGGCGCTGGCTCGCCGGGCGCCGCGCACCACCGCCTACATCGAACTGCGCAGGCGCGAGGCGGCCGCGCGAGGCCGGCCGTTTCGGCTGCGGTGGGTCTGGACGCCCTACGAGCGCATCTCTCCGTTTCTGCGCCAAGCCGTGGTCACGGCCGAAGACGACGGATTCTGGCGCCACGACGGGATCGATTGGGAGGCGCTGCGCCAGGCCTGGCGGCGAGACCTCAAGGCCGGGCGGCCGGCGGCCGGCGGCAGCACCATCGCCATGCAACTGGCGCGCAACCTCTACCTCTCTCCGGCCAAAAATCCTTTCCGCAAGCTCAAGGAGATGCTGATCGCGCGGCGCCTGGAAAAAACTCTGGGACGGACCAGGGTTCTGGAACTGTATCTCAATGTCGTCGAATGGGGACCCGGGATTTTCGGCTGCGAGGCGGCGGCGCGGGCTTACTTCGGAAAATCCTGCGCGGACCTGGATGCCGACGAGTCCGCCGCCCTGGCCGCCGTCTTGCCCAATCCGCGGCGCTGGAACCCCGCAAGCCGCGGACCCTATGTGAAGCGCAACTCGGCACGCATCGCCGGGCGTCTGCGCGCCGCGGGGTTGTGGCCGCAGGAGCCCGATCCCGCCATGGCGGTCTCGAGCGCCGCCGCGGCTTCCGAGGCGGGCGCGCCGTGAGCGCGCGCGGCCCGCGTTCGCGGCGCGCGCGCGAACTGCTCGTCGTCGCCGGATTCACGGCGCTGATGGCCGCGCCGTTCCTGGGGCAGGCGCTGGTCAGCGATGAGCCCTCGAACCTCGCCGCGGCCGAACACATCCTGAAAGACCCGCTCCATCCCTACGCGTTCCGCTACGCCTGGTTC
>JAJZQS010000083.1 GCA_021806745.1 bacterium
TGGACATCGTCGCGCGCGCCAAATCGCTGGGCTACGAGCACATCCAGACGATCACCAACGGCCGCCGCTTTTGTTACCCCGCGTTCTTGGACGCCGCGGTCGCGGCCGGCCTGGATGAAATCACCTTCTCGATCCACGGGCACACGCCCGCTCTTCATGACGAGTTGACGAGGGTGCCGGGTTCTTTTGTTCAAGCGCTGACCGCTCTGAGGCGCGCGCTCTCCATCGACGGACTGATCGTCAGCGTGGACGTCGTCATCAACAGGCTCAATTTGCCGTCTTTGCGGGAGCACTTGGATTTTTGCATCGCGCAAGGTGTGCGTGAATTCGATCTTCTGGCGCTGGTGCCGTTTTCGGACGCCCGGCGCAATCACGATCGCCTGTTTTGCGATTTTTCAGATCCGGTCTCACGGGCGCATTTGCGCCGGGCTCTCGAGCTTTCGCGCCGCAGCGACCTTCACCTTTGGACCAATCGCCTGCGTGCGGAGCATTTGGAGGGATTTGAATCCTTGATCCAGCCCACCGAAAAGATCGCCGACGAGATCCGCGGCCGGCGGGCGGCGTTCCGCCTGCGCCTGCGCGGCCGGCCGATGGCGTGCGCTGGCGAGGCGTGCGCCGATTGCTTCCTGCGCGATTTTTGTCGAGATTTCGACGAACTCCTGGAGCGCGGCGAGATCGCGCCGCGCGCGGGTCCCTTGTGCAGGCCGGACCTCGCCGTCGCACGGCAGCCGTTTCGCTTCGACGGCGCGCCGGACGCCGCGGCCTTCGGCGCGTTCTACGCGCGCGCGCGCTACTTCGCCAAAGGCTCCGCGTGCGCGGCGTGCTCCCGCGCGGCCGACTGCGACGGGATTTCCGTCGCGGCGGTCCGCGAGGTCGGATTTGCCGCGCTCGCGGCGTTTGCCGCGCGCGAGGAGGGCTGATGGCGGAATTGGCCTATTTGCAGGTCACGCGCGTGTGCAACCAGAAATGCCAGTTCTGCTCGAATCCGGAAAACGGGCGCATCGCCGATTGGAACGACGCCGCGCGGTTCGTCGATGACGCCGCCGCCCGAGGCGCGGCGGGGATCATCTTCACCGGCGGGGAGCCGACCCTTTTCGACAAATTGCCCGACATCATCGCCTACGCGCGCGAGCGCGGCCTGCCGTCGCGGCTGATCACCAACGGCCAGCGCACGGCCCGCCGCGACTACTTGCGCGGATTGCTGAGCGCGGGGCTTGAGCACATGCACGTGTCCGTCCATTCGGTGCGCGCCGAGGTGCAGGGAGAGTTGACCGGCAACCCGCGCTCCCTGGAGAACGCCTGGAAATCGTTGGAGAACGCGGGCGCTCTCGGGCTGCGCGTGGACGTGAACACGGTCATCAACAGCTTGAACGCGGACCATCTCAGCTTGAACGTGCGCGTGTTGACGCGGCGATTCCCGTTCGTCACGCATTTCGTTTGGAACAACATCGATCCGTCGATGAATCGGGCCTCCGCGCATCGTCGCCTGGTTCCGCGTTTGCGGGATTTCGAAGTGGAACTGCATCGGGCGATGAACTGGCTGGACGCGCGCGGGCGAACCTTCCGCGTGGAGCGGGTGCCGCTCTGCTACATGTCGGAGCATGCGCATCGCTCCACCGAGACGAGAAAAATCGTCAAAAGCGAGACTCGCGACATCCTTTTTCTCGATGAAAAAGGCCTCCGGCATCAGGATCTTCGCGCCTGGACCTACGGCAAGGGGCCGGCGTGCGCCGCCTGTTCGCTGAACGCCGTCTGCGCCGGGCTCTATCAACTTGGAGTCTATTACTCGGCCGATGAGCTTTGCCCGTCGTTTGAGTCCGCGGACGCGGTGCGCGCGCGGGTGAACGAGGAGAGTTCATCGTGAGCCGTTGGTGCGCGGCGGCGGCGTTGTTTTTCATCGGCGCGGCGGCGTCCTATTCGGATTTGCGCGACCGGCGGGTGCCCAACCGTTTGATCGCCGCCGGACTGGCGGCGGCGGCGGCGATATTTTTAGGATCGGCGGCGCAGAGCCTCCTCGGATATTGCGGGGCGCGTCCGTTCGGCCTGGACATGACGTATCTGCCGTGGCTCTGGTATGCGCGCGCTCTCGAGCATTTTTTCCTGAGCGCGGCGGCGGGATGGACCCTCTGGAAGCTGGGCGTGTGGCCGGCCGGCGACGCCAAATTGTATCTGACGCTGTGTTGGCTGCTTCCGCTGTCGAAATGGAGCCTGGCTGGATTTCCGGACTTGCTGTTTCTCGTCGTTTTGATCAACGCCTTCGTTCCCGCGGGCCTCGTCTACGCGTTGGAAGCCGCCGCGCACATCCCGGCGGCCGTGCGCGCGCTGTTTGAGCTCGGCTACGACGGCGTTCTGGGCAAGATCGACGAGGCCTCGGTCCGCGTTCGGGAACTGTCGGCGCATCGCGCGAAAATCGCGGCCTACGCGATCAATTTTTCCGCCGTGTTTTTGGGTCTGCGCGCGGCGCAGTCGCGGTTGGGCGCGGCGGGAGCGCCGCCGTTGATTCGAGTCTCGGCTTTTCTGGCGATGTATGCGTCTTGGGACGCCGTGTCGCCCTGGCTGGTCCGAACCGACGTCGCGCGGGCGTCGGCGGCCGCGCTGTCGCTGCTCGCCGTCGTCGCTGCGGCGAGCGGGCGATTTTCCACGGGATTTCTGGCGGGAGCCGTGAAAGACGCCTTCGGGTTCATCTTCCTGCTCATGCTCGCGCGGTCTCTGTGCCACCGGCGCTTGGCGGCGTTGAGCCGCAGCGAGGCGGCGGTCGACGAATTGAGGCCGGGCACGATCATCGACGAGCAGTCCTGGCGGGCGATGAGGCGCCAGCCGGCGCTGTCGGCCATCCTGGAGGAGCGCTACTGCGACGGTCTCGAGGCGCGCCAAGCCGACGCGCTGCGCGCGGCGCTGGCGGGCGGATCGGGCGTCGTGGTCGTGCGCCGCGCCGCGCCGTTCGCGGCTTGGATATTCATCGGGGCGGCATTGACCTTCTGGCGGCCGGGCACGGTGGTGTCCTGGGCTTTGTCCGCGATCCATGCCGAACGCGGGACGGTGAGAGGAAGATGAAACGAATAGACTTGAAAGTGGGTTTTCGCTGCAACAACTATTGCCGCTTTTGCGTGCAGGGCGACAAGCGGGAGAGCCTTCCCGCCAAGGACGTCTCGGAGTTGTACGCGTCGCTGGAGGAGGGACGACGGGAAGGAGCGACCGGCTTGGTGATCACCGGCGGCGAGCCGACGCTGCACAAGTCCATCGTCGACGTGGTGAGGCGGGCGCGGGAACTCGGCTACGAACTGATCCAGGTGCAGTCCAACGGCCGTTCGTTTTGCTATGAAGCTTTCTGTCGTCGGCTGATCGAGGCGGGGGTCAACGAGTTCGGCCCGTCGCTGCACGGATCCACGCCGGAACTCCACGATTGGCTGACGGCGGCCGAGGGAGCCTTTTTGCAGACCGTCAGCGGCATCCGGCTTCTCAAAAAGCTGGGCCAGCGGGTGATCACCAACAGCGTGATCACCAAGAGCAACTACCGAGATCTGCCGGCGTTGGCGCGGTTGTTGGTCTCCCTGGGAGTGGATCAGTTCCAATTCGCGTACATGCACATGAGCGGCCGCGCGGCGCAAAACGGGCGCTGGCTGGCGGCGCGCAAGAGCTTGATCGAGCCATACGTGAAGCGGGCGCTGGACGTGGGCATCGCCGCGGGCCGGACGGTGATGACGGAGGCGATTCCGTATTGCCTGATGTCCGGATATGAGCGCTACGTCGCGGAGCGCGTGATCCCGAGCACCCGCATTTACGACGCGGGGATGGTGGTGGCCGATTACACGGCGGCGCGAAAGCAGGAGGGCAAGGCGCGGGGGCCGAGGTGCACGCAGTGCGCCTGGCATGAGGAGTGCGAGGGACCGTGGAAGGAGTATCCGGAGATGTTCGGTTGGAGCGAATTCGAACCGGTGCGCGTCAAGGAGGGCGCGCAGGCGCGGTGCGCGGACTGATCCTGGTGCTCACCCGGCGTTGCGAACGCCGGTGCGGATTTTGTCCGCAGGAATTCATCGATTCGGACATGGACGCGGCGGTCGTGGACGGCGCGATCGCGCAGCTCCTGCCGAAATTGCCCCGGCCGCGCCGGTTGAAACTGTTCGGGGGCGAGCCCCTGCTCAGGCCCGACTTGGTCGCTCGGGCGATCGACGCGGCGCGCCGCGTCGATCGGGACGCGGTCGTCGAATTGTCGACGCGCGAACGCGGCCTGGGGGCCTTGACCGGTAAAGTGCGCGGCGCCGCGGGCGTGGAGATCTTCGCGGGTTCGCCGCGATTCGAGGCGCGGCTTTTCCCCCGCGCGGTTCTCAACGTCCTGCTGGCCCCTGGCGAGGGCGCGGTCGAAACCGCCGCGCGCGTCTTGCGCGCGCGCGCGGCGGGGTTTTCGCGCTGGAATCTGCTGCCCGCGTATCTGACGCGATGGCGCCGGGACGAGCGGGACGCGCTGCGCCGGCGCTTCTCGGGTGTGCGCCTGGTCCTGGAAAAGCTCGCGCGCCGCGGCGATTTCGTCGAGGTCGTCAATTTGAAGCGGACGTCGAGCGTCCCCTTGTTCAACGACGGATGGGTCGTGGACGCGGACGGCGCGGTTTACTCGTCGAACCTGGCGTTGACCGTCGCGGCCCGGGCGCATAAGCGAAGGCTCTATTTGGGCCGCGTGGGGGGCGGACTGGAGACGGCCTCGCCCGACGGCGCGCGGGAGGTCTTGCGGCGCAGTTTTCCCGAGGACTTGTTGGCCGACACCTTCGCGGTCGACGGCATTCTCGGCGGATTCTGCCGCGAGCTGCGGGAAGCGGGCCTGGGCGAAGCGCCCGCCGATCGGCAGGCACGGCCATGCTAGACGTTTCCGCTCCGGGCGGAGGTCTGCGGGAGTTGACCGAGAGCATGGACGCGCGGTCCATCCTCGCCGCGTGGCGCGCGGCGGGCGAGGCGGCTTTCCGGGTGCCGCCCAACCTCTACGCGCATGTGCCGTTTTGCCGGCAAAGATGCGCGTACTGCTGCTACTACTCCGTGGCCGTGCGCAAGCCGGACGCGTTGGACGCCTATGTGGACTCCCTGCGGCGGGAGATGAGATTTTTCGCCGAGGCGTTCCGCGGGCGGGTCTTCGGCAGTTCATACGTCGGGGGCGGAACGCCCAGCCTTCTGGACGCGGCGCAGATTCGCTTGCTGCTGTCGGAGATGTGCGCGCATTATCGCGTGGATGCGGAGGGGGCTCGCACGTTCGAGTGCGATCCCGACGGCGTGACGCGGGAAAAACTGCTGCTGCTGCGGGAGTTCGGAATCAATCGGCTTGGGATGGGCGTGCAGTCGACGAGCCGCCGCGTCTTGACGCTGGAAAATCGGGGCTATCAGAGGCTGGCCGTCGTGGCCCGCGCCGCGGCGCTGGCGCGCAAAGTCGGGGGCTTCGCGCTGATTCTGGATCTTCTGCTGGGCTTGCGCGGCGACGACGAGGCGTCGTTTCTGCGTTCGTTCGCGCGCGTGATGGAGATGGAGCCGGACGCCATCCGAGTTTATTTGGTCTGGCCTCAGCCCGCCTACCTCGCCGCCTTCTATCGCGGCGACGCGGGGCTGTTTCGAATGGATTTATCCCGGCGCTTCTCGGGATTGATTCCCGCGTTGCGCCGTTTGGCGCGCGGACGCTACCATTGGCGAGACCCGCGCCCAGCGCTGTCGGATAACAGTTGGACATTCGCCCGCGTGCGCCGGCTGTCGACGCGCCGGCGCTTCTATTACGACCGCGCCTACACCGATTTTTCCGCCGAGCCGATGTCTCTCTTGGGTTTGGGGCCTTCGGCGCGCTCGCGCGTCGCGGGGGCGTTGTCCTACATCAACGCCGCCCCCGCGCACGCCGAATTTTCCGAGGATCGCCCGTTCTATCGCGCCCGGCGCCTGAGCGAGCGCGAGGAGATGGCCAAGTACATGGCTTTACGCGTCGCGGAGGGCGGCGAGATTTCCCGTCGGGACTTCCAGAGGTTTTTCGCCACGACGCCCGAACGCGAGTTCGCCCGCGGCATCGCCGACTTGCGGCGCGAGGGCCTTCTTTCGGCGACCGCCGAGGGGTATGCGTTCGCGCCGCGCTCCGATCGCCGGCGGTCCGAGTGCGCCGCGCGCCTGTCGGCGATGTCCGATGGCGCGCGCGGCGCCCCGGCCCCCGCGCCGGGACGCGAACCCGCAGGCGCAGCGCCGAAGCGAAGCGGCGGGAGCTCCCGGGGCCGTTGGCGGCTGCGGGTGGAACTCGCCCGGGAGGGGGTGGCGTATTCGGCGCGCGCGGGCTCCTGGGGCCTGCGCCTGCGCGAGGAATCAGCGGCGCCAGGATCGCCGCGGAGGCCTCATCCGCTGTTGGTGTGGACGGCGGCGCGCGCCCTGGAGCGCGCGTCGCGCGTCGCGCAGGCGCTCGCCCCGCGCGCCCTGGAGGCCCGTGTCTTGTGCGTGCTGTCCAGGCTCGCGGTCCGACTGCGCGCGGACGTCCTGGCGGAATCGGGAGGTGAAGAAGGTGATGGAACGTTGCATCACGAGGCTGTTTGATGAAAGTGGGCGAAAAAGCATCGCGGCGTGAGGCGGCCGAAGCGTTGGCGGCGGCCTTCCCGTTTTCGGTGCTTGCCGAAAGCGAGATTTCGGCGTTGGCGGCGACGGCTCAAATCCGCGATTATGAAGCGGGAGCGCAGATTTTTTTGGAAGGGGAGCGTTCGGCGGCGGCGTGGGTTCTTGCGGGCGGCCGCGTGCGAATTTTGACGTTTGTCGCGCATTCGCGGATGTTCCAAATCGAGAGATTGGGCCCGCGGCAGATTTTCGGCATTTGCTGCCGGATCGCGGGAGCGGTGGACCGCTACCAGTGCAGCGCGATCGCCGAGACGAACGCTCGCGCCGTACGCGTGCCGGACTCCGCCTTTTTCTCCGCTTTTCAACGCTCGCCCGCGTTTTCGCGGGCGTCCTGCGAGCTTTGCGCGCGCCGCCTCGGTTCGTTGAGGCGCTCGATCCGAGACGCGCGGTTGGGCGTACGCGCGCGTCTGGCGCGACGCTTGTTTGAACTGCGGGCGGCCGGCAGCGACAACATCGCGGCCACGCGCCACGCGATGGCGGCATGGGTGGGCGCGGCCCCGGAGACGGTGTTTCGCGCGCTGGCGCATTGGCGCCGCCGCGGCGTGCTGACCACCGGCCGCGGCACTATCCGCGTCCGCGATTGGAACGCGCTGTCGGCGGAGGCGCGGGGAGAGGAACTGGATTAAGCCCGCGCGGCGCGGCGGGGGCGGCCCTCGGCGTCCACGAGCTTGCGCCAAAGCGAAGACACCAGCGCGTCCCGCAGCCGCGCGCGCGGGGTCCAGCGCGCCGCGGGCGCGAGCGCGGCCGGCGTGGGCAGCGTCGCCGCGCGCAGTTCGACTTCAAGCGCGTGGTGCGTGATCGAGTGCCGAACCCGCGCCAGCGTCGCGCCGAGGCGCGCTTCGACGCGCCCGGCCTCGGGCAGCCCCCAGAGGTTCTTGAGCAGGCGCTCTTGCGGCGAGCGCTTCCAAAGCAGAACTTCGTCACCGCGTTCGATCCATAGGCAGGTCCAGCGAACGGGCGTGGGCGTTCGCCGCGGTTCGGGCAGGGGAAGTTCGCGCTGCGCGCCGTCGCGAAACGCGAGACAGCTTCGCTTCAGCGGACAGCGCGCGCAGTCTGGGTTTTCGGGAGTGCAGACGGTGGCGCCAAGCTCCATCAGCGCTTGGTTCCAGTCTCCGGGAGCCTCCGGCGGCAGGAGCTTCGCGGCGCGGCGCCAGACCTCGGCGGCGAGCGCGGGGTCCTTGGCGCGCGCGCGCAGGCCGAACAGCCGCGAAAAAACCCGGATCACGTTGCCGTCGACGACCGGATGCGGCAGGCCGAAGGCGATCGACAAGATCGCGCCGGCCGTGTAGCGGCCGACGCCCGGAAGCGCCAGCACCGCTTCGGGGTCGGACGGGAACTTCCCACCGTGGCGGGCGACGATTTCCTGCGCCGCGCGGCGCAGGTTGCGCGCGCGCGCGTAGTAGCCCAGCCCCGCCCAGGCCGCGAGAACCTCGTCTTCGCTCGCGCGCGCGAGCGCGGCCGGGTCGGGGAATAGGCGGACGAATGCCTCGAAGCGGGGCGTCGCCGCGGCCACGGTGGTCTGCTGGAGCATGATCTCCGACACCCAGGTCCGATAGGGAGAGACCTCGCGACGCCAGGGCATGTCGCGGCGATGGCGGCGATACCAGCCCAGCAGCGCGTCGCGCACTAGTCGCCGACGACGACGTTGTCGATGATCTGCTCGACGCCGGGAACGCGGTCGATGAGGCGCTTCAACTGCTTGAGCTGGTCGGTCGCGGGCACGATGCCGGTGATGGTGACCACGCGCGAGTAGACGTCGATGGTCACATGGCTCAAGTCCATGTCCGCGCGGCCCCGCACGATCGTCTCGATGCGGGCGCGGATGGCGGCGTCCGAGTCGTCCTCCGGCTGGAGGGGCCTGGCGCACGCGCAGAAGGCGAGAAGCAGCAGGGCCGCGAAAGCGCTCCGGACGGGGCTCACGGGCAAAATGATAACATACGAGACCGTGCCCCGCCAGGTTCGACTCGTGCTCGCCACGCGCAACGCGCACAAGGTCACGGAGCTTGCGCGCATGCTCGCGGGCGAACCGGCCTGCGAGAGCTTGGACGCTTTTCCCGGCGTCGCCGAGGTCGTCGAGGATCGCGCGACCATCGAAGGCAACGCGGTCAAGAAAGCGGTGGAAACCGCGCGGGCGTGCGGGGCTTGGGCGCTGGCCGACGACACGGGCCTCGAGGTCGAGGCTCTGGGCGGCGCGCCGGGGGTCTACTCGGCGCGCTGGGCGGGCCCGGGTTGTTCGGACGCCGACAACTGCGCCAAGCTTCTGCGCGAGATGGAGGGCGTCGCCGACGATCGCCGCGCCGCGCGCTTTCGCACGGTGTTGGCGCTGGCCTCGCCCGAGGGCGGCGTCGAGACGGCCGAAGGAATCTTGGAGGGTGCGATCGTCCGCGCGCCTCGCGGCGCCGGCGGTTTCGGTTACGACCCGCTGTTCGCCCCGCCTGGAGGGCGCACGCTCGCCGAAATGACGGGCGACGAGAAAAACGCGATGAGCCACCGGGGGCGCGCGCTGCGCGCGATATTGCCGCGTCTGCGCGCGCTGGCCGGGGTCTTGCTGGCGCTGGCCCTGGCCTCTCTCGCGCGCGCCGACCGCACGGACCCCGAGCCCGGCTCTCAGACGATTTGGGACCAGATCATGGCCGCGCAGGCGCACAACGAACTGCGCGAGGCCGACGCCGATTTGGAGAACAAGAATTACGGCTCGGCGTTGCACATCGCGCGGCACGCGGTGTCGGTGGACCCGAACGATCCCGCCGCCCGGTTGATGCTCGGCGTGGCGCAATACTGGAACGGGATGGTCGACGAGTCGATTTTGTCCTATAAGAAAGCGCTGGAGCTCGACCCGGCCAGTTCCCAGGCGCATCTGCTCCTGGGAATCTCCTACGGCTGGAAGGGCGACGCGCCTTCGGCCGAGCGCGAGTTCAGGCGCGCCGCCGAGCTCGACCCCACGCGCGCCGACGCGCAGATGGACTTGGGCTCGGTCATCGAGGGCCGCGGCGACTACCAGGGCGCGCTCGACTGCTTTCGCAAGGCGCTGGAGCTCGACGGCAAAAACGCGCTCTACCACTTCCAGATCGGCACTCTCTATCGAAAGCTCGGCCGCGATCCCGACGCCGCGCGGGAGTTCCAGGCGGCCCTCGATCAGCAACCCAACTACGAGGACGCCATGCTTGAGCTCGGCTGCGCGCAGGACCGCATGGGCGAGAGCAGGAACGCGATCTCCACTCTCGAGCGCGCCGTGGACCTCAAGCCCGGCGACGCGGTGGCGCGCATGCGCCTGGCGCGCTTGCTGATCGAAGACGGCCAGCGCAAGAAGGCGCGTTCCATCTTGGAGAAAGCGTTCCGACTCACGCCCGAGGGAGGAGCGGGAGGACTGCAACTGTCGGTGGCCTATTCGGGCGGCAAGAGCGGGCAGAAGGCCCCCGAAGGCGGGGGCAAGAAGCCTTCGTCGCAAGACAAGAAGCCCGATTCCGCGCGGGCGTCCGACCCCAACGACCCGCTGTCGCTTTTCGAGAAGAACCTGCGCCGCGTGCCGCTGGATCAGTCGGCGGTGCTGCACATCGACGCGGTGTTCCTGCCCAAGCCCAAGCTCGTCAAGGAGGGCCCCGGCGAGACTTCGAGCCTGAAGAAGGCTTTGGCGGCCGCCAACGGCGGCGATTCGGGAGAGACCGCCAAGACGGTGCGGCGCGACTACCCGCTGACGGCCTCCGACGCCGCCGGCCGCGAGCAGCAGATTCAAAAGATCATGTCCGACCTCCACCAGGTGATGAAAAGCGCCCCGCCCGACTCCGACGCTCGCTTGGGGATGAACCTGACCTACTCGCATCCGACCGACGAGGCGCGTTCCGACGCCGCGACTGCGCCGAAGGTCATTTACGAGCCTCGCCAAGTCGGCAACGACATGGGGTTGTGGGTGATCGGCACGGGCTGGATGGCGCTGGTGGCCGAGGTTCTGCCCGATCGAGGCGACAAGCCGGAGCATCCCAACGACGCGGACTGGTGGACGGCCATGGGGCTTGCGCACGTGTCGGTAGGCGAGGGCCAGCGCGCGGGAGCGGCCTTCGAGCGCGCCACGCAATTGGACCCGCGCTCGGTGCCGGCGTGGCTGGGCCTTGGCGTGGCCGAGGCGATCAGCGGCGACGAGGCGGGCGCGATCGCGGCGCTCAGGCGCGTGTTGTCCATCGATCCCAAGAACAAGGCCGCGGCCGACGGCATCGCCTGGCTCACCCGCCCGGCCAGCGCCCCCGCGGCGGCCGACGACGGCGGCGACGGTGACGGCCCGGACGCCTCCGGCGCCGGCGACGCGGGCGATGCCGGCGCCGGAGGCGGCGGCTCCGACGGCTCCGGAGGTTCCGGCGATTCCGGCGATTCGGGCGGCGTGGGCGGCGATGGAGACGGCGATTGAGCGCGAGGCGCGGCGGCGGTCCCATGAGCGAGTTCGTTCGCCGGATCCATTTCGTCGGGATCGGGGGCGCGGGCATGAGCGGCATCGCCGAGGTCCTCTTGAATCTCGGCTACGAGGTCACCGGTTCGGACCTCAAGGCCAGCGAGGTCACGCGCAGGCTGGAGTCCTTGGGCGCGCGCGTGTTCGTGGGTCACGCGGCGGGGCGCGCGCGCGGAGCGCAAGCGGTGGTGGTCAGTTCGGCGGTGGCCGCGGACAATCCCGAGGTCGTCGACGCGCGTCGGCGCGGCGTTCCCGTGGTCTTGCGCGCGCAGATGCTCGCCGAACTCGGGCGGCTTAAAAAAACCGTGACCGTGGCCGGCAGCCACGGCAAGACGACGACCACCTCGATGACCGCGCTGGCCCTGCGCGCGGCCGGGGCCGACCCGACGATGATCATCGGCGGCCGCCTCAAGAACATCGGCGCCAACGCGCGCCTGGGCGTGGGCGACTACCTGGTGGCGGAGGCCGACGAGTCCGACGGCTCGTTTTTGTTCCTGAATCCCCTGGCGGCGGTCGTGACCAACGTCGACGACGACCACCTCGATCACTACGGAACCGTCGCGCGCTTGCGCGAGGCCTTCGTCGAACATCTGCACCGCCTGCCGTTCTACGGCGCGGCGGTGCTGTGCGCCGACGACCCGGCGCTTGCGGCGCTGATCCCGCGCGTGGAGCGTGCGGTCGTCACCTACGGCTTCACGCCCCGCGCGCATTGGCGCGCGCGGGACTTGGCGCTGGGCAAGGACGGCTCGTCGTGCGAGGTCTTGCACCTTGGCCGTCGCGCTCTGACCCTGCGCCTGCGCGTGCCCGGGCGCCACAACGCGCTCAACGCGCTCGGCGCGCTCGCGGTCGGCCACTTCCTGGGCTTCGACCCGGCTCGGCTTGCCCGCGGCTTGTCCGAGTTCAGCGGCGTCGGGCGCCGGCTCGATCGACTGGGCTCGGCCGGCGGCGTCGAGTTCATCGACGACTACGGGCATCACCCCACCGAGGTCGCGGCCACCTTGGCCGCGGTCGCCGGCCTATGGAAAGCCCGGCGCGTGATCGTGATTTTCCAGCCGCACCGCTACACGCGCACGAAGCTCTTGGCCTCTCGCTTCGGACCCGCGCTTTCCGCCGCCGACCGGGTTTACGTCATGGGCGTCTACGCGGCCGGAGAGAATCCGATTCCCGGGGTGTCGTCAAAGCTCATCGTGGATTCCGCGCGCCGCGCAGGCGTGGACTGCGCGCCGTTTCCCGGGGCGCTTGAGCTGGCGCGACAGCTGCGGCCCGGAGACGCGGTGCTGACCTTGGGCGCCGGCGATGTGTGGAAGGTCGGCGTCGATCTTCTGCGCCGGCGCGCGGAAGCCGAGAGCTGATTTCGTGGGCGCGAAGCTCGGACAGCACTTCCTCAAGGATCCCGCGGCGCTGGAAGCGATCGTCGTCGCGTGCGGCGCGGGGCCCGGCGTGCCGGTGCTCGAGATCGGCCCGGGCGCGGGGGCGCTCACGCGGCCTCTGCTGGCGGCGGGCGCGCGCGTGACGG
>JAJZQS010000084.1 GCA_021806745.1 bacterium
TCTCTCGCAAGATCAAGGGCGTGCAGAAGTATCCGTTGGTGATGATGCTGGAACCTCTGTTCGCCTGCAACCTGGAATGCGCGGGCTGCGGCAAGATCCAGTATCCCACCGACATCTTGCGCAAGCGCCTGACGCCGCAGGAGTGCTTCGACTCCGTGGAGGAGTGCGGGGCGCCCGTGGTCTCCATCGCCGGCGGCGAGCCGCTGGTCCATTCCGAGATCGACAAGATCGTCGAGGGGATGATCGCGCGCAAGAAGGTGGTCTATCTGTGTTCCAACGCGCTGTTGCTGGAAAAGAACCTGCACCGCTTCAAGCCCAGCCCGTATCTGATTTTCTCGATCCATCTTGACGGAGTCGAGAAGACCCACGACCGGATGGTCTGTAGAGAGGGCGTCTACAAGACGGCGGTGTCGGCGATCAAGCTCGCCAAGTCCAAGGGATTTACGGTGATGACCAACTCCACGATTTTCCAGGGCGAGGACGCCCAGGAGTTCAGGCGCTTCTTCGACGAGAACATGGCGATGGGCCTGGACGGGATGATGATCTCGCCCGGCTACGCCTATGAGAAGGCTCCGCAGCAGCAGTTGTTCCTCAAAAACGAACAGACCAAGGCCTGGTTCAAGGAAGCGCTGAAGGACTGGCGCAAGCAAGGCTGGGCATTCAACCACTCGCCGTTCTACATGGACTTTCTCGAAGGAAAGCGGGACTACGACTGCACGCCGTGGGGCAACCCGCTGCGCAACGTGTTCGGCTGGCAGCGGCCGTGCTACCTGATGAACGAGGGCGGCTACGCAAAAACCTACGGCGAGTTGCTGGAAACCACCGATTGGTCCAAGTACGGCCACGCGTCGGGCAACCCCAAGTGCGCGAACTGCATGACGCACTGCGGCTTCGAGCCGACCTCGGTGGCGGAGGCCTTCGGCAGCGTGTCGGGATTCTTCGAACTGGTGGCCGACTTCGCGTCGATCAAGGCGCCCAAGAAAGTTCAGGCGTCCTACGACCGCACCGGCACCTATGAAGAGCAGGTGGCGCGCGAGGAGAAGAAGACGCCGGTCGGCGCCAAGAGCTAGGTGGATTCGGCGTTCCTGACGGGCGGGACGGGCTTTGTCGGAGCCAGTCTCGCCCGTCTGCTTTTGCAGAAAGGTCTTGCCGTTAAGGCCCTCGCCAGAAAAGGTTCCGACCGAAGAAACCTGGACGGTTTATCCGTTGAAATCGTCGAGGGCGGCCTGGCCGACTGTTCCTCCATCGAAGCCGGCGTGAAAGGTTGTCGTTACGTCTTTCACGTGGCCGCGGATTATCGGATCTGGGTTCCCAACCCCGCGGACATGTACCGCGCCAATGTGGACGGCACCGAGTCGGTGATTCGCGCCGCCGCGAAAGCCGGCGCCGAAAAAATCGTCCACTGTTCTTCCGTGGCCGCCGTGAAAGTCCCCGAAGATCACACTCCCGTCGACGAAACCAGCGAATACTCTTCCGTTGATGAAATCGTGGGCGTCTACAAGAAATCCAAATTCCTGGCCGACGTTCTCGCGCGCAAGCTGGCCCGCGTGGAGAAATTGCCCGTCGTGGTCGTCAACCCCGCCGCCCCCATCGGCCCGCGGGACATCAAGCCCACGCCCACCGGCAAAATCGTCGTGGATTTCCTCAACGGCCGCATGCCGTCCTACATCGACACCGGCATGAACATCGTCCACGTCGACGACGTCGCCATGGGTCACTGGTTGGCGGCCGTGAAGGGCCGTATTGGGGAACGCTACATCCTGGGCGGCGAAAACCTCACGCTCAAGGGCGTCCTCGACGAGCTTGCCGCCGTCACGGGCCGCGCCGCCCCGCGCTTCAAGACTCCCTACGCGGTGGCCTACGCCTTCGGCGCCGTCGACACCGCCATCGCCCGCCTGCGCGGCGTCGAGCCCATGGCTCCCCTCGACGCCATCAAGATGGCCAAGCACTACATGTGGTTCTCCTCCGCCAAAGCCCGGCGCGACCTAGGCTACGAGTCGCGCGCGGCGCGCCTTGCCTTGAAAGACGCCGCCGACTGGTTCACCGCCAACGGCTACGTCCGTTCAAAGACCGCCGTTTAGCGCAAGCCCGGCGCAATGACGATGGGCCGCGAGTCGTTGCGATTGCGGCGGTAGACGCGGAAATCCGCCGCGTCCACGGTCAGCACCGCGTGCTTGGGGTAGAGTTCGCTCAGCCGGATCAGGCAGACGTCCGCGAGGTCGGGCTTGCGGTCGGCGAAGCGCTGAGCGATCTGAAGGAGCCGCGGGAGCTGCTGGACCACGTCGATGGCCGTGGTGACAAGCCCCTCCCTCGCCAAGGAGAGCACGTAGGCCGCGTCTTCCAAGTGAAACGCGGTCTCGGCCAACACCGCGTCGCAAGTGAGCAAGGGAGTCGAGGCTTGGCGGGCCAACTCCACGGCCCAATCGTGATGGCGGTCTCGACGATTGGCGAAGGCCACGAGAAATCCCGTGTCCGCGATCCCTTTCATTTTCGGGAGAACCCGCGCCGGCTGGAGAGATCCGCGGGCTTGTCAAACGCTCCGGCCAAAAGCATATATCCATGCTTTTCCGCGGCGCGCCCCTTTTCCAGTTGGTCGCGCACGATGCGTCCCTGCGGCAGCCGCGCTCTTCGAGCGGCGGAGGAGAGCCATTTCGCAAGCTCGTCCGTAAGACGAACAGTGATTGTATGACTCATACCGCGATATTGTAATACGGACCTCCTTGCCCGTCAAGGTCAAGACTGCCCTTGACGTGTACGGGTATTAGCCGTACAATATGGGCAGAGGTGAATTAAATGGCGACCATGATGAAGTCCCCACGCAAGCGTTCGGTCCCAAAAGCGAAGGCGTTCCGCTTCGACGCGCGTCTCAATGAAGACCAAAAGCGGCTGATTCAGCGCGCGGCGGATATCGAAGGCCGCACGATGACCGACTTCGTTTTGAGCAGCGCTGAATCCGCCGCAGAGCGCACGATCGAGGAGCGCGCCATGCTGATCATGACCGTGCGTGAAACCGAATCATTCGTGGACGCGATTCTTAATCCCGCCGAACCCGGCCCCGTCCTTCGCGCGGCGGCGCGTCACTACAAGAAAGCTCTTGGCCGATAGTGAGTCCCGCGCCTTCTTCATACACATTCGAGCCTCTGGCAGATCACGATCGCGCGTCTTTTTCATGCGGCGTTGCGCAGCTTGACGCGTACCTGCGCGTCCAGGCAGGTCAAGACGCCCGGCGCAGGGTCGCCGCGCCATTCGTGATGGTGGATGCCGCCAAGCGCGTCGTCGGTTACTACACGCTTTCCGCCTACGGAATCCGGCTGACGGATCTGCCGCCTCAGGTCGCGAAGAAGCTTCCCAAATATCCGCTTCTTCCGGCGACTCTGCTTGGGAGACTGGCTGTCAGCCGCGAGCATCGCGGACAAAAGCTCGGGCGTCTATTGCTGATGGACGCGCTCTGGCGAAGCTGGAAGAACACCAAGCAAGTCGCCTCGGCCGGAGTCGTGGCCGAAGCCATCGACGCGGCCGCCCTCGAATTCTACCGGCATCACGAGTTCGCTTCCCTCGCCGAGCATCCGCAGAAACTCTTCATCGCCATGGCGACCATAGAGAAAGCCTTCAGCCTTACGCGCGGAGGTTAACCCCGGACACAACTTCCCCTCGTCGATAACTGCTCTAAAACAGGGCAAAAAAATGGGATAATAGACGGGATGGCCCAGTTGATGGAAGAATCGCCCGAGACGCCCCAGATCAAGCTCCCGAAGACGCCCGTTCTCATCACGGCGGCGACGAAATGGGAGGCTCAGCCGCTCGCGAAGGGCTTGCGGCTTTCCCCCTCCGGAGACGGGCGCTGGGAAGGCAACTTGGGCGGCCGGCGCGTGGTGCTGCTCAAGACCGGCATGGGGGCGATCAAGACCTCCGCGGTTTTGGCCAAGGATTTCGTCGCGGCCGACTTCGGGCTGGTGCTGAGCGCGGGCCTTTGCGGGGCGATGAATCCGGACGTGCATTTGGGAGACGTCGTCGCCGATCCGGCCGAAGTGGAGATGGATTTCGTGCGGCCGCTGCGCGAGACGGCGAAGAATCTGGGATTGGCGTTTCACTTCGGGCGCATACTGCACACGAATATCGTTTTGAAGCCGGAGATGAAGAAGAAGCTGGGCGTGGAGCAGCGCGCGGTGGCGTGCGACATGGAGACGGCGGCGGTCAAGCGCTGGGCGTCGCCGAAGGCGCCGGCCATCGGCGTGCGCGTGGTTTTAGACGAGCTGGACGAGGAACTGCCCGGCGACGCGCCGCAAGGCGAGGACGCGGCGTCCTTGGCGAAGTTCGCGCTGACGCACGCGGCAAGCCTGCCCGGCATGATCGGCGTGGGACTGCGGACCGGACGCGCGATGAAGACGCTGTCTCGGTTTTTGAAGGCATACCTGGAGGCGATTTGAACACGACGCTGGCTCGCGCCATGGACAAGAACACCGCGTTGGTCGACGAGGCCATCGAGAAGCTCCTCGCCCCCACCCCCGATCTCCCGGAGACTTTGCGCAAGGCCATGCGCTACTCGCTGTTCGCGGGCGGCAAGCGCTTGCGGCCCACCCTCGTGCTCGCCGCCGCGGAGACGTGCGGCCTGGCGCCGCGCAAGGCGCTGAAGACGGCGGCGGCCCTTGAGATGATCCATACGTATTCCCTGATCCACGACGACCTGCCGGCCATGGACGACGACGACCTGCGCCGCGGCAAGCCGACCAATCATAAGGTGTTCGGCGAGGCGCTGGCCATACTCGCCGGCGACGGGCTTTTGACGAAGGCTTTCGAGGCCGCGGCGCACAACGCCGCGGAGCTCAAGCTGAACGGGGCCGCGTGCGCGGAACTGGTGCGCCTGATCGCCTTCGGCGCGGGCGCCGAGGGCATGGTCGGAGGCCAGGTCGCGGACCTCGCGGCGGAAGGCATGACCAAGAAGCTCTCCAAGGCCGCCGCCGCGCGCATGCTGGAGGCGGTGCACCGACGCAAGACCGGTGCTTTGATCATCGCCAGCCTGGACGCCGGCGCGTTGCTTGCCGGCGCCTCCAAGACCAAGCGCGAGGCGCTTTGCTCCTACGGGGAATGCGTGGGATTGGCCTTCCAGATCGCCGACGACGTGCTCGACGTGGTCGGCGACAAGAAGAAGCTCGGCAAGAAAGGCTCGGATAGGGACAACGACAAGTTGACCTACGCCTCGCTCTACGGCGTGGACGGAGCGCGCGCGAAGGCCCGCGCGCTCGTGGAAATGGCGCACGCGCACCTGAAATCGTTTGGGGCGCGCGCGGCCGTCTTGCATGAGCTGGCCGACTACATCATCGAGCGGGACAAGTGACCATGGAACTGTTGAACAAGATCGACTCGCCGGCAGACCTCAAGAAACTCAAGGTCGAGCAACTGCCTCAGGTCGCCAGCGAGATGCGCGCCTTCATCGTGGAGACCGTCTCCAAACTTGGCGGACACCTGGCCTCGAGCCTGGGCGCGGCCGACATCACCGTGGCGCTCCACTACGTTTTCGACACGCCCAAAGACAAGCTCGTCTGGGACACCGGCCACCAGACCTACGGCCACAAAGTGCTCACCGGGCGCCGCGAGCGGATGAACACCATCCGCCAGTTCGGCGGCCTCTCGGGATTTCTCAAGCGCAACGAGTCCCCGTATGACTCCTTCGGCGCAGGCCATGCGTCCACCGCGATCTCGGCGGCTCTGGGCATGGCCGTGGCGCGCGACCTCAAGGGCGACAAGACCAAGGTCGTGGCCATCGTCTCCGACGGTTGCATGACCGGCGGCGAGTCCTACGAAGGCCTGCAGAACGCCGGCCAGGTGCAGACCGACTTGATCGTGGTCTTGAACGACAATCAGATGTTCATCTCCAACCGCGTGGGAGCCCTGGGCGCCTTCTTGTCCAAGCTGCTCACCCTCGGCGCCGTGCGCGACGCGGAGCACTCGGTCAAGAAGTTCCTCGCCCGCTTCCAGTTCTGGGGCGAGAGCATCCTGCGCGTGGCCAAGCGCGCCAAGGTCCTGCTCTTTCCGGGCATGCTCTTCGAGGAGATGGGCTTCTCGTACTTCGGACCCGTGGACGGCCACGACGTCGTCCAACTGGCGAAAGTCTTCGAACACGTCAAGAAGCTCAAGGGTCCCATCCTCGTGCACTGCGTGACCAAGAAGGGCAAGGGCTACGCGCCCGCCGAGCAGGACCAATACACCTGGCACGGCCCGGGCAAGTTCGACGTGGCCACCGCCAAGTTCCTGAAGGCGCCGGTGACCAAGGCGCCGCCGCCCACCTACACCTCCGTGTTCGCCAAGGCCGCGGTCGCCGAGGCCGAGAAAGACCCGCGCATCGTCGGCATCACCGCCGCCATGCCCGAGGGCACCGGCATGGACGCTTTTCGCGACGCGTTCCCCCGCCGCTACTTCGACGTGGGACTGGCCGAGGAACACGCGGTCACTTTCGCCGCGGGCTTGGCCTGCGAAGGCTACAAGCCCCTGGTCGCGATCTACTCGACGTTCCTTCAGCGCGGCTACGACCAGATCGAGCATGACGTCTGCCTGCAGAAGCTGCCGGTCGTGTTCTGCCTGGACCGCGCCGGCTTGGTGGGCGAGGACGGCCCTACGCACCACGGCGTGTTCGACCTCTCGTATCTGCGCATGATCCCGGGCATGACCGTGATGGCGCCCGCCGATGAAAACGAGCTTCGGCACATGCTGCACACCGCCATCCGCTTCAACGGCCCCGTCTCCATCCGCTACCCGCGCGGCAACGGCGTGGGCGTGTCGATGGATCCCGAACTCAAGGAACTGCCCATCGGCAAGGGCGTGCGCCTGAAAGACGGCACGGACGTCACCATCCTTGCCGTGGGCAACCGCGTGCACCCCGCGCTTGAGGCCGCGCAGATGCTGGAGGACAAGGGCGTGTCGTGCGGCGTGATCAACATGCGTTTCGTCAAGCCCTTGGACATGGAACTGCTCAAAGAGTGCGCGGCCAAGACCCCGCGCCTGGTCACCGTCGAGGACAACGTCCTCCAGGGCGGCTTCGGCTCCGCGGTGCTGGAAGCCCTCACCCCCGGCCGTGCCGAGGTCCTGCGCTTGGGCCTGCCCGACGCGTTCGTCGAGCACGGAGCGCCGCACCTGCTCTACGACGCGGTCGGCCTGTCCGCGCCCAAGATCGCCGAGAAAATCGCCGCGTGGGTGCCCAGCAAATCCAAGAATCTCGTCTAATCCAGGAGACGCCATGACCCCCCAAGCTCCGTCGCAGATCAAGATCGACAAGCTCATCCTCGCCAAGGTCCGCGGGTTTTGCGCGGGCGTGGTGCGCGCCATCGACGTGGTCGAAAAGACCCTGGAGCTGTGCGGAAGCCCCGTCTATGTCCGCCACGAAATCATCCACAACCGCTACGTCGTCGACCAACTGCGCAAGAAAGGAGCGGTGTTCGTCGAGGAACTCGACGAGGTCCCCGAGGGCTCCTGGCTGATCTTCTCCGCGCACGGGGTGGGGCCCGATGTGGTGTCGCAGGCCAAGGCGCGCAAGCTCAAGATCATCGACGCCACCTGCCCGCTGGTGACCAAGGTACACTTGGAGGCCATCGCGCTGGCCAAGAACGACTACACGATCATCCTCATCGGCCATCGCGACCACGTGGAGACCATCGGCACTCTCGGCGAGGCCCCCGGGCACATGCTGGTGGTCGGCAACGTCAAGGAGGCGGAGACCGTCGAGGTCAAGAACCCCGACAAGATCGCCTACCTGACTCAGACCACGCTCTCGCTCGATGACACGCGCGAGATCGTGGCCGCGCTCAAGCGCCGCTTCCCCAAGCTCTCCCCGCCCAAGAAAGACGACATCTGCTACGCGACCCAGAACCGCCAGAACGCGGTCAAGGCGATGCTGCCGAAAGTCGACGCCTTGCTGGTGCTCGGCGCGCCCAACAGCTCGAATTCGAATCGCCTGTGCGAGGTGGCGCGCGCCAAGGGCATCCGCTCCTATCTGATCGAGCGCGCCGCCAACATCAAAGACGAGTGGCTGGAGGGCGTCAAGACCCTGGGCCTGACCTCCGGCGCCTCGGCGCCGGAGATCCTGGTCCAGGAAGTGGTCGCGCTCGCGCGCGAGCGCTACGGCGTGGCCGCGGTCGAGGAGCTCGAGACCGTGGAGGAGACCGAGCATTTCAGCCTGCCGTATGAAGTGACCAAACTAATGCGGGAGCACGGCGCCGAGCGCCGCTGACGCCACCATGACCGAAATCCTGGAGCAAGACCTCGTCATCGAGGGTCCTCAAGTCGAGACCGAGCCGCGCGAAAAGCCGGAGGAAGAGCCGGATCTGCGCAAGCTGATGAAGCGCAAGCCGCCGACCGACGGTCTGTGCCGGCGCTGCGGCGAGAACAAGCCGATCAACCGCCTGATGCTGTGCTACCCCTGCTGGGTCAAAGTCGAGCTGGAAAAGGACGGCTGGCGCGAAGGCCAGCCCCACCCCGAGCACTGCGCCTGCGAAGGACTGGGCGCGCACGCGGATCGCAAATCGACCGGCAACTGACGCGGCGGGCGTTCAGCGAAAGACGGTCTTGCGGTAGTGGCGAAGTTCCTCGATGGACTCGTGCACGTCGGCCAGCGATAGGTGCTGCTTGGTCTTCGCGTGCTGGTACTTGGCCTCGGGATACCAGCGCGAGACCAGTTCCTTGATCGAGGACACGTCGATCGAGCGGTAGTGAAAGAAGTCGTGCAGCCGCGGCATGTAGCGCACGAGAAAGCGCCGGTCCTGGCCGATCGTGTTGCCGCACAGCGGCGACTTGCCCGGCGCGCACAGCGGCGCCAAAAACTCCAGCGTGCGCGCCTGCGCGTCGAGCACGGAAGTCTTGGACTCGCGGCAGCGGCGCGTGAGCCCCGATTTGCCGTGCTGCTCCACGCACCAGGGGTCCATGCCGTCGAGCACCGCGTCCGGCTGATGAACGGCCAGGCAGGGGCCTTCGGCCAGAACGTTGAGCTGCCCGTCGGTGACGACGGTGGCGATCTCGAGGATGGCGTCCTTGTCCGGGTCCAGCCCCGTCATCTCCAGATCCAGCCAAATCAGGTTTCGCGCGTCGGCCATGGGCGCCATCCTACAATAATGGGCGGCAGCCGCGCTGTGACCGTCTTGACACGCGGTTTGCTTGACACCCCCTCCCCCGTCTGTTAGACTGGGACTTGCGCGGACGACGCTTCGGGCTTCGGCGCGCAGAGACTTTTTTAGGAGGAACATCACCATGAAGCGACTCACTCGCCTCGCCGCCGCCGCCGCCGCGGCCTTCGTGCTCGGCGCCTGCGCGCATCCGAAAAGCTCCCCCGTGGCCGACAACGCCCCGGATTGGGTGAACAAGGGCTCGGGCGCGTTCAAGGACGAGACCGGCAAGCAGGTCTTCTACGGTGTCGGCGCCGTCGAGGGCGTGCGCAACATCCCGCTGGCGCGCTCGGCCGCCGACGACCGCGGCCGCGCGGACCTGGCCAAGATCATGAACTCCTACGTGGCCGTGCTCAGCAAGGACTATGAGGCTTCGATCACGGCCGGCGACATGTCGAAGTCGAGCGAGGAGCAGATGGTCTCTCAGACCTTCAAGAACTTCGCGCGCTTCACGCTGCACGGCGCGATCCCGGTCGACCACTGGGTGGACCGCCAGAACAACGTCGTCTACGCGCTCGTCAAGCTCGACATGGCCTCCGTCCAGCAGAGCCTGGCCGATTCCAAGGAGCTCGACAGCAAGCTGCGCGACTATGTGAAGGCCAACGCCGACAAGGCGTTCGACGACCTCTCGGCCGAAGAGGCCAAGCACTGACATGAGGTCCGCCGCCTTCGCCGCGTGCGCCGCGGCGCTGGCCCTTTCGGCCTGCGCCACGAGCGTCACGCGCATGAACCCGGATGCCGTCAAGGACATCAGCGGGCGCTGGAACGACACGGATTCGCGGCTGACGGCCCAGGAGATGATCTCGGACTGTCTGTCGCGGCCTTGGTTGGCCAACGCGCAGTCGAGTTTGGGCAAAAATCCCACGGTGATCGTCGGCGGCGTGCGCAACCGCTCGCAAGAGCACATCGCCACCGACACCTTCGTCGAGGATCTGCAGCGCGCGCTGATCAACTCGGGCAAGGTGGACTTCGTCGCCTCCTCGAAGGAGCGCGGCGCGGTGCGCGCGGAGCGTCAGGATCAGGACCTCAACGCCTCGGCCGACACGCGCAACGCCAACGGCCAGGAAAACGGGGCCAACTTCATGCTCGACGGCGTGATCAACTCGATCGTCGATCAGGAAGGCGGCCGCTCGGTGGTGTTCTACCAGATCGACCTGAAGCTGGTGAACATGCGCACCAACGAGATCGTCTGGGTCGGCCAGAAGAAGCTCAAGAAATTCATCGAGAGGCCCGCGGCCTCCTGGTAGACGCGTGACCAACCGCGGCGTACGGCGGCCCCTCCCGTCCAGACATGCGGGAGGGGCCGCGCTCTTGGCGGCGGCGCTGCTGGCCGCGGCGTGCGCGGGGCCATCCGAGCGCCTGATCAAGCGCGTCGACCGCGACATCGCCGCGCGCGACTACGGGGCCGCCCAGTCGAGCATCGAGGACGCCAAGTACACGGCCTACGGCAAGAAAAACGAAGTCCTCTACTACCTCGATCTGGGACAGGTCCAGTTGGACTCCGGCCAGGACAAGGCCGCCATCCCGAGCTTCGCGACCGCGGAGCGGCGCATGGACGAACTCTACACCAAGAGCATCCACAAGGAGGCCGGCACTCTCCTGCTCAACGACAACACGGTCGATTACGCCGGCGAGCGCTTCGAGCGCGCGCTGGCCAATGTCGACGGCGCGCTCGCCTACCTGCTGTCGGGCGACCGGGACGGCGCGATGGTGGAAGTGCGCCGCCTGGTGCGCCTTCTGCAGGAGTACTCGGATGTTTACCGCCACACCGGCTACTCCGACGACGCGTTTGGCGAGTACATCTCGGGCCTGCTGTATGCCGACGAGGGGCGCCCCGACGACGCGCGCATCTGCTTTGACAAAGCCGAAAAGCTCATCGGAGGACGCAACGACCGCTCGGGACCCGACGCTCCTCTGATCGGCGCGGGCGAGGGCGAGATCGTCTTCATCCACGCCAACGGCTTGGCGCCGCGCAAGGTCAGCCGCACCTTTCAGGTGGCCTGGGGTGATGCGATGCTGGCCGTGCAGACCACGCGCGACTCCGAAGCCCAGGCCGGCCAGGCCCGTGACGCGATCGCGGCCGGGTTCGCCGGCAACGCGATCACGGTGGCCTTTCCGGCCTTCGTGCAGCCTCACTACCGGATCGTCGCCTCGGAGTTGGACCTCGACGGCGGCCGTACGGCGTCTTCTCGACTGGTCGAGGACGTCTCGGCGATCGCCTTTCGCGATCTGTCCGAGCGCCTGGCGCTGATCCGCACCCGCGCGATCGCGCGGGCCGCGATCAAGTTCGTTCTCGCGCATGCGTTCACGAACGCGGTCGCCAACAAGTTCGGCCGTGGCTCTCCGGAGGCGTTGCTCGCCGGCATCGGATCGAACGCGCTCGCGGCCGGCACCGAAGTCGCCGACACGCGCTCGTGGACGACGCTGCCTTCGCAATACCGCGTCGCGCGCGCCGCGCTACCCGCGGGAACGCACGACGTGACCGTGGTCTATCGCGACGCTTCCGGCGCGGTGGTCGCTCGGCACGAGTTCAAGGGCGTGGTCGTCCGCGAGGGCGAGCGCGTCTATCTCTACGACAGGACGGCACTATGAACAAAAAAATGAATCTTCTGCTGCTCGCCGGGTCGCTGACCGCTTGCGCTCACGGCCGCCTCTCCTCCGGCGGCCCGCGTCCGTCTTGGATCGACGGCGAGAGCGCGCGTTGGCCGCGCTCCCAGTATGTGCTGGGCGTGGGCGGCGCCGACAGCGAAGCCTCGGCCGACGAGCGGGCGCGCGCGGAGGTCGCCGCGGTGTTCTCGGCGACCGTCACCGCGGATTCATCGGTGTCGGAAACGGAGATCGACTCTTCGAAAAACGGCGCGAAAACGAACTCATTCACGCAGACGATCGCGCAGAGCGTGCACACGACCACCAAGCAGGTGCTCGAGGGCGTGCAGATCGTCGCGCGCTGGAAGAATTCCGCGACCTTCCGTTACTACGCGCTCGCGGTCCTGCCCAAGGATCAGGCACTGCTGGCGGTCACCGAGAAGCTTCATGACCTCGACGACGAGACGCGCAACTGGCAGTCTCAGATGGAGCAGGCGAGCGACCGCTTCTCGCGCGCGAAGGCCGCGGCCAAGGTCCTGGCGCTGGTCAAGTCCCGCGCCGCGCTGGAAAACGAGAGCCGCGTGCTCGGCGGCGGCGCGGACGCGGGTGCGGTCGACGCCGGCACGGCCAGGGTCGAGGCGGCCAAGGCGCTGGCCGCGCTCGACGTCGTCGTGGCCGTGGACGGCGACGGGGCGCGGGAGGTGGCCACCGG
>JAJZQS010000085.1 GCA_021806745.1 bacterium
GCGCTCTGGCGTCCGCCGCGCATTCCGCATATAATACGCGCATGATTTTACTCGCGGCGGCGGTCTCGGCGTGGCTGGCGTCGTCGGCGCGAGCCGATTCCATGCTCGCGGCGGCGTGCGAAAACGAGTTGAGTCTGCTGTGCCCGGGCACCCGCGGCGCCGCCGCGGTGCGCTGCCTGCGCGACAACGACGAGGGCTTGATGACCGACTGCCGCCGCGCGCTGGCGGAGATGGCGCAGCGGGAGGCTTCCGAGCGCGCCGAGCGCGCCGCCCGGGAGGCGGCGGCCGAGGTGCCCGCGGCCAAGATCGTTCCGTCGCGCCTGGCGATGATCGTGGGCGCGGCCGGCTCGGTGTTCGTCCATTTGTCCGGCCGCCCGGACGACCAATTGGTTCCGATCTCCTCCGGCGTTCCCGTGGAGGAGGGCGACTCCGTCGTGGTCGCGGGCGGACCGTCGTCGGCGCAACTGTCCCTGGACGGCAAGGTTTTCGTCGCGTTGTCGTCGGGCACGGAATTGGCGTTGACCTCGCTGTCGCTGGCCGGGACCGAACTCGGCCTGGAGGTCGGCTCCTTGGCGGCAAAAATCGACAAGCTCGCCCAAGGAGAGGCGCTTCAGGTTCGTACGCCGGCGGCGGTGGCGGCGGTGCGCGGCACGGAGCTTCTGGTCGAGCAAGATGAGGAGAGCGGCCCGTCGCTGGTGGGCGTGGTCGACGAGGGGCGAGTGGAGGTGTCGGCGGGCGGCAAGACCGTGGTCTTGGGCCCGCGCCAGGAGACTTCGGCCGCCGCCGGCGCCGCGCCGCTGGCGCCGCGGTCGCTGACGGCGCTGGCCGTGCGCGCGGCGGCGTTCGCGTCGGTGCGGACCATGGCGGCCGCGGCGGCGAAAGCCTGGAAGAGCGAGGCCGCCGACCGCCGACAGGCCGCGCGCGAGAGGCTGTTCTCGGCGCCTCCGCGCGCGCGGGCGGCGGTCGTCGCGCCGCGCCGCGGCGCGGGCGGGCGTGCGGCCAGGCGCGGCGTCCACCCGGCGGCCAAGGCCGACGCAACGCCGCATCCCGGGCAGCGCCCCGGCCGTTGACGCGGCCGCCTCAATTGGCTAGATTGTCGCGTCGTCGCGCCCGCTTCGGGGCGTGAGACAAGGAGAGCAACATGCCCCAGATCGAATTCGCGTTGCGCTGGCTGCACGTGATCGCCGGAATCACGTGGATCGGACACCTGTATTTCTTCAATTTCGTCAACTCGGTGATGCAGGGCAAGCTCGACGACGCGGCCAAGAAGGCAGTCAACCCGCAGTTGATGCCGCGCGCGCTCTGGTGGTTTCGCTGGGGCGCGATGATCACATTCCTGTCGGGACTGTTGCTCTTCGCCGCGATCTTCCTCTATACGCCCGGAGCCGGCTTCGGGCCGAACCTGCTGCTGCAGGGGATGGAGGGCGGCCTTTCCGACCGCGCGCGCTGGATCATGTGGGGCATGACCTTCGGCGTCGTCATGTGGTTCAACGTGTGGTTCATCATCTGGCCCGCGCAGAAGGGCCTGCTGTCGGGCAAGATCACCGGCGACGCGGCGGCACCCGTGCGGGCCAAGGCCGGGAAGTTCTCGCGCATCAACACCTACCTGTCGGGTCCGATGCTCGTGGGCATGCTCGGCGCCAACCATGCCAACATGCATTTCACCTACCCGCGCCTGGCGATCTTGATCGCTCTGGGCTTGGCGGGAGTCCACGTCGCGCTCTACCACGCACCCAAAGTCGGCCAGACCGTCTAGGAGAAAAAATGTCCGGCATCCAGAATTCCCCCTACGTCCGCGAAGAGCAGCCCGGAAAGAAGGCGTGGTGCGCCTGCGGCGAGTCTGAAAACCAGCCCTATTGCGACGGCTCGCATGCGCGCAAGAACACCGGCAAGTCCCCGGTGATCGTCGAACTGACCGAGGCCAAGAAGGTCGCTTGGTGCGGCTGCCGTCAGTCCAAGAACAAGCCGTTTTGCGACGGCACGCACCGCGGCCTGGCGAAGTAGAGCCTCCCGTCTTCGGGTGATTTAGACGGGCCGGGCGCGCGCGAGTTCGAGGAATTCCTTGCGCGTGCGCGCGTCGCGCTGAAAGACGCCCAGCATGCACGAGGTCGTCGTCGGCGAGTGGTGGCTCTCGGCGCCGCGCATCTCCATGCAGAGGTGGCGCGCCTCCAAAACGACCGCCACGCCCTTGGGCTTGAGCTTGTCGCGCAGCGTCTCGGCGATCTGAAGCGTCATGCGCTCCTGGACCTGCAGGCGGCGCGCGAACACCTCGACGAGCTTCGGGATTTTTGACAGGCCCACGATTTTCTTGTCGGGTAGGTAGGCCACGTGCGCGCGGCCGAAAAACGGCAGCATGTGATGCTCGCACAGCGAGTAGAAGGAGATGTCGCGCACCAGGACCATCTCGTTGTAGGACTCGGTGAACAGCGCTCCGTTGATCAGCGCGTCGATGTCGACGCGGTGGCCGCTGGTCAGTTCCCGCCAGGCCTTCGCCACGCGGTGCGGAGTCTTGAGCAGACCCTCGCGGCGCGGGTCCTCGCCGAGGTCGGAGAGGATCTCGCGCACGCGCGCCTCCACGCGTTCCAGCGCCGGCTCGACTGCGGCCGCGCGGCGCGGCGGCGGGGACTTCAGCCGCGTCACAGCGACTCCAGCCACTCGATGAGCGTTCGCACCGGCGCTCCGGTCGCGCCCTTGGGCGAATAACTCGACCAGTCGCCGGAGGAAAACGCCGTGCCGGCGATGTCGAGGTGGACCCAGGGGACGTCGCCCACGAACTCGCTCAAGAACAGTCCGCCGATGATGGAGCCCGCCTCGCCGCGGACCTTGGAGATGTTCAGCAGTTCGGCGATGTTGCCCTTGATGTTTTCCCGGTAGTCGTCGACCAGCGGCAGTTCGCAGACGGGCTCGTCGGCGCGCGCGCCCGCCGCCGACACCTGGCCCAGCAGGCGGCGGTCGTTGCCCATGACGCCGGCGACCTTGGAGCCCAGAGCCACCACGACCGCGCCGGTCAAAGTCGCCATGTCGACGATCGCCTTCGGCTCTTGGCGCGCGGCCAGGCACAGCGCGTCGGCCAGCACCAGGCGGCCCTCGGCGTCCGTGTTCCAGACCTCGATGGTCTTGCCGTTCATCGCCTTGAGTACGTCTCCGGGTTTGTAGGCGTCGGGGCCGGGCATGTTGTAGGCGGCCGCGACGATGCCGTGCACCTCGGCCGCGGGCTTGAGGCGCGCGATGACCTTGAAGACGGCCAGCACCGACGCGGCGCCGGCCATGTCGCACTTCATGTCCTCCATCGACTGCGCGGGCTTGAGCGACAGTCCGCCCGAGTCGAAGGTGATCCCCTTGCCCACCAACGCCACGCGCGTCTTGGCGCCGGACTTGGGCCTGTAGACCATGTGCACCATCGCCGGCGGCTGGGCGCTGCCGCGCGCGACGCCCAGGAAAGCCCCCATGCCGAGTTCCGCGGCCTTCTCGGGCCCGATGACCTCGACGCTCACGCCCGAGCCGGCGAAGCTCTTGGCGAGTTCGGCGAGGCTGTTGGGCGTCTTGTCCGAGGGGCCGCGGTTGACGAGGTCTCGGGCCAGGAACACGGCCTCGGCGCGAAGTTGGGCGCGCGCGCAAGCCTTCTCCGCCGCGGACTTCGACGCCGCGTCGAAGTGGAGCAGGCTCAGCGAGGTCAGCGCGTCGGCGTCGCCCTTCTTGTATTCCTCGAATTTGTAGGAGGCCAAGGCCAAGCCCTCGGCGATCGCGTCCGCGTGCTCCGAGCACAACACCGCGGCGGCGCGGCGCTTGCCGCGCAACGCCGCCAGCAGGCTTCCCGCCGCGCGCCGGAAGGCCTCGGTGCCGGCCTTCTTCTTGGGGCCGAGCCCGGCGACGAACACGCGCCGCACGCGGCCGAACGCCTCCAGATCGACGCGCGCGATTTCCTTGGCGCCGCCTTTGAACGCCTCCTCCTTGAGCTTGGCCGCGAGCGCGGCTTTCAAGGCTTGCGGCAAGGCCTTGGCCCCGACTAGGACGGCGTCCTCGTGGGCGAACAGCGCCAAGTCGGCGTCGGACGACTCCAGCGACTTGAGCGAGAGGGGCTGAGCGGCGATCATGGGTTGTTCTCCTCGGCGACGATGTAGGGCGAAAGCAGGGCGGCCAGCGCGGCCCCGGCCAGCGGGCCGGCCCAATACACATAGTGGCGCGTCCAATGTCCGGCGGCCAGCGCGGGGCCGAAGGCGCGCGCGGGGTTCATCGCGCCGCCGGTCAGGGGCCCGGCCGTCAGCGCGCCGAACAGCGCCGCCGCGCCGATCATCAGCGGTCCCATCGCCCGGCGGCGACGCGCTTGGGAGGCCGCGATCGCGCAGGCCAGAAAGAAGGTCGCCACCGCCTCGGCGAGGGTCGCGGCGCGGTAGCCGACGCCGTTGGGCGCGCAGGCGCCCAGGTAGATCGGAGCCTCCAGCAGAGCGGGGCGTCCTCCCTCAAGGATCGCGCGCAGGAAAATTCCGGCGCAGGCCGCGCCGGAGAGCTGGGCGACGAGCGCGAAGACCGCGCTGACGGCGTCCAGGCGCCGTGCGCCGGCCTCGGCCAAGGTGACGGCCGGATTGAAGGCCCCCCGCGCGCGCGGAAAGCAGTAGAAGGCCGCGGCGGTGGCCGACGCGTAGGCCAGAGCCGCCCACGCCGGCCCCACTCGCCCGCCGGTGGCGGCGTCCAGGCACGCCGCTCCCGCTCCCGCCAAGACGATGGCGAAGGCGCCGACGAGCTCCGCGGCGAACGCGCGCAATCCTCCCATGAGGCGAGGATACCAAATCCCTTCGCCGCGAGTCCGCAGGCTCGGGCGGCGTCAGGGCATGCGACGCAGAAACGGCGCGCGGTCCGGGCGCGCGGCGCGCGAGGCCTTCAGCGCGTCCTCGGCGCGCGCGGCCACCGCCGCGACCTCGCCGCCGACGACCGCCACCCACTGCCCGGGGAAGCGCTCGGAGATTTCGCGTTCATGCTCTTTAAGCCACCGTCCGTCGCGGACCAGCTCCGAGTCCGGTCCGGCCGACAGGAGCGCGCGCAGAGTCGCCGGGTGGACGGCGTCGCCGTAGCTGCGGGTCAGCGCGGCGAGCGCGGCCGAACGGCGCCGCAGCGTCACGACCGCGGCGGCGCCTGCGCACAGGATCAGCAACGAGATGAGAAAGTACACGTCATCGCCTCAATCTTCCCACGAAGGCCAGCGCCTGCGCGCGGTCGCGCACGGCGCCCTCGGCCTGGGCCTCGCGCAGGCGCTCAAGCGCGTCGCCCACGCGCGGACCCGGAGGGATTTTGAGCAGCTTCATGACCTCCTTGCCATCGAGCAGGCGCGCGGGCACCGGCGCGCGGTCGCGGTCGAAGGCGCGGCGCAGCAGTCGAGAAATGAGTTGCAGGTGCACGACGGTCTTCTTGGACTCGGGCGGCCGCACGCGCGAGAGGTCCGCGCGCGGCGGGTCGCCGCACGCGGCGTCGAGCAGGCGGCGCAGACGCGGCTCGGGCATGTAGGAGGCGTGGTCGGCCCAGCAGACGGCGAGCAGCCCCGGCGCGTCGTCGCCGAGGTCGCGAAAGAAGCGATAGACGGCCTTCTCGGTGACCGGCCCGCCGGAGGCGAGGTGACCGGGGCGCAGATGCTGGCGCACGATCGCCGCCACCGAGTCGACGCGCTCGCGCGAGAAGCGCAGCCGGCGCAAGATCGCGGCGGCGCGCTCGGCGCCGCGGGTGTCGTGCTCGAAAAAGCGCAGGCGGCCGTCGACTGTGCGGGCGGTCTCCGGCTTGGAGACGTCGTGCAGTAAAGCGGCCAGCATCAGCGTCGCGCGCCAAGGCGCGCCGCCGGCCGCGCGCGCGGCCAGGTGCTCGTCGAACGCGCGGGAGATGTCGGGGTAGATCTTGGGAAAGCGGTCGAGAAGGAACTCCAGGCGCGCGCAGACCTCCAGCGTGTGAGCGAGCACGCCGCCGGGGCCGTAGTAGTCCTGAGCGCAGCGCCGCGCGGGCTCGAGGTCCTCGAAAAGCGCGGTCAGCAGACCGCAGTCGTCCATCGCGCGCAGGCGCGCGGCGGCGCCGGAGCAGGAGAGCAGGCCCAGCAGTTCAGCCTGTACGCGCTCGCCCGCGGGGCGCGAGATCAGCCGGCGGTGGCGCCGAACCAGCGCGAGCGTGCCCGCGTCGGGTTCAAGCCCCGTCTGCGCGGCCAGGCGGAAGGCGCGCAGAAGGCGCAGCGGGTCTTCCTCGAAGAGCCGTCCGTCCTCGCAGCGCAGCACCCCCCGCGCGAGGTCGGCCAGCCCCCCGCGCGGATCGAGAAACGCGCCCTGCGCAATGGAGGCGGGAAGCCGGGCGGGAAGCTCCAGCGCGACGGCGTTCGCGGTGAAGTCGCGCCGACGCAGGTCCTCGGCGATGTCGCGGCCCTGGATCTCGGCGGCGTCGATCTGGCGCAGCGCGCGTCCGCGCGCGGGCGGCAGGACAAGGCGGTAGACGCAGGCTTCGGCGTCGAGCGTGACGAGCGTTCCGCGGAACTCGCGCGCGATCTTGGCGGCCAGGCCGCGCGCGTCGCGCGCGGCCAAGTCGAGGTCGGGTGCGGCGCGCCCGAGGGCGGCGTCGCGGATCGCCCCGCCGACCAGCCACACCGGCTCGCGTCGCAGCGCCGCGACGCGGCCCAGCGCCGCGCGCGCCTCCGCCCCCAGGCGGACGCGCCGCACGCTCACGCCCCCTTCTTGCCCGGGCCGGCGTTCTTGGCGAGCTCGCGCTGGCGCAGTTCGCGCTTGAGCACTTTCTGGAGGGCGTTCTTGGGCAGGGAGTCGACGATCTCGACGTCGCGCGGGCGCTTGTAGGCGTCGAGCTTTTCTCTCAGGAACTGCATCAGGGCGGATTTCTCCAGGCAACAACCCTTCTTCAAGACGACGAAGGCCTTGATCGTCTCGTCGCCGGCCTCGTCGGGCACGCCGATGATCGCCGACTCCTCGACGCTGGGATTTTCGGCGATGACCGCCTCCACTTGCGCGGAGAAGACCTTGAGGCCCTTGACGATGATCATGTCTTTCTTGCGGTCGCGGATGGCCAAGAAACCGTCGGCGTCGATGAGGCCGACGTCGCCGGTCTTGAGCCACCCGTCCTTGGTGAAGGCGGCCGCGGTGGCCTCGGGCAGGCCCCAGTAGCCCTTCATCACGTTGTCGCCGCGCACGCAGATTTCCCCCTCCGCGCCGCGGGGGAGTTCGCGTTCGTCGTCGTCGACGACCTTGAGCTCGACGCCCTCGATCGGCGTGCCGACAAAGCCCAGGCGGATGTCGTCGGGAGGCGTGACGGTGGCCACCGGGCTCGTCTCGGTCAGGCCCCAACCCTCGACGATGGGCACGCCCAAGGTCTCGCGGAAGGTCTTGGCGGTGGCCGGTGCCAGCGGGGCCGCCCCGGAGACGCCCACGCGCGTTTTTCGGAAAGCCCAGAAGCGCAAGAACAGCCGCGTCTTCCAGTCGCGCGCCTCGCGTCCGAGCGCCGCGTAGACCTGGGGGACGGCGGCGAACAGCGTCACGCCGTGCGCGCCCATCGCCTTGAGCCAGGGCTTGGGCGGGGCGATCGAGGGCGAGATCACGCATTTGAGCGTCAGGCGCAACGAGGTCAGCACGATCGCGGTCCACGCGAAGCTGTGGAACATCGGCAGGATGCACACCGTGACGTCGCGCTTGGTCAGGAGGATTCGCTTGATCGAGGAGTCGCAGTTGGTGACGAGGTTGCGGTGCGTCAGCATCACGCCCTTGGGAAACCCCGTCGTGCCCGAGGTGTAGAGGATCGCCGCGACGTCGTCTTCGCAGGCGTGGTCGGCGCCGCCGGCCGCGGGCTCGGAGGCCGGGCGCTTGAGCTCGGCGAACGCCCGCGCGAGGGGCGAGGCGCGGTTTTCCGGGATGCGGTCGCTGACCCAGACGGATTTCAGCGCCGGGCACTTATCGGCGGCGGCGGCAATCCCGGGCAGGAACTCGGCCTGAGTGACGACGCCCAGAGCCCCGCAGTCGCGCAGCATGTAGGCCAACTCGTCTGGCTTCTGGACCATGAAGTTGATGGGCACGGCGATGGCCCCCAGGCGCGAGAGCGCGAGGTAGGCGATCACGAACTCGGGCGCGTTGCGGTGGATGATGGCCATGCGCTCGCCCTTGCCGGCGCCCGCGGCGCGCAGTCCCTCGGCGACCGACAAGACCTCGCGGCGCAGTTCCTCGAAGCTCATCGTCCGTTCGCCCATCGCGTAGGCGACGCGCCGGCCGCCTTCGCGCGCGGCGCGGTCGAGCAGTTCGTTGAGGGTGCTCACGCCTTCTGCCTCGGGTCGAGGATGTCGCGCGCCGCGTCGCCGAGCAGGTTCCAGCCGAGCACGAACAGGAAGATCGCCAGGCCAGGGATGACCACCGTGTGCCAGTAGGCGAACGGATCTCCGGAAGCGCCCATGATCCAGTTCTGCGACAGGCTGATGAGCTGGCCCCAGTCCGCGTAGCCGGGAGGCGCGCCCAGGCCCAGAAACGACAGCGCCGCGGCGGTGATGACGATGCTGCCCATGGACAGCGAGGCGACCACCAGCACGGGGTAGATCGAATTGGGCAGGATGTGCCTAAACAAGATGCGCGCGTCCGAAGCGCCGAGAGCGCGAGCGGCGGTCACGAAGTCGCGCTCCTTGACCGAGAGGACGTCGCCGCGCACCAGGCGCGCGTAGGACGGCCACGACACCGCCATGACCGAGTACATCACGTGGTTGAGGCTTGGCCCCGTCACCGCGACGATGACCACGGCAAGCAGGATGTCCGGGAAGGCCAGCACGATGTCGGTCAGGCGCATCAGGATCTCGTCGATCCAGCCGCCGTAGAAGCCCGCGGCTCCTCCGATCAGAAGTCCGATGATCATGGCCATGCCCACGACCTGCAGCGCCACGCGGAAGGCCGTGCGCGTGCCCCAGACCATGCCGTAGAACAGGTCGTATTGCTGCTCGGTGGTGCCGAAAATGTGCTCGCGCGAGGGCAAGACGGGGTCGGGGCTGTAGCCGAACTGCGGGATGATGTAGGCGTCGCGCGCCCCGGCGGGCGTGGGCGCGATGACCGGCGCGAGGACGGCCACGAGCAGAAAGGAGCCGATGATCCCGAAGCCGAGCAGGGACATCGGGCGGCGCTTGAGCTGCTTCCAGATGTTTTTCAGCACGCTCATGTCAGTCCCCCACCCGGATGCGCGGGTCGACGACGGCGTAGAGGACGTCCGAGACGAGGTTGGCGATCACGAACAGGAACGCGGCCAGCATGGTCGAGCCGAGCACGCCGGGGATGTCGAGCTGCTGCGCGGCCTGCACGCCCCAGCGGCCGATGCCGGGAAAATCGAAGACCGTTTCGGTGATGACGACGCCGCCGAGCAGGCCGATGAACAGCAGGCTCGAAAGGGTGACCACCGGAATCAAGGCGTTGGCCAGCGCGTGCTTGCGGATGATCGCGCGCTCGGGAAGGCCCTTGGCGCGCGCGGTGCGCACGTAGTCCTTGGTGAGCTCCTCAAGCATCGAGGAGCGCGTGATGCGCAAGAGCAGAGCCACCGAGATGTAGAGCAGGGTCGCCGCGGGCAGCACCATGTGCTCGGCGACGTCGGCCGCCGCGTGCCACTGACCGTTGAGCAGGCAGTCCAGCGTCAGCAGGCCGGTCCAGTGCCTGAAGGAGTCGGCGTGCACGAGCATGTCGGTGTCGAGCGTGTAGCGGCCGGGTGGAAACAGGTGCAGGCGGCCGTAGAAGACCATGAGCAGGCCCAGGCCCAGCACGAAGCTCGGCAGCGAGTAGCCGGTGATGGCCACGAAGCGCGTGATGTGGTCGAGGAGCTTGTCGCGGTAGACCGCCGAGAGCACGCCGAAAAACACGCCCACGACCATGATCGGCAGGAAGGTGACCACGGTCAGCTCGAAGGTGGCCGGGAAGAAGGACCTGATCGCGTCGGCCACCGGCATCTTGGCCGTCTCGGAATAGCCGAGGTCTCCATGCGCGACCTGCTTGAGCCAGATGCCGTATTGCACCGGCAGCGGCTTGCGCAGGCCGTATTTCTCGATGACCGCGTCGAGCTGCGAGAGTTGGCGCGGGTCCTTGACGTAGAGCGCGGCGCGCATCTCCGGCGACAGGAACTGCAGGCAGGAAAACAGCAGCGCCGTCACGCCGAACAGCACCAGCGGCAACAGCGCCAGGCGCTTCAGGATGAATTTCAGCATGTCATTTCTTGTAGATCGTGTAGAAGTAGCTGCCGTAAGGCGCGTCGGGAAATATCGGATTGTTGACCCAGCCGTGCACCCAGGAGCGCTGCGTGCGGTAGCGCAGGTCGTCGACGATGTTCAGGTGCGGCACGAGTTCGTACTCGCGCGCCTGCAGCTTGTAGTAGAGGCGCCGCCGGGCCTCGGGATCGGTCTCCAGGCGCGCCTGCTCGACGAGGCGGTCGATCTCGGCGTCCTTGAAGTGCTGGTAGGGCGGGTAGTCCCCCTGCGAGTGCAGAAGCGGGAAGGCGAAGTTGTGCGGGTCCGGGTAGTCGGCGTTCCAGCCCAGAACGAATATGGGCAGCTTGGAGTCTTTCTGCGCGTCGAGGAATGTCGGCCACTCCACCGCGCGGATGTCGATCTTGAACTTGGGGTTGAGGCTCTCGACGTTGCGCTTGATGATTTGGCAGATGGTCTCGCGCGGGATGTTGCCGGTGTTGTAGGCGATGGTGAAATGGAAGCCCTTGTCCCAGACTTGGCCGCCGAAGGCCTTGCGGAAATGCTCCTCGGCCTTTTTCAAGTCGAAGCGGTAGGTCTTCTGGCGAGGGTTGTGTCCGGGCATGCTGGCGGGAATGGAGCCGGTGGCCTGCCGGCCTTTGCCGTGCAGGACGTCGTCGATGAAGCCCTTGTAGTCGAACGCGTACGCGAAGCCTTTGCGCACGTCGATGTCGTTGAAGAAATCCGAGGGGATTCCGTCGCCGTCCAGGCGGCCGGAGCGCACATAGGGATTGCCGACGGTGTTGATCTTGAAGGTGAAGAACACGATCGGGTCGTTTTCCATCGTCGGCAGGTCGTCGATGATCTGCACGCCGGGCAGACCCTGGAGCTGGGACCACAGCGGCCGGTCGGCGTAGATCGTGTCGGCGTCGCCGTTGAGCAGCATCAGCTTGCGCGTGCCGAACTCGTTGACGCCCTTGACGACCACGTATTTGATCTTGGCGGGAGCGCGCCAGTAGCCGTCGAAGCGCTCGAGCAGGAACTCCTGCGTGCGGCGGTCCCAGCGGACGAGCTTGAAAGGGCCGGAGCCGTCCTCGCGCTCGAACAAGGGCGACTGCTCCTTGGCCGAGTTGTTGAACTTTTCCCAGGTCGCCTCGGTTCCGTCCCAGTCGCCGTGGGCGATCGACCATTTCTCGCAGACGATCGGCGCCCAGGAGGCGAGTATGCTGACCAGCGGCGCGTAGGGCCGCGGCAGGCGCAGAATTACATCATCGCCGCGCACGGTGACGGCGCGCTGGGCGTCCTCCCAGACATGGGGCAGCATCTTGTCGGAATCGTCGCGCGTGCTCGGGTAGCCGAGCAGCGGCTCCAGCAGCAACGACGAGGGCCCCGCCGCGCGGTCGAGCAGCATGAAGCGCAGAAGCGAGTAGCGGACGTCCTCGGGCGTCAGGGGGGTCCCGTCATGGAACTTCACGCCCTTGCGGATCGGGATCGTGTAGGTGCGTCCGTCCGCGGAAATCAGGCCGTTGGCGCGGCTGGGGATTTTCGTGGCGATCAGCGGAGTCATTATCTTGGTCGACGCGCCCGAGAAGGTCCAGAGCGTGTCGTAGACATTGAGGATGATCAGGTCGCTGGCCGAGTCGTAGGCCCAGGCCGGGTCCATGCTGTCGGCGTCGGAGATGGTCGCGTAGGTGTAGGTGTCGGGATGAGCCACGGGGCCGGCTGCGCGAGCGGCCGGGGCCAGCGAGGCGCTCAGAAGCGCGCCGCAGAGGAATATTCGGTGCATGGTCTCGATTCTACTCAATTCCCGGACTTGCTCAACTGATAGAAATAGCTGCCGTAGGGCGCGTCCGGGAAGATCGGCGAGAACTTGTAGCCCTTCACCCAGGTCCGCTGGACGCGGTAGCGCGGCCCATCGGCCAGGGGCAGGCAAGGCAGATCGTCGTCGACGATGTCCTGGATTTTCTTGTAGAGCTCGGCGCGACGCGGCGTGCTGAGCGTCGCCGCGGCCTCGTCGATGAGCTTGTCGAGCCTCGGGTTCGAGTAGCCCTGCTGGGTCGGGAAGTAGCCGGCGGAGTCCAGCAGCGGAAACACGAAGTTGTGCGGGTCGGGGTAGTCGGCCTGCCAGGCGCCCAGCAGCAGCGGGATCTTGCGCTGGGTCGACAGTTCGAGATAGGTCGACCACTGCACCACGCGGATGTCCACCCGGAATTTGGGACTCAGCGA
>JAJZQS010000086.1 GCA_021806745.1 bacterium
CATGCGGCCGGTCAATTCGATGATCGAGTTCAAGCAAATCATCGGACGCGGCACGCGACTCTTCGAGGGCAAGGACTACTTCACGATCTACGATTTCGTGAAAGCCCACCACCACTTCACCGATCCGGAATGGGACGGCGAGCCGCTGGAACCCGAGCCGCGGACTCCGAAGGAACCCGTTTCCCCGTTTCAGCCCACGCGACCAGGCCCCAGGCCCGAACCGAACCCGCGCAAGCGCAAGATCAAGGTGAAGCTCGCCGACGGCAAAGCGCGCACCATCCAGCACATGATGGTGACGACGTTCTGGCATCCCGACGGCGCGCCCATGTCCGCTCAGCAGTTCATGGAGATGCTGTTCGGCAAGCTGCCGGACTTCTTCAAGAGCGAGGAAGAACTGCGCCGCCTGTGGAGTGCGCCGGACAGCCGCGCGAAGCTTCTTGCGTGTCTGGCCGATAATGGTTTCGGCAAGGATCAGTTGACTGAGATGCAGCGCATCATCGACGCCGAGAAAAGCGATATCTTCGATGTGCTGGCTTACGTGGCCTACGCTGTACAGCCGCTGACGCGCGAACGGCGCGCGGCCGACGCCAAAGGCGAGATCCATTCCCGTTTCAACGCGCGCCAGCAGGAGTTCCTTGATTTCGTGCTGACGCAATACGTCAAGGTCGGCGTCGACGAGCTCGCGCAAGACAAGCTCTCGCCTCTGCTGCGCCTGAAGTACAACAACGCCCTCGCCGACGCCGTTGCCGATCTGGGCCGGCCGGAAGAGATCGGCAGCCTCTTTTCAAGCTTTCAGCGCTACCTTTATCAGACCCATCCCGGTGCGCCGTAATCTTAAGCGGCGCGGACGTCCCGAGTCAGCACACCCCTGGCCAGAAACGGCCGCCGCGCGCCACGTCCCGCCAGGGAACGGCCTCGATTCCGCGGCCGAGCTTCAGGCGGCGGATCACGAAAGCGCTTTCCAGGATATCGAGGTAGTGCGCGATCGTGTGGTAGGAAAGATCCATCGCCCGAGCCAGCTTCCCAAGATTGAGCGTCTGGCCGTGAAGGTGCGCCGCCATGGTCCAGAGACGGCGAAGGCGCGCCGGGGCCACCGTCACGCCGAGGCCCGGCAAGTCCTGCGTCAGAAACGTGGAAATGTGACGGCAGGAAAGCCAGGCGCGCGCGGGCCGCTATTCGAAGCATGCTTGTGTTATAGAAGGCGACCTTCTAAATTACGAGGTATAGAGAATAACTCCAGGGACTCCCGGGCCGTTTGTTAAGATGTCGCCTCATGATCGTCTTGTTCGCCGACGGCGCGTGCTCGGGCAATCCCGGACCCGGGGGATGGGCGTGCGTGCTGGCGCTGCCCGACGGCACGGCGCGGGAGCTGGGCGGGCGCGAGGCCGCGACCACCAACAACCGCATGGAGCTGGGCGGCGTGATCGCCGGATTGCGCGCCGTCGCGCACCTGGGCCAGACCGTGATCGCGCACTCGGACTCCACCTACGTCTTGGGCGGCATCACGGGCTGGATCTCCGGCTGGAAGCGCCGCGGCTGGCGCACGGCGGCCGACGAGCCGGTCAAGAACGAGGACTTGTGGCGGGAGCTTGACGCGCTGGTCGCCGCGCGCGGCCGCGGCGGCGTGGAGTGGCGCTGGGTCAAGGGGCACAGCGGCCACGACGCCAACGAGCGCTGCGATGAGATCGCCGTGGCCTTCTCGCGCGGCCGGCCCGTGGAGCTCTACGCGGGGCCGCTGACGGCCTACCCTTACGGCTCGCTGGCGCCCCTGCCGGCCGCCCCGCCGCCCGCGCGCAAGAGCGCGGAGCGCGGCCGCGCCGCCGCCGCGTCCGGGCCGGCGTCCTACCTGAGCCTGCTCGACGGCCGCCTGGAGCGCCACGCCACCTGGGCGCAGTGCGAGGCGCGCGTGAAGGGCCGCAGCGGCGCCCGCTTCAAGAAGGTGAAGTCTCCCGACGAAGAGAGCGAGACTTTGCGCGGCTGGGGCCTGACGGACTGAGACGGGCGGGCCGCGCCGGAAGCCCGCGGAGTATCCCATTGAAATTCAGCCGTTCATGGGTCATAATATCGCCATAGCGATATTTAAATCGGTATAGCGATATGACCATAAAGCCTTCCGGCCGGCCCTATCCCATCGGCGGACGCATCCGCGCCCTGCGCCTGGAGCGCCGCTGGACTCAGAAACAGCTGGCGCGGCTGCTGGGCATCTCGCAGAACTACCTCTCGGAACTGGAAAGAGGCCAGGGATTTTTTACCGCCGATCATCTGCTGCTCATTCTCAAGACCTTCAATGTGCCGATCGACTACTTCTCTTCCGGCCCGCCGGGCACGCAAGACCAAATTCAAAGCGCGCTGGCGCGATTCGGAGCGACGCATCTGCGCGAATCGCCCGAGACGCTCCCGACTCAAGCCTTCAGGGATGTCGCCGACGCCGTGAGAGAGGCCCTGGTCGGCGCGGAATCCTCGCGCCAAGTCGCCGCGGTTGCTCCGGTGATCGTGGAAAACATCAATCGCGTCAATTTTAAGAAGCTCCAGTCCCAGTTCCTGGAAATCGGCTTGGGCCAGCGCCTGGGATGGGCGCTGGAAAACACGCTGGAAGCCTTGCAGCAGGAACTGTCCCGGGCGTTGCCGCAGGAATGGATGTTGAAGTACCGACGCGCGGAGGTGGTCTTGAAGGCGTTCCTCTCTCTTCCCTGGCCCGGGAAAGCGCCGGCGCGCTTGAGAAAGGGGGTTCCAGGCTCGACCGACATACTGGACCAAGACATTGCCAGCCAGAAATCCTTGGCCGAGGCTTGCGCGGAGAGTTCCGAACTCTCCAAGCAATGGGGAATCACGACGCGGATTCGGAAAGAGGATTTCGTCCAAGCCTTGAGGGGTGCCCGTGAAACTCATGCATAGATTCTTCGCGGAAATCGACGAGAAGTGGAAGCGCACCGGCGGAGAGCCGATACGGTTGCAAATCATCGGATCGGCCGCCCTCATGCTGCAAACCGACTACGAGCGCGGAACCAAGGACGGGGACATCTTGGAGGCCGAGGAGATTACGCCCGCCGTCCGTGAACAACTGCTCGCTTTGGCCGGGCCTCAATCACCTCTGTTTCAGAAGTACCGGATGTACATCGAGGTGGTCAGGAAAGCGATATTGTTCTGGCCGCAAGGTCCGGTTTTCCACAAGGTCGAGGAATTGTCGCTGAAGAATTTTTCGGTGGAAGTTCTGGACGTGACGGACGTCGTCGTCAGCAAGATCAAGCGGCTGAATCAGAACGACATCGACGACATTAAGGCGATGGCCGGTAAAAAGCTGCTCGATCAAAAGAGGCTGGTGAGTCGCTTTGAATCCGCGGTGGATTTGTTTTCCGCCGACGCGCGCGCGGAGGACCTTCCCAGATACATCAAGAACCTCAACCGGGTCGAGCGTGATTTCTTGGGAGCGACCGAGTCGAAAATCGAACTCCCCGACTGGATGCAGTAGGAGACTCCGGATCAATACGCCGCGCGGCTGGGGCCTGACGGACTGAGACGGGCCGGCCGCGCCAGCAGCCACAGCGCCGGCCAAAACAGGTTCGCGCCCGCGGCCGCGGCCCAGACGAACCAGTCCAGCCGCCCGAGCGCCGCGAAGAGCAGGATCAAGTAGACGTAGTCGCGGCTGGCCACGCGCTCGACCAGCGCCGCGTGCGGGCCGCGCTCGCGCTCGGGAACGCTCAGCACCAGCTTCCAGACCGTGGCCGCGCTGGCCGCCACCCCCAGCACCAGCAGCGCGCCGGCGCGCCGCCAGTCCATTCCCGGGTGCAGCCGCGCCACGCCCACGGGCAGGGCCACGAAGGTCGCCAGGTGGGCGGCGTGGTCGCACCAGAGGTCGAACGCCCCGCCCTGGGGCGTGGCCAGAAGCTTCAGGCGCGCCAGCTCGCCGTCGGTGCCGTCGAGGATGCACGACGCCCACAGCAAGACCCCGCCCAGGACTTGCCGCGCAACCGTGCCCGCCGCCAACTGCCAGGCGCCCAGCAGGCTCAGCGCCAGGCCGGCGGCGGTGACCTGGTTGGGCGTGACCGGCAGCGGCAGCAGCAGGCGCGTCAGCGCCAAGGACACGCGCCGGTCGAGGCGCGCCAGGTAGCCGTCGGTGTCCTTGGCCAGCGACGCGTAGAGCTTGCGCGTCCCGCGGGGGCTTCGCGCGTCCAGGAAGCGCCCGACGCGCGCGCCGGCCGCGGCGTCGGCCAGCGCGCGCGCGAGCACGCGCGAGGGCGCCTCGGTCCCGGCGCCGAGACGGTCCGGCGCGCGGCAGAGGGCCGCGACCGTCCGCCCTCCCGCGCGGCGCGAGGCCGCGGCGCCGCTTGCCGAGGCGAGCTCGGCCAGGGCGCCCTCGTCGGGAAACGCGTCCGCGGCCACGGCCAGAAGCGGACCGCGGGCGTCGAGCGCGGACGGGTCGTCGCCGCCGCTGACGCGCGCGCCGCACAGCGCCAGCGGCCGTGCCCAGCGGCGCAGGAATTGGGCGTCCGCCCCGGCGATCACCACCCGGCGCGGCGAGAGCTCGCGCGCGGCCAGGCACGCCGCGCGCACCGACGCGGGCAAGCCCGCCACCAGCGGCGCGGACGCGTCGGCCGACAGCAGGACTTGGACGGCCTCGCTCATGGCTCGTCGGCGCGCCAGACGCGCACGCACAAAAGGACGGCCGAGGCCAGCAAGGCCGCGCCCACGGCCAAATGCGCGGTGGCCACGGCGATCATCACCGGATTGGCGCGCGGCGCCGGCAGAGTGCGGAAATCCGCGGTGGCCACGCCCAGAAGGATCTGCGCGCCCAGAAGCGCCAGCAGCGCGCGCGCGCCCTGGGCCAGGGGCGCGGGCCAGTCCCCGCGCAGGTACACCGCCGCGGCGAAGGCGCCCGCGGTCGTGGCCGCGACGAAGGCCCAGCTCAGGTGCCAGGACAGTCCCGCTCCGCCGTGGCGCATGATCGCGCCGGCCAGGAGTTGAATCCACAGCGCGGCGACCGCGGCGACGGCGAGCGCGCGCAGCGCGCGCGCGCCCGGCGCGCGCGCGACGGGTCCCGGAGAGGAGACGAACTCGGCCATCACCACCAGCAGGCAGAAAATGGTCTGCCCGAGCGTGGCGTGCGCGGCCGACACGAGGGCCGGCAGTCCCATGAACACGGTCACGCCCCCGAGCACCCCTTGGCCGCAGACCAGCGCCAGCGTCCACCAGCCCAGGCGCCTGACGCCGGGCCGGGAGTCGGCGAACTGCGTCCAGACGGCCATGATCAGGATCAGCGCGCCCACGCCCGCGGCGAACATCCGGTGGCCGTGCTCGTAGAACACGCCGCCGGTCATCGCCGGCAGCCAGCGCCCGTAGGACAGCGGCCAATCGGGCACGGCCAGGCCCGAGGCGGTGGAGGTGACCATTCCGCCGGCCACCATCAGAAGAAGGCCGGCGGCGGCGTTGACGAAGGCGAAGGTCCGGCGGGCGGGAGAGGGCGGCTTGGGCGCCGGGGCGGGGGCGCGGCGCGGCTCGGTGGAGACGGTCATGCTCCCATTTTACCGATTTTCCGGGGCGGGCGCGGCGCGGCGCAGGGCGTTGAGCTCGCCGAGCTCGGCGCGCACGCGCTCGAGCAGCCGCCCGGCCAGTTCCAGCGCGCGCTCGACCGCGCCGCGGTCGCCGCCGGCCGCGTCCAGGGCCTGCTCGATGCGGCGCGCGGCCACGCGCGGCGCGGTCGGGATCGTGCGGTAGGTGCCGGCCAGCCAGCGTTCGTGCGAGGCGGGATCGCGGTCCATCTCCGCGTCGAGCTCGAGCTCGCCGGCCAGCGCCGAACCGCGCGCGCGCAGCCGCGCGGCCAGCGCGTCGAGCTCGGGACCGGAGGCCCGGCTCTGGCGCAGGAACGCGGCCTGCGCGGCGTAGGCCTCGCGCTCCCAGTCCTGGCTGTAGGCGTTGGACAGGCCCTGCGCGCGCGCCCAGACGAACTGGCGGTGATGCTGGAGTTCGTGGACGAAGAACGCGGCGAAGTAGAGCGCGGCGTCGGCGCGCAGGGCGGGGTCGGAGACGAGTTCGCCGGGCGAGCGCCCCAGGGCCCGGGCGAAGCCCGCCAGTTCGCGCTCGCCCACGGTGACCGCCGCGTCGCGCGGGTTGTAGCTGGCCGCCACGCCGGGCGCGGTCGGGGCGATCTTCAGTCCCGCGGGCTCGGCGCTCAGGTCGGCGAGCGCGCGCGAACCGACGGCGGTCTTGGCCAGCGCGGCGCGCAGATCCGCGCCGAACTTCCCGGCCAGTTCGCGGCGCTCGGCCTCGCTCAAGCCCGGCGCGGAGGCGGGCCCGGCGGCCAGCGGCCGCTCTCCCAGCGCCGCGAGCGCGGCGTCCACCCGGGCCCCGGCCTCGTCGAGGTCGGACGCGCCGCGCGCGCCGGCCAGAAGCTCCGCGGCCAGGCCTCCCGCCCGCGCGTCGGCGCGCTCGGCGCGCGCCAGGCCCTCGGCGACGGCGCGCGCGCGAGCGAGCTCCGCGGCGCGCTCGTCGATCTCCTCGTCGGTCATCACGGCGCGGGCGCGGACGAGCGCGGCCTCGTATTGCGCGGCGTAATCGGCGCTGCCCGGCGCGGCCGTGACCATGCGCGCGGCGATGGCGCCCAGCGCCGAGCGCACCGCGTCGTAGCGCTCGGGCAGGCCCAGCGCGGCCCAGTCGCGCGGGCCGCGTCCCTGGGCGGAGAGTTCGTCGCGCGCGCCCTGCGACAGGGCGTCCCACTCCAGCGCGGCGATCGCGTAGAGCCGGCGCTTGGCCGACAGCGCGGGGTCGCGGTCGACAAGTCCCATGAGCGCCGCCGGCGAGTTCACGACGGGGTCGTCGGCGCGGGCCAGCAGCGCCTCGCGCAGAAGCCGCGGATCGTCGTGCGCGGTCAGCGTCCGCCGCCAGTCGTCGAGCCGCAGCGCGCGCGCGACGGTCGGGGCATAGGCCTGAGGACGGTTTCCCATCAGCCAGGCCTGCGCGGCCGGCGCGGCCAGGAAGGCCGCGGCGGCGGCCAAGGTCGGCGCGGGACCGGCCAGGTTCGCGGCCAGCGACAAAGGATGCGGCGCGGCCGGCCCCGCTTGCGCGGCGGCGGAGGGCGGCGCGTCGACCGCGTCCAACGCCACGGCGGCTGAGGCCCGCGCGGCCAGCAGCAGCGCGAGAGCCGTCTGGATCAGCGTCCTCATGAAACAAAGGTTAGCGCGCGGCGGCGGGGGCGCACAGGGTCTTTCGGCCGCGGGGCGTGGGCCTTCCGTCCGAAGGCCGCGCGCGTGCGCGAGATCCGTCGGCGGTTCGAGCTTTAAAGCCGTTTCGCCGATGCGGCGCTCGGCGGGGCTGCGTCGTACGCGGTCTTCGGGGGCGAGGCCTTCTTGAAGTACTTCACTTCCGGGAGGTTCTCCAGGTCGTGGATTCGCTGTTCCGAGTAGCCCAAGGCCTTGAAGTCGATCAGGCCGTGGGCGGAGTGGCAGTCCGCGCAGCTCAGGCCGTCCTTTTTGATCGAATGATTGAGCATCAGCGTGCCGTACTGGCGCATCCAGTGCGGCTCGACGTTGCGCAGCGTCCCGTCATCGGCGATCGGATACGCGTCGGACCAGCGGTCCACGCCGAAGTAATGCATGAACGCGTCCATCATGTAGACCTTGAACGGATACTGATACATCCGCCGGATGATGGGATTTTTGACGGCGACGCGCACGGCCTCGGAGGAGACGCCGGTCTCATAGTAGGTCGGGTAGTCGAAGGGCAGGAGCATGGCGCCGAACGGGCCCTGGTTGCTCATGTCTTCGTACATCATCGCGTTGAAGATCTTGAACGGATAGATCTTGCTGTCGCCCAGGTCTTGGAGCGCGATGATGTTCCGGGCGATCATCTCGCGGCGCTTCTGCCGCATCTCCGGGGTGAGTTGCGACAGGCTGTCGGCGATCGGCTTGAGGTAGTCGTCGATCTGCTTGTCGCTCCAGTGGAAGGACTCCTTCGCCGTCCGGCGGACTTCCGCGATCGCGGCGGGGTTGGTCAGGCGCGTCATCTGATCCATCAGCGGGTTGTAGCGCCCGGAATGGTCGGGGTTGTCGCCCAGCGCGTTGGCCAGGAAGGTGCCGTTGCCGTTGTACCAGAAGTAGCGGAAGCCCTCGTCGGCCTTGCCCGACTGGAGCACGTCGGTGAAGGTGTAGATGCCTTCCTCCGGATTGTAGGTGGGATGGACCCAATCGCGCAGGACCACGCTCTGGCGGCGCAACTGCTTGATGTGGCAGGTCTCGCAGGCGACGCGGGCCACGTGGCCGTTCAGGACCACGTCCAGCAGCTTGTTCTTGGTGTGGGGGGCGGCCGTGTGGCAGTTCTCGCAGGCGACGACCTTGTTGGGCAGGTCGTTGGCCACCAGGTCCGTGCCCTTGGTGCCGCGCGGGATGAGATGGCCCTCCGGAACATGGCAGTCCAGGCACTGGACGCCGGCTGCGGCGTGCACATCTTCTTTGGCGTCAAAGGGCATGCCGCGCTTGGCGCCGTCGTGCAGGATGCGGGGGTTCAAATAGCCCGGGTGATGCGAGGCGGAGTTGTCGGCGTAGGTGTCGCCGCCGAAGTTGTGCTGGTGGCAATTCAGACAGTTCTTGTTGGACGGCTTGGTGACCGACATGGCCGCTTTCATGCTGCGGTCCTGGTTCCAGCGCAGGCCGACGGCGTCCTGGATGACGTATTTGTCGTTCATGTCGTAGGCCTGAGCATGGCAGATCAGGCAGTCGATGCCTTCCTTGGCCGACTTCGGCACGTCCCCGAACGGCAGCATCTTCTCCGTGGCGGGGTGGTAGTTGCCGCCGATGTGGCATTGGCCGCAGCCCTCGCTGCGCATCACGACCGCGCCGTGGGCGGAGGCGGGGCGGCTTTTGATCAGAGCGGCCCAGCCCGTCCAGGTGAAGCTGCCCGGGATGCCGCAGGCGCGGTCGATCTTGCCCACGGGGATGGGGCGGCCCTCGGCGTTGACCTGCTTGCCGTTGTAGCCGTAGGTGGAAAAGCCGGCCGCGCGCCTTTGGAAAGTGAAGTGCACGGAATTGACCACGTCGTCGAGCGTGTCGACGCGCTCGGAGGTGCCGTCGGCGTGATTGACCGGCATGTCGGCGTGGCAGCGCAGGCAGGTTTGCGGACCCTCGTAGCGCAGGATGCCGGCGTCACGGAAGTACTTGATGTGCTTGAAGTTGGTGTCGGAGGAGAACGAGGCCGTGTTCATCAGCATGTCCGTCTCCACCTTGCGCGTGAAGGCGTCTTTTTTTCCTCGGATGAGCGCCTCGGCGCGGTCCCGGCGCTCCTGCTCGGTCAGTTCCCGCGCGATCTTCTCGAACTCGGCCGGGGTCACCGCCACGCTGGTGTTGAACGTCAGCGGGCCGTTTTTGACGCCCGTGTACCATTCGAAAACGGGCTCGTAGGCCGTCTTGGCGAACAGCCAGCCGCCGACGGCGAGCGCGGCCAGGACCAGGACCGCCAAGCCGGCTTTCGTTTTTGCGAACGCGGATGCATGTTTTCTCATGGGTCGGTCCCCCTCGTCGTTTCCGGCTCGTGCGCGTCCTCGTGCCAGCCGGTCAGCATGGCTTTGAAATTCGCCGTCGGCGTCGCGCCCGTCGTGGCCAGGTAAAGATGGCCGAGCAGGAACAGCGACAGGATGAATCCGATGACCGTGTGGGTCAAATCCGTCAGCGTCAGCCCGGACAGGCCGAAGACCTGCCGGACCAGGATGTCGGGAACCAGCAGGCCGATGCCGGTGATGATCGCGCCGGGCACGACCGCGTACATGATCAGCAGATAGGTGACTTGCTGAAGCGGGTTGAACTTGCGTTGCGGCGTCGTCTCGAACGGGTGCGGGTCGCCGCGGAAAATGCCGAACAGGTAGTAGCGCGCCTGCAAGAGCATGTCGCCGACGATGGATTTCAGGCGCGGCAGATACTGCCGCCCGTTGCCGGTGGCGGCGTTCAGCGCGACGAACGCCAGGTAGTTCAGCGACAGCGCGATGCCGCAGACGTTGTGGATCATGATGGAGGTGCGGAAATCCAGGTTCGCCGCGGAGGCGCTGGCATACTGAAGATTGAGGCCCGTGAAAATCAGCCCCAGAAACAGGGCGGCATTCAGCCCGTGCCAAAGCCTCAGCCACAGGGGGTAGAAGTACCGCCTATGGATGCCCATGGCGCCTCCGTTTTTCGTCTTCAGACGCGCGTTTTGCGCCGAAGTGGCGGCGCAGGCCGGCGTGTACGGCGATGCCAGCAACGGTCAGGCCGAAAACGACGAAACTGAGCACGTTGAGGTAGTAATTGCGCGTGGCGCCGATGACGTAGGATTGGTTGAGAATCGTCGCGTTGAGAAAGCCGTCGCGGGTGCGCTCCTGTCGCACCTGGAATTTGTAGAGGGACTGCAAAAGAAGGGAATTGGAGCTGTGGCAGCGCACGCAGTCGCGCACGGCGCGCTCCTTGGGCAGTATCTGGTGCGAGACGCCCGTGTTCGTGGGCGCGGTGTGGCAGTCGATGCAGCGCGCGTTGGCCCAGTGCAGTTCCTTGTGCGGCAGCCAGGCGTGGATGAGGTCCAGGCTGGGCTGGGGCTTCGCCGACAAGAGAAGGATCGCGGACTCGTTGCTGTGACATTGCAGGCAGATGTGGTTGTCGTAGAGCACGGTCTGCGCCACCCGACGGCTGACGCGCGCGTGGATCTTGAAGCTGTGCGGGTCGTGGCAACTGAAACAGGTGAACTTATTGCCCAGCTTCCGGGCATGCACGCTTGCTTGGAATTCGCGCAGTATTCCGGGGAACTGGAACTTCAGGAGCTTGCGGTCCTTTTTGTGGCAGTCCAGGCAGACCAACTGCTTGCGGCGCAGCGTCGCCGGGTGGGGGAAAGTTTGGAAGGCCTTCGTGTGGCACTTCACGCAGGTCAGCTTGCCGTGGTTGGACGCGCGGTATTCGTCCGGATTGACGGACAAATTCACATACAATCCGTCCGTCGCGTTCCTGTAGCCGAGCGTCGCCTGCGCGTGGCAACGCAGGCATTTTTGATTGGCCGCGGTCACGGCCGTCGCCGGCTCTTGAGGAAGAGGCTTCATCCCGATCATGGGGTCAGCAACGAAACGGCCCCTCGCGCGTTTCGCCTGCGCGGCGCGGAATCCGCACTCTGCGCGCGCGAAGTGCTAAAATCGCCGCGCGATGAAACAGCCGACGCTGTCTCGACGGCTTTGCGGCGTGCTCCTGCACCCCACCTCCCTGCCCGGCTCGCGCGGGGGTACGCTGGGCGCGGCGGCGCTGGGCTTTGTCGATTTCCTGGCCGACTCGGGGCAGTCGTGGTGGCAGGTCCTGCCCGTGTGCCCGCCCGACCACGGCGGCTCGCCCTACAACTCGCCGTCGAGCTTCGCCGGCAGCCCCGAACTCATCGACGCCGAGATACTGGCGGCCGAGGGCCTGCTCAAGAAATCCGAACTCGGCCAGCCGCGCGCGCGCGCGCTGCGCGCGGCCTTCGCGCAGTTCAAGCGCCGCGCCTCGCGCGAGGACCGCGACGACCTGGAGGCTTTTCGCGTCCGCGAGGCGCATTGGCTGGCCGACCACGCCCTGTTTTCGGCGCTCAAGGACGCGCACGAGGGGCGCGCGTGGGTCGACTGGGACGAGCCGTTGCGCAGGCGTGAGGCGGCGGCGCTGTCGGCCGCGCGCGAGAGGCTGGCCGAGGACGCGGCGTTCCACGAGTTCGCGCAGTGGCTGTTCGCGCGCCAGTGGGAGGCGGTGCGCCGCCATGCGGCGGCGCGCGGCGTGGGCCTGATCGGCGACGCGCCGATCTACGTCAGCCACGACAGCGCCGACTGCTGGTCGCACCAGGAGCTGTTCCGGCTCGACGGCCGCGGCCTGCCCGACGGCTGCGCGGGCGTGCCGCCGGACTACTTCTCCAAGGACGGACAGCTGTGGGGCAACCCGCTCTACCGCTGGGACGCGCACGAGGCC
>JAJZQS010000001.1 GCA_021806745.1 bacterium
CCTGAGCTGGGACGGCAGCGGCAACCCATCCTCGACGACCTATTACGTGGTCTGGTCCGTGGCCGGAAGCTCCTCGGTCGTCTTCTCGACGGCCTCGGTCAACGTCGGCTCGACGACGGCCACGATCAACTCTCTGCCCGGCGGCCAAACCGTCACCTTCCAGGTCCAATCGGTCAACGCGGCGGGCATCCCTTCGCCGTTCGACGTGGCTCAGTCGACGACGTTCCCGCCCATCAACAACCAGGCCGTGATCAGTTCGGGCACCTACGCGCTGGGATCTTCGTCGATCGCCTGGTCCTGGTCCGCCAGCACCGGCGCGATCAACTACCAACTCTTCGAGGAATCCGGAACCGCGGCCTCGCCGTTGCTGGGTCCCAATCAACTCTCCTACGTCCAGACCGGCCTGACGCCCAACACCACCTACACCGACTACATCGAGTCCTACGGCCTGACCAGTTCGACGAACTCGGCGGCCTACACCGCCTACACGCTGGCCAAAGCCACCACCGGGCTGACCTTGCTCGAAGTCTCCTCGGCGACGGCCTCCGCGACGCTGTCCTGGGACGCCGACGACAACCCGCCCGGCACGACCTATGAAGTCGAGTGGTGGACCAAGCTCACCTCGACGATCACCGTGTCCACGCAGACGACGACCGCCGTCTTGAGCAATCTCTCCGGAGGCGCCACGCTGTATTTCACCGTGCAGGCGCAAAACTACGCGGGCATGCTCTCCGACTACGACGCGACGCTCTACGGCGTGACGCCGTCGACCTCGTTTCCGATCAGCATCGTGACCGTGCCCGCGGACGCGCAGGGGTCGCTGACCTTCGTGCTGCCGTCCTCGGTCGTGGGCGTCAGCTTCGCCTCGGGAACCTTCAACCAAAGCGTCAACATGATCGCCCAGCAAGTCTCGGCCTCGCAGTTGTTCCCGCCGCCGGCCGTTCCGGCCGACGCCGTGCCCATCACCGGAAGCGGCGGCCAGCCCATCCTCTTCCAGGTCTCGGCGTTCAGCGTTTCCGGCGCGTCGGTGACGCCCACCGCAGCGGTCACCGTGTCGGCCTCCTACATCCCCTCGCAAATCGGCGGGGTCGATCCGGGATCGCTGACCATCAACTACGACGACCCCATCCACGGCTGGATTGCGCTGGCCAGTTCGCGCGGGCCCAACAACACGCTGACCGTGGTGTCCAATTCGCTGGGCTACTTCCAGGTCTTCGGCGCCTCCCCGCCGTCCACCTTGGCGCAGATCACGGTCGGCCCCAATCCCCTGCGGCCGGTCGTCAATCCCGGGCAGCTGATGACTTTCCGCAACCTGCCTCCGGGCACGCGCGTGCGCATCTTCACCTACATCGGCGAGAAGATCGCCGACATCGCCGCCGACGGCTCGGGCAACGCGGGCTGGGACGGACGCAACGCCGCGGGAAGCTACGTGGCCAGCGGCGTTTACCTCGCCGTGATCCAGGGCGGCGGGATCAAGAAAATCATGCGCGTGGCCGTCGAGCGATGACGCGATGAGGCCGACGCGCCGCTTTCTGGCCGCCGCGGCGGCGCTGACGCTTGCCGCCGCGCCCGCGCGCGCGGGCTTCGAGACGCTCGACGTGGGCACCACCGGCGCGCAGTTCTTGGAACTGGGCGCCGGCGCGCGCGCCGAAGGCATGGGCGGCGCCTACGGCGCCGTCGTCGACGACGCCGACTCGATCTATTGGAACCCCGCCGGTCTTGCCCGCATCCAAGGACATTCCGCGTCGTTCATGGCCGAGACTCTGCCCGCCGGCATCAACTACGAATACATGGGCTACGGCCAGTCGCTGGGAAAAATGGGCGCGTTCGGCGCCGGCATCCAGTACCTGACCCAGCCCGGCATCGACCAGACCGACGTCTCCGGCACGCCCACCGGCAGCACGTTCCACCCCAGCGACTTGGCCGCGAGCGTGGGCTACGGCTACATGGTCCACAACGAGGATCTCGGAATCTTCGACGGCGCCAGTTTCGGAGCGACCGTCAAATACGTCCAGTCGACCATCACCCGCACCGCCGACACCTTCGCGCTGGACGTGGGCTTTGTCAGCGCGCCCTTCAGCGTTTTCGACCGCGACGTGCGCCTGTCCTACGGCGCGCAGAATCTCGGCGGCCAGCTCAAGTTCCAGGCCGCCTCCGACCCGCTGCCCCAGAACCTGCGCTTCGGAACCTCGATGGGCCTGACCGACGACTGGCTTTTGGCGCTGGACCTCGACGAGCCGGTCAACAACCAGCCCTACGCCGCGCTGGGCACGGAATACCGCATCGACTTCGACGGCGGCCAATTCGCGCTGCGCGGGGGACTCAACTCGCGCTCGATCGGCCAGGCCGGCTCTTTCGACGGGCTGACGCTCGGCCTGGGCGCGAAGTTCCACGACATCGGCTTCGACTACGCGTTCGCGCCGCTGGGCGTGTTGGGAATGACGAACTACCTGTCGTTGAACTATTCGTTCTGACGCGCGTTTCCCGGCATCAGCCGGAAAAACGAGAAGACCGCCAGCGCGCCCAGCGCGCAGAAGGTCCCGCCGGCCTGCAGCGCGAAGCCCGAGGAAGTGCGCGAGGCGAGCAGGCCCAGCCAGAAACTGCCCACGGGCATGCCGCCGCCGAAGGCCAGCGCCCAAATGCCCATGATCCGGCCGCGCAGCCGGTCCGGCGACTGCGTCTGCACGAGGCTGTTGCCCACCGAGAAAAAAAGGATGATGCCGAAGCCCGCGAAAAACAGCGCCGCCTCCGCCGGAAGCGCCCTATGCGCGGCGCCAAACAGCGCGATGAACGCGGAAAACATCGCCGTGCCCGCGTAAAGAACGCGCGCGCCGAGCAGGCGCTCGCCGCCCGCGGCCACGAGCATCGCCGCCGCGCAAGCGCCCGCGCCGTTGAACACGAGCAGCCGCCCATAGCCTCCCGCGCCCATCTTCAACTGCGTGACCGCGAACGCCGACATCTGCGATTGATAGGCCCAGCCGCCAAGCCCCATCACGAACAAAAGCGCGATGGCCTCGGCGATGCTCGGGTTGGTCTTCAGGTAGCCGAAGCCCTCCAGCGCGTGACGCAAACCGCCGCGTTCCCGGCGGCGCGCGTAGTGCTCGGGCGGCAGGCGGATGCGGCTGATCGCGTAGAGAACGGCCAGGTAGCTCAGCGCGTCGACCAAGAAACACCACGCCGAGCCGACGGTGGCCAGCAGCGCGCCCCCGATCGCCGGGCCGATCACGCGCGTCGAGTTGACCATGGCGCTGTTGAGCGCGATCGCGTTGACGAGGTCGTCCTTGCCGACGAGGTCCACCATCAAGGTCTGGCGCGCCGGCATCTCGAAGGCCATCGCCGTGCCCCACAGCGTCGCGAAGACCATCAGATAGCCGATGTGCACGGGCCCGTGAAAGAGCATCAGCGCCAGCGCCAAAGACGAGCACAATGCGAACCAACTGGTCGCCTCGAAGATGCGTATCTTCGGGATCCGGTCGGCCAAGGCCCCGGCGTAGGTGACGAACAAAAACAACGGCAAGGAGTTCAGCGTGAACACCAGCCCCAGCAGGAACTGGGAGCGCGCGGCCTGAAACGCGACCCAACCCAGAGCCGCCGAGCGCGTCCAGGTTCCGATCAGCGAGACGCTCTGGCCGATGTAGAAATAGCGGTAGTTCGGATTGCGCAGCGCCGAGAACATCCGGCGCCAGCCCTCGGCCGACGCCCGGCCGGATTTCGACGGCGCGCTCGCGGTCTCCACGCGCCTAGCTCGACAGCAGGCGCGTCAACTCGCGCGCCCGCCGCCCCAATTCCTCGCGCCGCGACGCGGACAAGGACGCGAGTCGGCGGTCCAGGCTCGAAAACGCCCGCGCGTAGGCGGTGTCCAGGCTCTTCTCGGCTTTCGCCGTCAGGCGCAGTTCCACGCGCCGCCGGTCCTCGGCTCTCGCCGCTTTCTTTATAAATCCCGCGCGCGACATGGCCGAAACCATGATCGAGGCCGCCGGCTGGCTGACGCCGAACTCCTGGGACAGACCGCCGACATGGCGCACGCCGCGCCGGATCGCGGCGAGCATCCGGAACTGCGTCAGCGTCGGCTCTCCGGGAGCGCCGATCTCGCGGCGCACGATGCGCTTGAGCGCCGACGACAGCTCCATCAAATCCCGGGACAGCGCGCGCGGCTCTTTTTTCACATGTACATAATATATAATCTATATATATAAATACAGCCGCTTCGGCGGCGAAGAGGAGACCGCGATGAACATCGACGCGCGCAAGACGGCCGTTCTGGCGATGGACCTCCAGATGGGGATTTTTGACTTCGCTCCCGGAGCCCGGGCGTGCCTCCCGCAGGCCGCGCGCGCCGCGCAGGCCGCCCGCGACGCGGGGATGCTGCTGATTCATGTCGGCCTCGGCTTCGAGCCGGGCTACCCGGAGATCAGCCCTCGCCACCCGCGGTTCTCGATGCTCAAGGATCGCGGCCTGTTCGTCGTCGGCTCCGAATCGGCCCGCGTGCACGCAGACATCATCCGCCCCGGAGAGCTCCTCGTATGTAAACGACGCGTCGGCGCGTTTTCCGGCAGCACGCTGGGCATGATCCTGAGCTCGCGCGGCGTCGAGAACCTGGTCATGTTCGGCGTGTCCACCAGCGGCGTCGTCTTGTCCACGCTGCGCGCCGCCAGCGACATGGACTATCGCTGCGTCGTGATCAAGGACGCCTGCTTCGATCCCGACCCGGAGGTCCACCGCGTGCTGACCGAGAAGGTCTTCCCGGCCCAGGCCGAGGTCGCGACCGCCGACGAGTTCGCCTCGGCGCGGGCGGCCGCCTAGGGCGGATTGCTATGATCGGCGCATGAAGGTCCTTCTGCTCGGCTCGGGCGCGCGCGAGCACTCCATCGCCTGGAAACTGCGCCAAAGCCCGCGCCTGAGCCGCCTTTGGGCGGCGCCGGGCTCCGACGCGATCTCGGGGCTCGCGGAAATCGCGCGGGTCAACGCTCTTGATCCCGCCTCCGTCGCCGCGTTCTGTCGTGAAAACGCGGTCGACCTGCTCTTCGTCGGTCCGGAAGCGCCGCTGGAAGCCGGGGTCGCCGACGCCGCGCGCGCGGCGGGAATAAAAGTTTTCGGCCCCTCGCGCGAGGCCGCGCGACTGGAGACCTCCAAGGCGTTCGCCAAAAGCTTCATGTCCCGCCACCGGGTGCCGACCGCGCGCTCCCTGGTCGCGCACAGCGCCGCCGACGCCAAGGCCGCCGCGCGCGAGTTCGCGGGCTCGTGCGCGGTCAAGGCCGACGGCTTGGCCGCGGGCAAGGGCGTCGTCGTCTGCGGAAGTCTCGCCGAGGCCGAGGCCGCCGCCGACGCGCTGTCGGCCACGCCGGCCGGCGCGCGCCTGGTCGTGGAGGAGCGCCTGGAGGGTCCGGAACTGACCGCGATGCTCCTCGTCGACGGGAAAAATTGGTCGGCGCTGCCCTTGAGCCGTGATCACAAACGCCTTCTCGACGGCGACGCCGGCCCCAACACCGGCGGCATGGGCGCGCTGTCGCCCGCGCCGATTGCGCCCGCCGACTGGAAGCGCGCGCGCAGCGAGATATTCGACCGCACGCTCGCGGGCCTGCGCGCCGACGGCCTCGACTACCGCGGCGCGCTCTATGTCGGGCTGATGATGACCGCCGACGGCCCCCGGGTGATCGAATACAACGCTCGGCTCGGAGATCCGGAGACCCAAACGGTCCTGCCGCTTTTGGACGCCGACTTGCTGACGCTGGCCGAACGCTGCGCGGACGGCCGCCTCGGCGAGGGTCCGATTCCCGCCGCCGCCGGCGCGTGCGTGGGCGTCACCCTGGCCTCGCCCGGCTACCCGGACTCTCCGCGCGCGGGAGTCGACATCGACCTCTCCGCGGTCGACGGGATGCCCGGCGTCATGATCTTCCACGCCGGCACGCGCAAGACGGACGGCGGCTGGCGAGCCGTCGGCGGGCGGGTGCTCACCGTGGTCGGACGCGGCGGCGACCTCGCCGCCGCGCGCTCGCGCGCCTACGAAGCGGTCGCGAAAGTCCGCGCGCCCGGCCTGCTGTGGCGAAGCGACATCGCGGCCGCGACGGCCTCCTCCGGAGTCTGAGCGCTTGCCTCGCGCGTTTCCTTCCGAACTCTGGGTGAAGCGCTTTCGACGCTTCCTGTCGGCCGGCGCCCAAGGCGACGCGGCCCACGACCTCGAGCATCTGCGCCGCGTGGCGGCCAACGCCCTGGCCCTCGCTCGCGCCGAGGGAGCGCGCCCGGAGATCGTGCTCGCCGCCGCGTGGCTGCACGACTGCGTGATCGTGCCGAAGAATTCTCCGCGGCGCGCGCAAGCGTCCGCCCTATCGGCGCGCCGCGCGGGGCTGTTCCTGCGCCGCGCCGGCTTCCCCTCCGCCCTGATCCCCGCGGTCGAGCATGCGATCGAGGCTCACAGCTTTTCGGCCGGCGTGACGCCGCGCACGCCGGAGGCGCGCGTCGTCCAGGATGCCGACCGGCTGGACGCCCTGGGCGCCGTCGGCATCGCGCGCTGCTTTACCGTCGGCGGCGCTCTCGGTCGCGCGCTCTACGCGCCCGGCTCGGTCCGCGCCCGCCGAATCGACGACGCGCGCTACACCGTGGATCATTTCCACGCGAAACTGCTGCGGTTGGAAAAAACGATGACCACGACCGCGGGACGCCGCGAGGCGCGGCGTCGAACCGCGTTCATGCGGACCTACCTGCGCCGTCTCGACGAGGAGATCGGCGCGGTCAAGCCGCCCGCCGCCAAAACTCGGCGCGCAACATCCCGCCCAGGAGCCTACGCTCGTCGCTGAGCCGCCATCCCGCCGCGCGCAACGCCGCGCCGTGGTCGGGAAGGCGAGTCGTTCGCAGTCCGGTCAAAATCCTGAACGCCAGATACAGCGCGCGCACGAGCGCGGCCGAGGGCATCGCCCAAAATCCGGAGGCGATCGAGAACTCCGACACCACCCAAACGGCTTGCGCCGAGAGGCTCGGGTTCAGGCGCTCGGCCAGAGCCGCGACCTCCTCGGTCGTCAGGCAGTCCAGAAAGAAATGCGTCGCGACCAGGTCGTAGCCTGCGCCCGGAGGCGAGAAGTCCCTGGCGTCGGCCAGGTGAGTGCGCGCGCGCGGCGCTCGCTCGCGCAGGAGCTCCAGCATCCGCGCGCTGGCATCCACGCAGTCGGCCGAAAGCCCCGGCGCCGCCGCCGTCAGACGCGAGGTGAACCTCCCGTCTCCGTCGCCGAAGATCAGCGCTTTTCGGCGGTCGGCCAGCGCCGGAATAAACGCGAAGCGGCAGCGCTCGAGAGCGCGCGCGAAAGTCATGTACTCAAGCCAGCGATAGGCCCGCGCGACGCCGTCGAAATTCCCGGGCGCCTCGCGCCGAGCGCTCACGGCCGGGGCCAGAACGGCAGGACCAAAATCGGCGTGCACAGCGCCAGGTCCGCGGCCACGCGCAAATCCAGCGCGTCCAGACTGGGCGCAAGCCTGGCCAGCACGGCGCAGGCCGCCGCGCTCAGCGCTCCGGCCGCGAACGCGCCGCGCGACGCGGGCGCGAACGCGATCCCCGCCGCCGCCGCCGCCGCCAGCGCCGCCGCGCCGAGCTCGAGCGTTCGGCCCCGCGCCGCGCCCAAATCTCGACGCTCGTAGGCGGCGTCCTCCCAACGCTGGATCGCCGCGCAATTCCACCAGCAGAGTCCGGCAAACAGCGCCGCCGCGGGCGCGGCCGACAGCGGCCGCGGAGAGCGCGCCAAGGCCGGCATCGCCACGGCCGAGGCGAAAATGACGCCCACCAGCATTTCCTTGGGCAGCCGGCGGCCGCCGCGGCCGTGCACGGCGGCGAAATAGGCCAGAAAGGGCGCCGCCAAGATCGCGTCGCCGCGCAGCACGCTGCGGCTCATCCGCGGCAGGAAATAGAAGAGAAACGCCGCGGCGGCCAGCGCCAGGCCCGCCGCGAACGCGCGCGCATGCCGGGCGTGGAATTCGTGGCGCGGGCGCAAAGTCTCGCGCGGGCGGCGCGCGTCGAGCAGGCGGTCGAGCGCGTACACGCTCCAGGTCGCCAGCGCCAAAAGCCACGGCGCGAACGCGGGCAAGGGTGCGTTCGCCGCTCGCGCCAGCAACACGCACCACAGCGCCGCGACGGTCGGCGCGTCAAGAGAGGCCAGATGCCACAGCTCCAGCACGCCCCATTCTACGATTTGCGGACCCAGGAGCCGCAGGATGAGACTCCCAGGCGGAATCGGGGCGGTCGCGCGCCGATTGACCCCCGCGGCGGCAAAGGTTAGAATCGCGCTTCCATGATCCAAGAGCAAGTGCGCTTTAAAGTACCGGTCGGCGGCCTGAGCATCAGCGCGCGCGGTCGGCGCTACGTCAACGAGGCCCTCAAGAACAACCGCCTGTCCTACGGCCCGTTCCTGCGCCGCTTCGAGGAAAATTTCGCGCGCGCGCACGATTGCCAGTGGTCCATCTCCTGCAACTCCGGCACCAGCGCCCTGCACGTGGCCGTCGCCGCGCTGCAGCTGCGGGGAAAATGGAAGCCCGGCGACGAGGTCTTGGTGCCCGCGCTGACCTTTGTGGCCACCTCGAACATGGCGATCCTGCAGGGCCTCAAGCCCGTGTTCGTGGACGTGGACCCGCGCACCTACAACATCGACCCCGCGCAAATCGAACGCCATGTCACCCGGCGCACGCGCCTGATCATGCCCGTCCACCTGTTCGGCCAGCCCTGCGAGATGGACGGCGTGATGGCGGCCGCCCGGCGCCACCGCCTGAAGGTCGTCGAGGATTCCGCCGAGACCATGTTCGCCAAATATCGCGGGCGCTCGGTGGGCTCCTTCGGCGACGCGGGTTGTTTCTCCACGTATGTCGCCCACATCCTGATCACCGGCGTGGGCGGCCTGGCCACCACCAACGACCCGGAGCTGGCGGTGTCGCTGCGCTCGCTGGTCAACCACGGCCGCGACTCCATCTACATCTCCATCGACGACAACGACAAGAAGCGCCACGCGGAAGTCCTGGCCCGCCGTTTCCGCTTCATCAGCATGGGCTTCAGCTACCGGCTCACGGAGTTGGAAGGCGCGCTGGGCTTGGCCCAATTGGAAGAGCAGGCCCCGCTGATGGCGCGCCGCCGCCGCAACGCGGACTATTTGCTCCAGGCGCTGAAGCCCTACGAAGAACATGTTCAGCTTCCCTGGTGGCCCGCTCATGTTCAACACTCGTTCATGATGTTCCCGATCGTCTGCCGCGGCGGCGTGGACAAGGCGAAGTTCACCTTGTTCCTGGAAAAGCGCGGCATCGAGACGCGCGACATGGTCCCGCTGATCAACCAGCCCTTCTATCGGAAGATGTACGGCAACATCGACAAGAAATACCCCGTCGCCGCGCGCATCAACCGCGACGGCTTCTACGTGGGCTGTCATCCGCAGTTGGGCCGCGGACAATTGGACATGATCGTCGAGGCGTTTCACGACTACTTCAAGAAAGGCGGACGGGGGCGGGCGTGAGCAATAAAAAGGCGCTGATCACGGGCATCACCGGCCAGGACGGGTCTTATCTGGCCGAGCTTCTGCTGGAGAAGGGCTACGAGGTCCACGGCATCATCCGCCGCTCCAGTTCCTTCAACACCGGACGGCTGACCGGCGTCTTCCAGGATCCGCACGAGCGCGGCGCGCGCCTGCACCTGCACTACGGCGACCTGACCGACGGCAGCAGCATCAACCGCCTCATGGAAAAGGTGGTCCCCGACGAGGTCTACCACCTGGCCGCGCAAAGCCACGTGCGCGTGAGCTTCGACATCCCCGAATACACCGGCGACGTGACCGGCCTGGGCGCCTTGCGCATCCTCGACGCCATCCGCGAGACCAAGGTCAAGGCCAAATTCTATCAGGCCTCCTCCAGCGAGATGTTCGGCGACACGACGATCGTGCCGCAAAGCGAGAAGACCCCGTTTCATCCGTGCAGCCCCTACGCCTGCGCCAAGGTCTACGCCTACCACCTGACCATCAACTACCGCGAGGCTTACGGGATTTTCGCCTGCAACGGCATCCTGTTCAACCACGAGTCCCCCCGGCGCGGCGAGACCTTCGTCACGCGCAAGATCGCGCGGGCGGCGGCGCGCATCAAGGCCGGACTCGACAAGTTTCTCTACCTGGGCAACCTGGAAGCCAAGCGCGATTGGGGCTACGCGCCGGAGTACGTGGACGCGATGTGGCGCATGCTCCAGCAGAAGACGCCCGACGACTACGTGGTGGCCACCGGCGAGAGCCGCACCGTGCGCGAGTTCGTGGAGGCCGCGTTCGGCCACGTGGGCCTGGACTGGAAGAAGCATGTGCGCATCGACCCGCGCTACTACCGGCCCACCGAGGTCTCCTACCTGCTGGGCGACGCCGCGAAGGCGCGGCGCAAGCTGAAATGGGAACCGAAGACCAAATTCAAGGACCTCGTGCGCCTGATGGTGGACGCCGAGGTGGCCGCGCTCTCCCGGTGAGCCGCCGCGCGCGCAAGGCGGCGCCCGTCGTGGGCGTCATCATGGGCTCGGCCTCCGACTGGGCGACGATGAAAGCCGCCGCCGAGGTCCTGGACCTCTACGGCATTGCCTATGAGAAAGAAATCGTCTCCGCGCACCGCACGCCCGACAAGCTGATGGCCTACGCGGGCTCGGCCGAGGCGCGGGGACTGAAGGTGATCATCGCCGGCGCCGGCGGGGCCGCGCACCTGCCCGGCATGGCCGCCGCGAAGACCGTCTTGCCCGTGCTCGGAGTGCCGGTGGCCTCGAAGGCGCTCAAAGGGCTGGATTCCTTGCTGTCGATCGCGCAGATGCCGCGCGGCGTCGCCGTGGGGACTTTGGCCGTCGGCGAGGCGGGTGCCGCCAACGCCGGCCACCTGGCCGCGCAGATCCTGGCGCTGTCGGACCCCGCGCTCGCGCGCCGCGTGCGGGCGTTTCGCGCCGCGCAGACCGCGAAGGTCCTGAAGGCGCGCCCGTGACGGACGGCGCTCTCGCGTCCGGCAAAACCCTCGGCATCCTCGGCGGCGGCCAACTCGGACGCATGATCGCGCAGGCCGCGCGCGGCCTCGGCTTCAAGACCGCGGCGCTCGACGCCGCCGCCGACGCGCCCGCCCTGCAGGTCGTCGATTTCCCCGTCGTCGGCTCGGTCGACGACCCCGCCGCCGCGCGTCGCCTGGCCGAGGTCTCGGATTTGTTGACGCTGGAGTGGGAATTGATCGCGCCGGCGGCGCTGGAGGAAGCCGCGCGCCTCAAGCCGCTGCATCCCGCGCCGTCGGTACTGGCCGTGATCCGGGATAGGAAAACGCAGCGCGAGTTCCTGGCGCGGCGCGGATTTCCGCAAACCGAGTGGGGCGCGGCGGCTTCGGCGGCCGACCTGCCGTTCTACCCGGTCATCGTCAAGCGGCGAACGCACGGCTACGACGGGAAAGGCCAGGCGAGGCTGGCCTCCCCCGCCGACGCCGCGGCCAGCGCCGACATCTTCGCCGCCCCGTGCGTTTGGGAAAAAATCGTGCCGTTCGAGGCCGAGATTTCGGCGATCCTCGCCCGCGGCCGCCGCGGCGAGACCGCGGTCTACCCGGTCGCCGAAAACGCCCATCGCGACGGGATACTGCGCACGACGCGCGCGCCCGCGCGCGTGCCGCCGGCCGTCGCGCGCGCCGCCGAGGAACTCGCGCTTGAAATCGCCTCGTCGCTCGGCCACGTCGGCGTGATGGCCGTGGAGATGTTCGTCCTGCCGGGCGGAGGCCTCCTGGTCAACGAAATCGCCCCCCGCGTGCACAACAGCGGCCACTACACCCTCGGCGCCTGCGCGACCTCCCAGTTCGAGCAGCACGCGCGCGCCGTCGCGGGCCTGCCGCTGGGCCCGACCTCGGCTTCAGGGCCGGCGCTGATGGTCAATCTGTTGGGAGACTTGTGGGAAAACGGCCAGCCCGACTGGTCCGCGCTCGACGGCATCCCCGGCCTAAGCCTGCACCTCTACGGAAAGTCCTCCGCCCGCCCCGGACGCAAGATGGGGCATTACGTCGTCGTCGGACCCAACGCCGACGAGGAACTCGCCCGCGCCGACGCCCGGCTCAGCGCCCTCGCCCGGCGCGCGTGACCCGCGGCCTCTCGCGCGGCCCCATTCCAAGCGGCATGCGCGCGACGACCTTGAGCATGTCCATCGTCGTCACGATTCCGCAGAGACGATCCTCGCGCGTGATCAGCACGCGATGGATGTGGCGCTCGAGCATCGCCTTGGCCACCGCCGCGACCGTCGCCGACTCGTCGAAGGTGATCGCGCCCGGCGTCATGATCTGCTCGACGCGCGTGTCGTCGCATTCCTCCACGTGCATGCCGACGGCCTCCTCCACATCCTCGGGCTCGGCGTGGAACGCCGCCGAAGACGGCGGCTGCCCGCGGCGCGCTCCGACGACGTCCGTCTGGGAGACGACCCCGATCACGCTCCCGTCCCGGTCCACGACCGGAGCCCCCGTGATGCCGTGTTCTTGGAACGCCTTGACGAGTTCGGGGATCGTCCAATCGGCTTCGACCGAGACGACGTCCCGGCGCATGATGTCCTTGACCAGCATAGGGACCTCCCGCGGCCCACGCCGCTACCGTGTGGCTACGCAACGATGTTGGCAGACCGCGAAAGCTGGCAGGAGCATTGCCATCGGCCGGGCATGAGCCGCCGATTCGTCTCCGCCGCCCAGGCGCTGTCGCGCGTGCGCTCCGGCCACCATGTCTTCGTCGGTTCCGGCTGCGCCGAGCCGGAAATCCTCGTGCGCGCGATGGCCGCCCGCGCGCGAGAATTGCGCGACGTCGAGGTCCTGCACCTGCTCACCGCCGGAGCGGCGCCCTACGCCGACCCCGCTCTGCGCGACAGCTTCCGCCACAACGCGCTCTTCATCGGGCCCAACGTCCGCTCCGCGGTCGGCGCCGGAGCGGCCGACTACACGCCGTGCTTCCTGCACGAGGTCCCCAAACTCATCGCCTCGGGCCGCCTGCCCGTCGACGTCGCGCTGGTGCAGACCTCCGCGCCGGATGAGCGCGGCGACCTGTCTCTGGGCATCGCGGTGGACGTGATCCGGGCCGCCGTCGAGGCGGCGCCGCTCGTCATCGCTCAGGTCAATTCGCGCATGCCGCGCACGCGCGGCCGCAGCCGTCTGCCCGCGTCCGCTTTCGATCTTCTCGTCGAGGGCGACGCGCCGCTGCTGGAGCTGCCGCACCGCCCGCCCGGAGCCGAAGCCGCGCTGATCGCGCGCCACTGCGCGCGGCTGATCCCCGACGCGGCGACGGTCCAGATGGGCATCGGCGCGATCCCGGACGCCGTCTTATCGGCGCTCAAGGACAAAAACGACCTCGGGGTCCACACGGAGATGTTCTCCGACGGCCTGCTCGACCTGCTGCGGCTCGGGGTGGTCAACGGCGCGCGCAAGAGCCTGCGCCGCGGGAAAGTCGTCGCGTCCTTCTGCATGGGCAGTCGAAAGCTCTACGACGCGGTCGACGAGGACGATCGCTTCGAGTTCCATCCGTCCGACTACGTCAACGACCCGTTCATCGTCTCGCGCAACGACCGCATGGTCGCGATCAACTCCGCGCTGCAGGTGGATTTGACCGGACAAGTCTGCTCCGACTCGATCGGCAACCGCTTCTACAGCGGCTTCGGCGGCCAGGTGGACTTCATCCGCGGCGCCGCCCGCTCCAAGGACGGAAAGGCCATCATCGCCCTGCCCTCGACGGCGAAATCGGGCAGCGTCTCGCGCATCGTCGCGACGCTCGACGCGGGCGCGGGCGTGGTCACCAGCCGCGCCGACGTGGATTTCGTCGTCACCGAACGAGGCATCGCAAGCCTCAAGGGTCGATCGGTGCGCGAGCGGGCGCTGGCGCTGATCGCCGTCGCGCATCCGAACTTCCAGGACGAATTGCTGGAGCGCGCGCGCGAACTGGGGTTCGTCTATCCCGACCAGCGTCCGTGGCCGAAAAACGGCCTCCCGTATCCGATCGAGTGCGAGACGAGTCTGATTTCCCGCGACGGGCGCGAACTCGAAGTCCGCCCGCTGAAGGCTTCCGATGAACGCGCGCTGCGCGATCTTTTCTACTCCCACTCTCGGGAGACGATCATGGCGCGTTACGGCCGCCCGCTGAGCTCGCTGTCGCGGGCGCAGGTCCAGGATTTCGTCACGCTCGACTACGACCGGCGCATGGCGTTGGGCGCCTTCGAGCGGCGCGGCCGAGCGGCGCGCCTGCTGGGCGTGGCGCGCTGGGACCTGCGCGGCGACGGCCGCCCCGCCGCGGTAAACCTGACGGTTCACGACGAGTTCCAGGGACTGGGCATCGGTTCGTTTCTTCTGCGCCTGCTCCTGCGCCACGCCCGGCGCCGAGGCATCTGCTCGCTGTGCGCCGAGTACACGACCGCGCGCCAGAGGATGACGGGATTGGCGAAAGCCACCGGCGGGCGCGCGTCGGCGGTCGGTCCCGGCCGCTGGCGCGTCCTCTGGAGCCTTTCCGGCCCGGCCGCTTTGACCCCCCGCGCGGGAAAATTGTCTAATCGCCCCGGCGCGCTCGCGCCGCTCGCGTGACGACATCCCGCCGCAAAGATCTGCTCGGCCTGGAAGGGCTGAGCGCCGCCGAGATCGAGGCCATCCTCGATGAGGCCGCGCTGTACAAGGCCAAGCCGCCCAAGACGCCGCTGGCCGGACGCACGGTCGCGTTCCTGTTTTCCGAGGCCTCCACGCGCACGCGCTCGTCGTTCGAGGAGGCGGCTTTGCGCCTGGGCGCGCAGCCGTTGAGCTTCTCGGCCGCGGGCTCGTCGCTGGCCAAGGGCGAGACGATCCTCGACACGATGCGAAACCTGGAGGCGATCGACGTCACGCATTTCGTCGTGCGCCACGAGCGCTCCGGCGTGCTCGAAGACCTCGCGCCGCGCGTCGCCGCGAGCGTGATCAACGCCGGCGACGGCTGGCACGAGCACCCCACCCAGGCGCTTCTCGACGCGCTGACCCTGCGCGAGCGCTGGAGCTCGTTCAAGGGGCGGCGCGTGGTGATCCTCGGCGACGTCCGCCACAGCCGCGTGGCGCGCTCGAACCTGATCGCGCTCAAGGCGCTGGGCGCGAAGGTCGTCTTCTGCGGGCCCACGCCGCTGGTCCCCGACGCGCTGTCTGCGCTGGGCGCGCAAGTCGAGCACGACGCGAGGCGCGCGCTCAAGGACGCCGATGCGGTCAACGTCTTGCGCCTGCAGTTGGAGCGCATGGAGCAGGGCTTCGTTCCGTCGCTGGCCGATTACGCGCTGGGCTACCGTCTGACGCCGGAACTCGCCGCGCTGATGAAGCCGGACGCCTTCGTCCTGCATCCGGGGCCGATGAACCGCGGCGTCGAAATCGACTCCGCGGTCGCCGACGGCCCGCGCTCGCTGATTTTGTCTCAGGTCGCCAACGGGGTATTCGTGCGCATGGCGGTCCTGTCCGCCTGCGACCGAGGGAGGCCGGCGCGTGGCTGAGCGGCTGCTGATTCGCGGCGGCACCGTCGTCGACCCGGCGCGCGGCGTCGAGGCCGCGCGCGACGTGCTGATCGAAGACGGAAAAATCCGCGACCTGGCCGCGGGACTATCCAAGAAGCCCGGGCTCCAAGGCGTGGAGACGATCGACGCCTCCGGACTGTGGGTGATCCCGGGCCTGGTCGACATGCACGTGCACCTGCGCGAGCCGGGCCGCGAGGGCGACGAGACCATCGCCACGGGAACCTCCGCCGCCGCCCGCGGCGGCGTGACCACGGTGCTGGCCATGGCCAACACGGAGCCGGTCTGCGACACCCCGGCCCAGCTGCGCCTGCTGCGCGCGAAGGCCGACGCCGACGCGAAGGTCCGCGTTCTTTTCGCCGGCGCCGTGACCGTCGGCCAAAAAGGCGAGCGCCTGACCGAGTTCGCGCGGCTGAAAGAGGCGGGCGCCGCCGCGCTCTCCGACGACGGACGGCCGCTGATGAGCGCGGGGCTCATGCGCCGGGCGCTGGAGCTGGCGCGCGATCAAAACCTCGTCGTCATCGACCACTGCGAGGATTTGACGCTGTCGGCGGGCGCTTGCGCCAACGAGGGCGCTCCGGCGCTGCGCAAAGGGCTCAAAGGCGCGCCGTGGGCCGCGGAGACCGTCCAAGTGCTGCGCGACATCGCGCTGGCGGAACTCACCGGAGCGCGCGTGCACCTGGCGCACCTGTCGGCGGCGGCCTCGGTGGAGGCCGTGCGCGCGGCCAAGCGGCGCGGCGCGCCCGTCACGGCCGAAGCCTGCCCGCACCACTTCGCGCTCAGCGACGACATGATCCCCGGCTACGACGCCGACTGGAAGATGAATCCGCCGCTGCGCTCGCGCGAGGACCGCGCCGCGCTCGTCGAAGGACTGGCCGACGGCACCATCGACGCGATCGCCACCGACCACGCGCCGCACGGCTGCGCGGCCAAGGCCGCGGGCTTCGACCCCGCGCCCTTCGGCGTGATCGGCCTGGAGACCGCGCTGGCCGTCTCGCTGACCGAGCTCTATCACAAGAAGGCCTTGACGCGCCGCGAACTCGTCGCGCGCCTGTGCGCGGCGCCGGCGGCCATCCTGGGCCTTGGCGACCGCGGCACGCTCGCGCCGGGCGTGCCGGCCGACTTGACCCTGGTGGACCCGAACGCGGAGTGGACTCCCGCCGCGCCCTACGCGTCGAAGTCGCGCAACACGCCGTTTTCCGGGCGCCGGCTGAAAGGGCGCGCGGCGCGCACTCTCGTGGGCGGGCGGACCGTGCATGCTCTATGAGCGCGTCCAGCCGCTGCTGTTCAAGCTCGACGCCGAGCGCGCGCACGAGGAGGTCTGCGGATTGCTGGCCCTGCTCGACGCGCTTCCCGGCGGCGCGATCGCCCTCGGCGCGCTGACCGGCGCGCACGAGACGGGCTGGATGAGCGGCCTGTCGCGCGAGCTCTTCGGGCTGCGCTTCCCCAACCCGATCGGACTTGCCGCCGGCTTCGACAAGGACGGGAGGCTTTCGCGCGTTCTGCCCGCGCTGGGGTTTGGCTTCATCGAGATCGGCTCGGTGACGCTGGAACCGCAGCCCGGCAACCCGCGTCCGCGGCTGTTCCGCGTTCCGGAGTCCGAAGCCCTGCTCAACCGGATGGGATTCAACGGCGAGGGGGCGCGCGCGGTCGCGCGGCGGCTGGCCGCGCGCGAAAAGTGTCCGGTGCCGCTGGGCGTCAACCTCGGGCTCAACAAGGACGCCGCGCCCGCGCAAGCCCCCGCCGCCTACGCGCGAGCGATGCGGATTCTGTCGGCCCACGGCGATTACTTCGTCGTCAACGTCTCCTCGCCCAACACCCCGGGACTGCGCGACCTGCAGAAGTCCCGGGAACTCGCCGCGATTTTGGAAGCCGTCGGCGAGGCCAACGCCGCGCGCAAGCCCGTGCTCGTCAAGCTCTCGCCGGACCTCTCGCCGGAGGATTTCGACGAGGGCGTCGCCGTCGCCGAGCGCCTGGCCCAGGGGCTGGTCGTGTCCAACACCACGATCTCGCGCGAAGGCGTCGACCCGCGCTGGGCGTCGGAACCGGGCGGCCTGTCGGGCGCGCCGCTGCGCGAACGCGCGCTCGCGCTCGTGCGCCGCGCGCGCGGGCGCACGAGCCTGCCGATCGTCGGCTGCGGCGGCGTCGCGGGCCCCGGCGACGCGCGCGCGATGCTCGAGGCCGGGGCCGACCTCGTCGAGCTCTACACCGGCCTCGTCTACGGCGGACCGCGCGCGGTGCGCGAAATTCTGCTGGCGCTTTCGCGCGAGCCGACCCTTTTTGACGGCCGCAGATGAAATTGGTCTAATCGTCCGGGCCGGCACGACCGGACCGACCATGACGGACTGGGGCCGCCAGGAGGCGCCGTGACGCAGGTCATCGTCGCGCTGGACGTCGACAGCATGCGCCGGGAGCGCGAACTGCTCTTGTCGCTCAAGGACCTCGGCCTATGGTTCAAGGTCGGACTGCAGCTGTTCACCGCCCACGGCCGGCGCGCCGTCGAGCTGGCGCGGAAAGAAGGCGGCAAGGTCTTTCTCGACCTCAAGCTTCACGACATTCCGCAGACCGTGGCGCTGTCGGTGCGCGAGGCGCACAAACTCGGCGCCGACGCGGTCTCTCTGCACCTGATGGGCGGCGCGAATATGGTGCGCGCGGCCGCGGAGGTCTCGCCCCGGCCGAAGCTTTGGGGCGTGAGCGTGCTCACGAGCATGGCCGAGGAGGACCTCAAGATCTTCTCGCCGTCGGTGAAGCTGCCCGCGCTGATCAAGTCCCTGGCCAAGACCGGCTGGAGCGCCGGCGCCGACGCGACGATCTGCTCGCCGCGCGACGTCGCGCGTCTGCGCCGCGAATTGCCGAACCTGGACATGGCCTTCGTGACCCCGGGCATCCGGCCCGCCGGAGCCGAACTCGGCGACCAGGCGCGCGTGACCACCCCGGCGCAGGCCGCAGCGCTCGGCGTCGATTACATCGTGATCGGGCGGCCGATCACTCACGCGCCCGATCCGCGCAAGGCGGCGCTGGCGATCCTGTCCGAGATGCAGGCGGCCGCGCCCGGCGCCCTGGAGAGACGATGACCGTCGAGAAAATTTACCGCGACCACGGCGCACTGCTGGAGGGCCACTTCCTGCTGTCGTCGGGCCTGCACAGCGACCGCTACCTGCAGTCGGCTCTGGTGCTCGCGCACCCGCAACCGGCCGAGGCGCTGGGGCGCGAGCTCGCGGCGGCCGTCGGCGTCAAGCCCGACCTCGTCGTCTCTCCGGCGATGGGCGGGCTCATCATCGGCCAGGAGGTCGCGCGCGCGCTGGGCGCGCGGCACTACTTTACCGAGCGCGTCGACGCGGCCATGACCCTGCGCCGGGGGTTTTCGATCAAGCCCGGCGAGCGCGTGCTCGTCGTCGAGGACGTCGTCACCACCGGCAAGTCCACCAAGGAAGTCTTCGCCGTGATCCGCGCCGCCGGCGGAGAAGTCGCGGGCGCCTGCTCGATCGTGGACCGCACGGAGGGCCGCGCCGCGCTCGGCGTGCCCTACGCGGCGCTGTGGACGGTCTCGGTGCCGGCCTGGAGCCCCGCCGAGTGCCCGCGCTGCCGCGCCGGAGAGCCGGTCGTCAAGCCCGGAAGCCGCAAGGAGCTCAAGAATGCCTAGCGCGACGCTGACCTACCGCAAGTCCGGCGTGGACATCGACCTGGCCGACCGCCTCGTCGACCACATCGCCAAGAAGGCGCCGGCCATCGGCGGCTTCGCGGGGCTTTTCCCTCTCGATCTGGACGGACGCGGGCCCTGGAAGCTCGTCGCCTGCACCGACGGGGTCGGCACCAAGCTCAAGCTCGCCTTCGCGCTGGACCGCCACGACACCATCGGCATCGACTTGGTGGCGATGTCGGTCAACGACCTGATCTGCTGCGGCGCCAAGCCGCTGATCTTCCTGGACTACTACGCGACCGGCCGGCTCGACCTCAAGCGCTCCAAGAAGATCATCGCAGGGATCATGGAGGGCTGCCGCCAGGGCCGCTGCGTGCTGCTGGGCGGCGAGACCGCGGAGATGCCGGGCATGTACCCGGACGGCGAGTATGACCTCGCGGGCTTCGCGGTCGGAGTCGTGCGCCAAGACGAGGTCGTCGACGGCTCCAAGATCTTCCCCGGCGACTTGATTCTGGGCCTGCCCTCGTCGGGGCCGCACTCGAACGGCTACTCGCTGATCCGCCAGGTCTTCAAGACCCCCCGCGACCTCTCGCGCTGGGGCCGGACGCTGCTGGCGCCCACGCGCATCTATGTCGATGAGTTCCTGCGCCTGCAAGACGCCTTCCGCGCCGAGAACAAGATCATCCTCGGCGTGTCGCACATCACCGGCGGAGGCCTCCTCGAGAACGTCCCGCGCATCCTGCCCAAAGGCCGCAAGGCGGTGTTTCGCCGCGCGGCCTGGAAGCGGCCCGCGGTGTTCGACGAGATCGCGCGCCGCGGCGGCGTGCCCGAGCGCGAGATGTGGCGCACATTCAACATGGGGCTGGGCCTGGTCTTCGTGATCCGGCCGGACAGCCTGGAACTGGCGCGCCGCGTTCTGCCCGAGGCGCGGCTGGTCGGCGAGATCGTCGAGGGCAAGAGCGAGGTCGAGATCCTCTAGCATGGACAAGCTCGCGGTCTTCGCCTCCGGCGAGGGCACCAACCTCCAGGCCCTGCTCGACGCCTGCTCGGACGGCCGAATCCGCGGCGAGATATCTCTTGTCGTCTCCAACAAGCCCGACGCCGGCGCCCTGCGACGCGCCGCGCGCGCGGGCGTGGAGACCTTGGTCTGCTCGCCCTCCGACCACGACACGCCCGACGAGCACTGCGCGTTCCTCGTCCACGAGTGCCAGAAGCGCGGCGTGACCTTGATTTGCCTGGCGGGCTTCATGCTCAAGCTCAAGCCCCCGATCCTGCGCGCCTACCCCGGACGCATCCTCAACATCCACCCGTCGCTTCTGCCCGCGTTCGGCGGACAGGGCATGTACGGGCTCAAGGTCCACGAGGCGGTGCTGGCCTCCGGCGCGAAGCTCTCCGGCGCCACCGTCCACATCGTCGACGAGGAGTACGACCGCGGACCGATCGTGCTGCAGTCCGCGGTGCCGGTGCTCGACGGCGACACGCCCCAGACGCTGGCCGCGCGCGTGCGCGCGCAGGAGCATTGGATCTACCCGAAGGCCGTCGCGCTGATGTGCGAGGGGCGCGTGACCGTCGAAAACGGCCGAGTGCGCGCCGTCGCCGCGCCTCACGAGGCCTCCGCCCGCGTCAGGCGCGCGCTGATCTCGGTGTCCGACAAATCCGGCGTCGTCGAGCTCGCGCGCGGCCTGCACGAGCTCGGCGTCGAGATCGTGTCGACTTCGGGCACCGCGAAGACTCTGGCCGACGCGGGCGTTCCCATCCGACCGCTGGACACCTTGACCGGATTTCCCGAGATTCTCGACGGTCGCGTCAAGACCCTGCACCCGCGCGTGCACGGCGCCATCCTGCTGCGCCGATCGGACCCAAAGCAGGCGCGCGAGGCGGCGCTGCACGGCTTGGAGCCCATCGATCTGGTCGTCGTCAACCTCTACCCGTTCGAGAAAACCGCGGCCGCGGCCGCCTCGCCCTACGATCCCGGCGTCATCGAGCAAATCGACATCGGGGGCGTCGCTTTGATCCGAGCCGCCGCCAAGAATTTCGACGACGTCGCGGTGCTGACCGCGCCCGCCGACTACGGCCCGGCGCTGGCCGAACTTTCGGCCGCGCAGGGACGGCTGTCGCAGTCCACCCGCCGCCGGCTGGCGCTGGCGGCCTTCCGCCACACGGCCGGCTACGACGCGATGATCGCCGCGGCCTGGAGCGGCGAGGCCAAGACCGAACCGCGCGCCGAGCTCTTTCCCGCGACGCTCACCCCGCGGCTGTCCAAGGTCCAGGACCTGCGCTACGGCGAGAACCCCCACCAGAAGGCGGCGCTCTACGCCGCGGAAGGCGGCATGTCGTTTTCCCAGCTCCACGGCAAGGATCTCTCCTACAACAACCTGCTCGACGCGGCCGGGGCCTGGGACGCGGTCTCCGATTTCGAGAGGCCGGCCGCGGTCGTCTTCAAACACGCCACGCCCGCGGGCGTGGGCGCGGGCGAGACGATCGAACTGGCCTTCGAGCGCGCCTGGGCCTGCGATCCTCTGTCGGCCTTCGGCGGCGTGCTCGCGTTCAACCGCCCCGTGAACCGCGCGATCGCGCAAGCGCTGTCGCAGCGCTTCGTCGAGGTGCTCACCGCGCCCGGCTACGAGCCCGAAGCGCTCGAGCTCCTCAAGAAGAAGCCCAACGTCCGTCTGCTCGTGCGCACGCGCCCGCCGTCGCGCGCCTTGCAGCTGCGCTCTCTCGGCGACGAGGTGCTCGTGACCGAACCCGACCGCGCGGTCCTCGGCGACCAGTGGAAGACGGTCACGCGCCGCGCCCCCACCGCCGACGAGGACGCCGCGCTGCGCTTCGCCTGGACCTGCGCCAAATACGTGAGGTCCAACGCGATCGTGCTGGCCGGACCCGAGCAGACCGTCGGCCTCGGCGCCGGGCAGATGTCGCGCGTGGACTCGGTGCACATGGCCGGAGTCAAGCTCAAGCTCTGGCTGCGCGACAACCCCGCACCCAAGGCCCTGGTGCTGGCCTCGGACGCCTTTTTCCCTTTCCGCGACGGCATCGACGCCGCGGCCACCCTCGGCATCTCGGCGATCGTCGCCCCCGGCGGCTCGGTCAAGGACGCCGAGGTCATCGCCGCCGCCGACGAGCACGGCCTGGCGATGATCTTCACCGGCATGAGGCACTTCCGCCACTGATCACACTGCGATGAGGATTCACCGATGAACGACAAAGCCTGGCTGGCCCTGGAAGACGGGACCGTGCTCGAGGGCCGCGCCTGCGGCGCCGCCGGCGAGACCGGCGGGGAGTCCGTGTTCAACACCGCGATGACCGGCTACCAGGAGATCCTGACCGACCCGTCCTACTGCGGCCAGATCGTGACGATGACCTACCCTCAGATCGGCAACTACGGCATCACGGCCGCCGACCACGAGTCCGCGCGCCCGCGCCTGGCGGGACTCGTGGTACGCGAACTTTGCCGCCACCCCTCGAACCACGAGTCCGTGGAGTCGGTCGGTGATTTTCTCAAAAAACACGGGATCGTCGCCGTCGAGGACATCGACACGCGCGCGCTCACGCTCAGGCTGCGCGAGCGCGGCGCGCTGCGCGGCGTGATCTCGACTCTCGACGGAGACCCCAAGCGCCTGGCCGCCAAGGCGCGCGCGCTGCCGTCCATGACGGGCCGCAATCTGGCCAAGGTCGTGACCTGCGAGAAGCCTTGGGAATGGACCGAGGGCTCCCAGCCCAAGCCCGCGCGACGCGTCGTCGTGATGGACTTCGGCGTCAAATACGGCATCCTGCGCCGACTGGCCGCGATGGGCGCGGCGGCGACGGTCGTGCCCGCCTCGACGACGGCCGACGACATCCTGCGCCTGAACCCCGACGGCGTTTTGCTGTCCAACGGCCCCGGCGACCCCGAGCCGGTCGCGGACGCGGTCGAAACGATCCGCCGGCTGCTCATCGAGCGCGTGCCGTTGTTCGGCATCTGCCTGGGCCACCAACTCCTCGGCCTGGCGCTGGGCGGCCGAACCTTCAAACTCAAGTTCGGCCATCACGGCTCCAACCACCCGGTCAAGGACTTGGCCACCGGCCGCGTGGAGATCACCGCCCAGAACCACGGTTTCTGCGTGGACCTGGACTCTCTGCCCAAGGAGGTGCGGACCACGCACGTGAACCTCAACGACGGCACCTCCGAGGGCATGGCCCACGCGAGCCTGCCCGCGTTCTCGGTCCAGTATCATCCCGAAGCCTGCGCCGGGCCCCACGACAGCCGCTACCTCTTCGACCGCTTCGCCGCGCTCATGGACGCGCGCCGCGCGGCCGCCGCGAGATGATGCTCCTGGCGGCGCTGGCCCTCGGCCTGGCGCCGCTGGCGTGGTATTTCTGGCGCGAACGCGAACTGCGCACGCCGTCCCGTCGCTGGCCGCGCCTGGCCGGCCTGCTCGGCTTGGCCTACGAGGCTTCTGCGCCGCGCATGTCCGGAACCTGGAACGGACGGCGCGTGGCCGTGGAGACGGCGCCCGGCGGCGCGACGCTGACCGTCTGGCTGTCTCGCCCCACGCGCCTGCGCGTGGAGTGCGGCCCCAAGGACGAAGTCTCGCGCCGCGCCGGCATCCTGATTCCGGACCCCGTCGAGCCGCTCGACGCGGATTTCCGCGCGCGCCTGCTGGCGCGCTGCAGCGACAAGGCCGCCGGACCCGTCGTCTTCGACGCCGCGCTCCAGCGCCGCCTGGCCGGCGCGGACTTGGATGCGACCGGCGCCGAGACCCGCGTGATCGGCCGGACCGCTCTCGTGGCCGACATCGACCGCTTGGAAAACCAGCTCGCCTGCCTGTGCGCGCTGGCCGACGGCCTTGAGCAGTTCCCCGCCCCCGGAGGCCCGCCTCATGCCTAAGCGAACCGACATCCGCAAAATCCTCGTCATCGGCTCCGGCTCCATCGTCATCGGCCAAGGCTGCGAGTTCGACTACTCCGGCACGCAGGGCCTCAAGGCGCTGCGCGAGGAGGGCTACGAGACCGTTTTGATCAACTCGAACCCCGCCACGATCATGACCGATCCGGAAATCGCCGACCGCACCTACATCGAGCCGTTGACGCCCGCGTATTTGGAGAAAGTGATCGCCGCCGAGCGCCCGCAGGCCGTCTTGCCCACGCTCGGCGGCCAGACCGCGCTCAATCTCACCGTCGCCGCCGCCGAACGGGGCATCCTGGACAAATACGGCGTCGAGATCCTGGGCGCGAGACTCGAGGTCATCCGCAAGGCCGAGGACCGACAGCTTTTCAAGGCCGCGATGCTCAAGATCGGCCTGGACCTGCCGCGCTCGCTGGTGGTCACCGATGAGACCGACCTCAAGCGCGCGGCGCAAGAGTTGGGATTTCCGATCATCGTGCGCGCGTCGTTCACGCTCGGCGGCGCCGGAGGCGGCATCGCCTATCACTTCGACGAACTGCGTTCCCGCGTGCACACCGCGCTCGAGATGAGCCCGGTCAAGAAGGTCCTGCTCGAGGAGTCGATCATCGGCTGGAAGGAGTACGAGCTTGAGGTCATGCGCGATCGGGCCGACAACTTCGTCGTGATCTGCTCGATCGAGAACGTCGACCCGATGGGCGTGCACACCGGAGACTCCGTCACCGTCGCCCCCGCGCAGACTTTGACCGACCGACAGTATCAGGAAATGCGCGACGACGCGCGGCGCGTGGTGACCGAGATCGGAGTCGAAACCGGCGGCTGCAACATCCAATTCGCGGTCGATCCCAGGACCGGACGGCGCGTCGTCATCGAGATCAACCCGCGCGTGTCGCGCTCCTCGGCCCTGGCCTCCAAAGCCACCGGTTTTCCGATCGCGCGCATCGCCGCCAAGCTGGCCGTCGGCTACACGCTCGACGAACTGCCCAACGACATCACCAAGGCCACTCCCGCCAGCTTCGAGCCGGCCATCGACTACGTCGTCGTCAAGGCGCCGCGCTTCGCCACCGAGAAATTCGGCGAGTTCCCGCTGGACACCGCGATGAAGTCCGTCGGCGAGGCCATGGCCGTCGGCCGGACCTTCAAGGAGGCGCTGCAGAAGGCGCTGCGCGGCCTGGAAAGCGGCAAGAAGGGATTCGAGGGCGCCGAGGCCGTCGACGAGGAGTCCCTCCTCAAAAGCGTCGGCACGCCGAGTTCCTCGCGGCTCTACCATGTCCAGTCGGCGCTCGCGCGCGGCATTTCCGTCGAACGGATCGCGGAGGTCTCGCGCATCGACCCGTGGTTCCTGAACCAAATGCGCGAACTCGTCGATTTCGAAGCCGGCCTCAAGGGCGCCGCCCTCGACGCGGGGCTTTTGCGCCGCGCCAAGCGTCTGGGATTTTCCGACGCGCAGATCGCCCGCGCCACGGGGCGCTCCGAGGCCGCGGTCCGGACCCGGCGCCGACGCCTGGGCGTGCGGCCGGTCTACAAACTCGTCGACACCTGCGCCGGGGAATTCCCGTCGAAAACGCCGTATTTCTACTCCACCTACGAACCCTCCGGCGACCCGATCGCCTCGCGCCCGGGGCGCAAGATCATGATCCTGGGCTCCGGCCCCAACCGCATCGGGCAGGGCATCGAATTCGACTACTGCTGCGTGCAGGCGGCCAAAGCCTTGCGCGAGATGGGCGCGGCGTCGATCATGGTCAACTGCAACCCGGAGACGGTCTCCACCGACTTCGACTCCTCGGACCGGCTCTACTTCGAGCCGCTGACGCTCGAAGACGTTCTGGAGATCGTCGACGCCGAGCGCCCCGACGGCGTCATCGTCCAGTTCGGCGGACAGACGCCGCTGAACCTGGCGCTGGCGCTGGAAAAAGCCGGCGTGCCCATCCTCGGCACCCAGCCCTCGGCCATCGACGCGGCCGAGGACCGCCGCCTGTTCGGCGCGGCGCTCAAAAAACTCGGCATCCTCGCGCCCGAGTCCGGCATCGCGCGAACGCCCGAGGCCGCGCTCAAGATCGCGCGCCGCATCGGCTACCCGGTGATGGTCCGCCCGAGCTACGTTCTGGGCGGACGGATGATGGAGATCGTCTACGACGACGCGGCGCTGCTCGACTACGCCGAACGCGCGCGCCGAGCGAGCCTGCACCCGTCGATCCTCATCGACCGCTTCCTGGCCGACGCCGCCGAGCTCGACGTGGACGCGGTCTGCGACGGGCGCGACGTGTGGATCGCGGGCGTGATGGAGCACATCGAGGAGGCCGGCGTGCATTCCGGAGACTCGGCCTGCACCCTGCCGCCGCACTCGCTGCCGCCGGCGGCGCTGGCGCAAGTGCGCGAGCACACGCGCCGCCTCGCCCTTCACCTGAAGGTCAAAGGGCTCATCAACGTCCAATACGCGATCAAAGACGGCGCGGTCTATGTGCTTGAGGCCAACCCGCGCGCCTCGCGCACGGTGCCTTTCGTCAGCAAGGCCGCGGGCCTGCCGGTGGCGCGAATCGCCACTTGGGTGATGATGGGCAAGACCCTGCGCAAGCTCGTGCCGTCGGCCGCGCTCAAGGGCGCGGTGCCGCCCTACACGGCCACCAAGGAGGCGGTACTGCCCTTCATCAAGTTCCCGGGAGTGGACCCGCGCCTGGGGCCGGAGATGAAGTCCACCGGCGAGGTGATGGGGCTGGACTCCGACTTTCCGCGCTCCTTCGCCAAGAGCCAGGAGGCCGCGGGCCTGAACCTTCCCTCGGGCGGCGCCGTGTTCGTGTCCGTGCGCGACGAAGACAAGCCCGAAATCCTGCACGTCGCGCGCTCGCTGCGCCAGATGGGCTTCACGCTGACGGCCACGCGCTCCACCGCCGAATACCTGAGCCGCCACGGCCTGTCCGCGCAGCGCGTGGCCAAGATCGGCGAGGGCAAGCCCGACGTCGTGGACTTGCTCAAGCAGCGCGGGCTGTCTCTGGTCATCAACACGCCCTCGGGCAAGCGCTCGCGCGCCGACGGCTACGCCATCCGGCGCACGGCGCTGGAACTCGACATCCCCTGCATCACCAACATCCGCAGCGTGCGCGCGGCCGTGCACGCCATCGCGGTGATCCAGGGCGCCGAGATGTCGGTCACGCCTCTGCAGGACCGCTACAAGGACCTCCCCTACCCCGTGGACATGAGTCTAAAGTCCTAGGCGCGTAAAGGACCTTCGCTTCATCCGGGCCCGCGCGCCGACGCTCTATACTGATCCTGTGATTTTCCGTCTCGTCGCCGCGCTCATGTTCGCCTTCGTCGCGCCGGCGCCGGCCCAGGAAGCGCCCGCGCCGGCTTCCGGCCGCGCCCGGCCCGCGCCCGTCGACGCCGCGCGGATGCTCCAGCAGGCCGACGCCTTGCGCGCGCTGGCCGGAAATTTGGGCGTTTCGGAAGGGCGTCTGAAAGACGAGGCCGCCGCGCAGTTTCGCGACGTCCAGAGCGAGACGCCCATCGCCGCGCCGATCTGGACGCCCGTGCCGCGCGAGCGGGTGGACGGCTCTCCCGGCGACATCGACGCGATGCTCCAGACGGCCGACCAACGCTTCGCCGACTACCGCAACCGCTTCAAGACCGACCCCCCGCCCGACGTGGTCTATTCCGCCAAGATGGCCGCGGCCCTGCGCGAGCAGAAGCGGGAGTCCTTCGACAAGACCGGCCTCATGCCCGACGCCGAGATGGGTGTGTTCCGCTACGGCAAGGCCTCTCTCGAAGGCGGGGTGATCGCGCTCAATCAGAAGCTGCGCCTGATCGCCACGCGCGTGGGCCAGGCGTTCTCCTTCGCCACGCTCGTGCACGAAGCCACGCACGCGCGCGACCGCGAGGCCGGGCGGCTGGACCCCCAACACGAGATCGACGCGGAGATCAACGCGTTTCGCGTCGAGTACCTGTGGCTGGTCACGATGGACCCCGACGGCATGAAGCTGATCGTGCTGCGCTCGTCTCTGAAGTTGTGGCTTGACTCGCACCCGCTGGACTCGGTAACCGCGCAGTCGATCGGCTACCTGGACCACCTCATCGACATCTGGAGCACCGGCGGCGACAAAGACAAGTTGCGCGCGCTGGTGCAGAAGCTCGGCTACGAGGACGACCCGGACCGTCCCGCGCCGGCCCCGACGGCGCCCGCCCCCGCCCGAGCCTAACCGCGTCGCTTGCGCCGACCCGCGCCCGCGCCGCTCCCGCCGCGACCCAGCATCAGCAGCGCCCACGGCCAGCCCAGGCCCGCGCCCAGCGCCCAGCCGGCCAGCACGTCGCCGGGATAGTGCGCGCCGACGTAGACGCGGCTGTAGCCGATGAGCGCCGCCGCGCCCGCGAACGCGAACGCGCCCCCGGGATAGGCGACGCTGAGCACCGCCGCCGCCGCGGCCGTGTTCACGGCGTGGTTGGACGGAAATCCGTAGCGCCCGCCCACGGGCGCGCGCAGGGCCATGCCCACGATCGAATACTCCGGGCGCGGGCGCTTGACCAAGGGCTTGACCACGCGATAGGCCAGGACGTCCCCCGCGCCCACCGCGATCGCCGCCAGGATCAGCACCTGCAGGGCGCGCCGCCCGCCGCGCCACAGCCACAGCCCCAGCACGGCGGGCGCCACGCCCAGGCGAAACCAAGCGAGCTTGTGCAAATCGGTGACCACCGGCATCAGCGCGTCGAGCGACGGGCTCGTCCAGACGCGGTTGACGCGCCAGAACAGCCAGCGGTCGACCGCCGCCGCCGCGGTCAGAGGACCCATCATCGCGCGCAGGTCCCGCACTCGCCGTGCAGCAACAGCTCGTGCGACTTCAGCCGGAAGCCGCGAGGCAAGACGGGCTTGAGGCCGATCAGGCAGCCGTCGAGCTCGTAGAGCTTGCCGCATTTCCCGCACAGGAAATGGTGGTGGTGAGCCTTGCCCGCGGACTCGAAGCGCGGCGGCTGGCCGGGAAGCTCCACCGCAGAGACCTCGCCGCGCTCGGTCAGCGCCTTGATGCTGCGGTAGACCGTGGCCAAGCCCAGGCCGGGCACGTCGCGCTGGGCTCGCTCCAGGACCTCCAGCGCGCCCAGCGGGCGTCCGGCCTCGTCGAGCGCGCGACGAATCGCGCGGCGCTGGGCGGTGTCGCGTTCCATCCGCGACGATGATACCAAATCGCCTCGAATGGCTCCGAACGCACCGGATTCGATGACGCTCGCGCTCATGCTCGCCGTCGCGGCGACGCCCGCCGCCGCCGGCGCAAGACCGCGCCCCAAGCCCGGCACCTTCCGGCTGCTCGTCTACGGCCGCTGAGGCGAGGCCGTCTTCTTGGAGAACAGCCAGGACACCGCGCGCGCGCCGTCTTGGACCAGGCTCGGGCTGTAGGACGAAATCCGCGCGCTGGCGGCCAAGTCCGGCGCGAACAGGGTCTTCTCCACGCCCGCCGCGAAGTCCGCGTCGAGCACGATCACATTGAGTTCGTCGTTGTCGCTGAGGCTGCGCGCGTCCAGGTTCGATGAGCCGAAAGTCGTCCAGAAGCCGTCCACGACGGCGACCTTGTCGTGGGCCATGCGCGGCAGGTACTCGTAGACTTCCACGCCCGCGGCGATCAAATCGGGATAGTACGCACGCTCGGCGGCCAGAACCTCGCCCTGGTCGTTTTGGCGCGGCAGCACCACCTGCACGCGCACGCCGCGCCGCGCCGCCGCCTCCAGGGCCTTCATCACGCCGGAGTCGGTCATGTAGGGGTCGGCCACGAGGATTCGGCTTCGCGCCGCGGCGAAGGCCGCGAGATAGGCGGTCTTGATGTCGGCGTCGTGGCCGCCGCCCTCGTGCGTCACCACCAAGGTCTCCACGCCCCCCGAGGCCGCCGGCGCCGCGGCCGATGACGCCGGCGACGCCCCTCCCGCCGCGCGCCACTGCGACTGGAAGGCGCTTTCCAAATCCGAGACGGCCGGCCCCCGGATTTCGCCGAGTTGGTCGTGCCACGAGGATTGATAGCGGCCGCCGATGTTCATGCCGCCGGTCAAAGCCGTCCGGCCGTCGACGACCACGACCTTGCGGTGGTCGAGGTGACCGTCGAAGAGCGGCGCCGCCCGCACGCGCACGCGCACGCCGCCGCTGCGCATTTTGGAAATCAGCGCCGCGACGGCCGGGTCGTCGGGATCGGTGCCGTAGCCGTCGACGACGACGCGCGCGCGCACGCCCGCTTTCGCCTTGGCAATCAACGCGTCGCCGAAGGCCGCGCCGTCGGCGTCGGCCTGCCACTGGAAGACCTCGATGTCGACGGACTCCCGCGCGGCGGCGACGGCGTCTTCCAGCGCCTTCGCCGCGGCCCCGTCGACGAGAAAGCGCACCTCGTTAAGGCCCGCGTCCTGCGCTCCGACCTGCGCGATCATCCTCTCGCGATAGCCCTGCCAGTCCGCCGCGGGAGCGGCCGGCGCGGCGGCGAAAGCGCCGGCGCGCGCCTCCAACTGCTCCAACGCCGCCTCGCCCGCCGTCTGCGCCGACGCGGCCGAGGCCGCCAGAAGAATCGCGATCACCATGCCGGCTCCAGGATGCCCGAAGTCCCAGCCGAAACCCAGGGTCGTTTGACCCACCGATCATGGGCCTTTGGTCCTATTTTTCGATCTTGACGAGCGGGCTGCCCCGCGTCTACACTGCCTCCCATGAGAAGCTTTTGGCTGTGCGCGGCCGCGGCGGCGGCCTTCGGTGCCTGCTCCAGCGGTTCCAGCGGCTGCGGGCAGGCGGACAAGCCCAAATCCGGCGCGGCCTCGTCGTTTTCCGGCGGCGGCGCCAATCCCGGCGGCGGCGGCGGCGAGGCGGTCTCCTTCCAGGGCGCGGGCTTTGCGCGCAAACTCCAGGCCCCCAAGGTCGCCGCGTCCACGGCCCCGGTCCACGGCGAGGGCGAGCCCGCGCCGGGCGCCTCCGACGCCGACGCGAGGGCCGCGGCGGCGGCGAGAGCTCCCGCTCAAAGCATCCTGTGCGGAGGCTTCCCGAACCTGCCCGACGACTGCCTCGGCAGTCCCGATTTCCCCCAGGTGGCGGCCAAGTGCTGTCCCAACGGAGTGGTTCTGACCTGCAAGGCCATCCCCGGCGGAGCGAAGCTCACCGGCCGCGGCTGCGCGGCACCAAGCCCCGCTCCCTGACGCGCTACGCCGTCTTCTTGAGTCCGAGCCAGGGCGTCTCGGCCGCGCCCGCGAGCTTGTTGGCGCGCCGCGCGGCCACGAAAAGCCAAGTCGACAGCCGGTTCATGTAGACGAGAACCCCCTCGGGCAGTCCCTCGCGCGCCGCCAATTCCACGCAGGCGCGCTCGGCGCGCCGCGAGACCGCGCGCGCCAGGTGCAGCGCCGCGCCGCCGGCGGCGCCTCCGGGCAGGATGAAGTTCTTCAGCGGCTCAAGCCGAGCGTCCCACGCGTCGATCTCGGCTTCCAGGCGCGCCGCGGCCCGCGGCGGCAGGCCCCTGTCGTAGGGCGCGGGCAACTTGGCGACCGCGTCGGGGGCCGCGGCCGCAAGCGCGCCCAACGCGAAACACTCCTCCTGCACGCGCGCAAGCCCCGCGTCGAGCTCCGGGTCGGCGCCGCCAAGCGCGGCGCGCGCCAGGCCCAGAACGCTGTTGAGCTCATCGAGCTCCCCGTAGGCGGCCACTCGCGGATGGCTCTTGGGCACGCGCGCGCCGCCCAGAAGGGCGGTCTGGCCGCCGTCGCCGCCGCGCGTGTAGATGGCCACGCGCTCGCTAGAAGGTGACTCCAAGCCCCAACTGAAAGCCGGGCAGGCCGTGCAGGTCCACGTAGGCCGCGCGCAGGTCCACCAGCGGAAAAGGCGTGAGGTCCACGCCGGCGGCCAGGCGCGCGCCGTCGGCGGTGGCCGACACGCCCGCCAGGCCCGGCACCTGCGCGGCGCCCACGGTGATCTTGGTCAGGTCGTAGCCGGCCTCGACGAAGGGCTTGATGATGGGCAGGTTCCAGGTCGCGTCGGCGTCGGCCGCGCCGTGCACGCCGTTGAAGGCGCCGGCGTTGATCTTGTCGCCGAAAGCCGACACAGACACGTTGGGCAGGAACGAATCGAGCATCCCCGTGCGATACAGGCTCGTTCGCAGTCCGCCGCCCAACACCGAGGCGCCATAAGCGCCCACGCCGTGGACGATCAAGTCGGTGTGAAAGGGCAGGCCCACGCCGGCCTGGATCATCGGCATGGCGATGGAATGCACGCCCGCATCGCGCATGATCAAGTCTTGGCTGTCGGGCCGCGTCTGCAAGACGGCGTCGCCTCCCACCCAGAAGCCGGGAAATCCGTAGGTGCGCCCGCCGTCGACCGTGGAGGCGCCCAGCAGGCCGCCGAGGTCGCGCGCGAACGGCCGCAGATAATTGATGTTGGCGTTCTGCTCGAAGCCGGAGAACGGATTGGGCTGCACGGCGCGGGCGGACGCGGACAGGGCCAGCAGGGCGACGATCGAGGCGATGATTTTCATAGAGCGGGATTCTGGCACATTCTTCCCCCCAAATTACAGAGCTTTCGCGGTCAGTTCGTGGCGGCGCTCCAGGCGCGCGCGCAAGGCCCCGCGCAGGGTCTTGGCCGCAAACAGGCGCGCCGCGCTCTCCAGGAGCTCGACGGCGCCGTCCATGTCGGACACGCGCACGCGCTCGGGGGCCGCAGCCTCGGCGCCCCAGCCGTTGTGGTAGTTGACCAGAGGCACGGCCGCGCCGGCGGCCTCCAGGCCGAAGGTCTGGTAAGCGGTGGCCTCGCAGGTGCCTCCGGTCAGGCGCAGGCGCTGCACGCGCCGGCCGCGTCGGCGCAACCGGGCGGCGGCATCGTCGAGCAGTTCGACCAGGTTCGAGTCGAAGGCGCAGGCCTTGTCGCCCAGGCGCACGGTGGGGCCCCGGCCGGGTCGCGAGCCCGGCATCTCGCGCGAGCACTCGACCGAGAGGTAGGAATCTCCGGGCGGGAGAACGCCGGAGCGGATCATGTCGAGCGCGCCGATGAACCCCACCTCTTCGGCGCGGTTGAGGAGCACGACGAGGTTGACCTTCGCGCGCGCCGAGGCCAGTCGACGCAAGACCTCCAGACTGATCGCGGCACCCAGCAGATCATCGATGGAGCGCGACTCGAGCCAGCCGTTCGCGACGCGAAACGGCGTCAGCGCGAGCACCGCGAACGCGGGCCTGGCGCCCTTGGACGGCGCCTGCGTCCAGCGGATGGTCCAGGGATCGCCGTCTTTCTTGGGGCGCGGGCCGATGACGCCGCGCGCCAACGGCTCGTTGGTCTTGGCGCCGTCGGCGAAGGCCTCCACGGCGACGCCGGGCAGAAGGTGCGGCGGCAGTCCGCCCTGCAGGGTCGCGCGAGCGCCCTCCCGTGTCAGCGCGTCCAGTCTAAAAGCGGGATGATCCAAGTGCGCGGCCAGCGCGAGCGCGGGCCCCTCGCCCGCGCCGCGGTAGGAGACGATGAGGCCCCCGCGCACGCGGCGCACGCGGGCGCGGGGCACGCGCCGCGCCAGCCAGCGTCGGGCCAAGCCCGAGACCGCGCTCTCGCGAAACGGGGCGGTGGGAACGGAGGTGAGCAGCCGGAAAATGTCGAGGGTTTCGTTTTTCACGCGCCGATTATAGCGCTTGCGCGTGCGCTACATGGACCCGGGAGAGGCGGAGGAGCCGCGATTGTAGTCCTGCTGGTCGGAGTCGAAGTCGTGATTCAGGATCTCGTTTTCGGTATTGGGGTCGATGTTGAGGTTCATCCCCTGAGCCTTGGCCTGGCGCGCCGCGCCCTGAAGGAGCTTCATGGTGCCGGGGGTGAGCTTTCCGCCGTCGCGACTCACGGCGTCAAGCAGTTGGCGCATGTCGCCGGACATCCCGCCCTGCTCCTGCTGGAGCGTGGCGGCGATGTCGGCCGCCATCTCCGGCGTGATGCCGCGGCTGCCGTCGCCGCCCTCGGCCTTCAGCCGCGCCTGCAGTCCCGCGATCGACGAGGCGGTCCGAGCATCCAGCCGCGCCGCCGAGCCCCAGTCCGGGACCGCGCCCGAGCCGGCGGACGCGGAGGTCGTCCGCGCCGCGGCCGGGCCGCCCTCGATGACGGGCGCATGGGCGAAATACCAGCGCGCCTGGGCGCGCTCGCCCGAGTCCAGCGCGTCGAGTTGGGCGGAAGTCAGCGGACGGCCCTGCTTTTTGGCCGCGGCGATCGCGGCCGCGCGGGCCTTGTCCTGGCAGACGCGCAACTCGTCGTAGCTGCGCGGCGCACGACCGTGGCCCGCGTCTTCCAGGCAACTGCGCGCCGCCGCGCACGCCGGCGCCAGCGCGAAGGCCAGCGTCACGGCCAGGGCTCTCATGAGCAGAGGGTAGCCCGGGGATCGGCGGGCGTCAAGATCGGCAATGATCCAAGATCGCTGCGAACAAAAGAGCTCCGCCGCGACACGAGCGCCCAACCGAACTGTTAGAATCCCGGCATGCTGCCCGACATCCTGGATTCGCTCTTTCGTCCCGCCGCCTACCGGCGCTTCGCCACCGAGCCCGCGCCGCGCTCGGCGGCCTACGCCGCGTTTTTGTCGGTGGTCTTCATCGGCGCGCTCGGGCTGTCGGTCAAGCTTCGCCTCGTTCCCGTCTTCGACCGGACCTTCGCGTGGCTGGAGACCTCCATGCCGCCTCTGCGCATCTCCGGCGGCAAGGTGACCAGCACGGCGGCGCCCGTGCGCCTGGTTCATCCGGAGTTCAAGAGCGTGGCCGTGGAGATCGACACCACCCGCGCCGCGCCCGTCACCCCCAAGGACATGGAGGCGCTCAAGGTCCGCGCGTTCCTGTCCCAGAACGCGCTCTACATCGAAAACGAAGGCACCGTCCAAGTTCTCGACCTCTCTCGCGGCGGAGAAGACCAACCGGTGCTCCTCGACGCCGACTCCTACCGCGCCATGCACCGGTCGTTCGATTGGGTGTTCTACCCCGCGCTGCTGCTGACTTTTTTCCTGCTGTTCGCGGCCTCACTGGCCGCCTTCGGCGTGGTCTACGCGGCGGCCGGCCTGCTGGCCGGCTCGCTGTCGGGCGCGGGGTTGAGCTTCATGCAGCTCTGGCGCATCGCGCTGCACGCGCAGACCGCGGCCGCGCTGCTGCGCGCGCTCGACACCGCCTTGCCCTTCCCCATCCCGGGACTCGTCTACGCCTCGCCGCTCATCAGCGCCGGCTACATGTGGCTGGGCCTGCGCGGCGCCCGAGGCAACGCCCCGCCCGCAGAGCCCGCGCCGGCCGCGCCCCCCGCCGCATGAAGCGCGCCGTCTTCGTCCTGGCCGCGGCCATGCTCGCCGCCTGCGACCTGCTGGCCGGAAATTTCCGGCTGGCCGGCACCGTGGACCTGGACGCGCGCCTGCGCGCGCGCGCGCCAAGGCAGAACGCGATGCTCTTTGTCGTGGCCAAAAACGCCGGCGGCGTGCCCGTGGCCGTGCAGCGCATCGTCAATCCGGATTTTCCCGCGGCTTTCGAGATGGGCCCCGACGAGGAGCTCGTGCCCTCCATCAAGCCCGGCACGCCGCTGACCGTCGAGGCCGTGCTCAACACCCGCGGCGACCTCGGCGAGCCGCATCCCGGAGACCTCGTCGGCCGCGCGAACGCCGTCGTCGAGCCGGGCGCGGAGGGCGTTTCCATCGTCTTGAACCGCGCCCGATGAGAACGCTCGCGCTGGCCGCGGCCGCGGCACTGGCCGCCTGCGCGGCTCCGCGCCCGAACCCCGTCGGCGTGCGAACCGGCCTCGACGTCCTGGAAGCCGAGCACTTCAAGCCCCTGCGCGGACTGCGCGTGGGCGTGATCACCAATGCCACCGGCGTCGACCGCGCCGGACGCAGCGTCGTCGACCTGCTCGCCGCCGCCCCAGGCGTGAGGCTGGCCGCCGTGTTCAGCCCCGAGCACGGATTTGCCGCCGCTCGCGAAGCCGACTCGGTGGCTTCGGACCGTCTGACCGTGGCCGGGCGCGTAATCCCGCTCTACAGTCTCTACCGCGGCGGCGCCGAGGGCATGCGCCCCACGCCCGAGCAATTGCAGGGCCTGGACGCGCTCGTCTTCGACATTCAAGACGTCGGCGTACGCTTTTATACCTACGCCGCGACCATGACCATGTCCATGGAGGCGGCCAAAGCCGCGGGCCTGAAGTTTTTCGTCCTCGACCGCCCGGATCCCATCGGAGGCGATACGGTCGAGGGCCCCATCATGGACGTGCCCAGACTCGCCGGCGTCGACCCCGTCGCCTATCTGCCCGTGTCCACCCGCCACGGCATGACCATCGGAGAACTCGCCGAGTTCGCCGACGCGCGCGTGGGCCTTGAAGGCCTGCGGGTGATCAAGATGCGCGGCTGGCGCCGCGACCTCTGGTTCGACCAGACCGGCCTGCCCTGGGTGCGGCCCTCGCCCAACATGCCCGACCTCGCCGCCGCGGCGCTCTATCCCGGCGTCGGCGACCTTGAATTCACCAACTTGTCGGTGGGGCGCGGTACGCCGACGCCGTTCGGCTGGATCGGCGCGCCCTGGATCGACGCGCAAGCCCTGGCCGACCGCCTGAACGCGGTGCCGCTGGAGGGAGTGCGATTCGAGCCGTCGACGCAGACTCCGACCAAGGACGCCTACGCCGGGCTCGCCGTTCCGGGCGTACGCCTGATCGTGACCGACCGCCGCGCGCTGCGCCCGCTGCGCGTGTTCACGGCGCTGGTCACGGCGCTGCGCGACCTCTACCCCGACGATTTCAAGCTGCGCTGGGAGCGCTCGCGGCGCCTGATCGGCCTGGAGGAGTTCCGCGAACTCTACGAGACCGGCGCCGCCTCGGCCGACATCGCCGCGCGTTTCGACGAAGACGCCGCGCGCTTTCGCGAGCAGCGGCGGCCGTATCTGCTGTACCCGGAGCGATGATCCGAGCCCTCGCGCCGGCGCTTCTTCTGCTCGTCTCAAGCGCCGCCCGCGCGGCCCGGATCCCGGTTCCCCGCGCGCGCGACCTGACCGACGACGAACTCGTCGGCCAGCTGTTCTTGATCGCCGTCGACACCGACATCGCCGCCGCGCGCGAGGCGGACTTTCGCGCCGGACGCGTGGGCGGCGTGCTTCTGCGCTGGGACCGCTTCAGCGCCGACGGCGCGCGCGCGATGGCCGAACTCCTGAGGCGCTGGTCCGCCGACGCCCCGCACCGAGTGCCGGTGTGGGTCTCCGTCGATCACGAGGGCGGACCGACCTTCACCCAGCGCGGCTACGGCGTCGCGCCGTTTCCCGGCAACATGGCGCTGGGGGCCGCGCGCTCGCCCGAGCTTGCCCGCGCGGCCGCGCGCGAGACCGGCCGAGAGCTGAGCGCGCTCGGCGTCTCCGTGACCTTCGCGCCGGTTCTCGATGTCAACTCCAACCCCGAAAATCCCGTCATCGGCCTGCGTTCGTTCTCGGACGACCCCGCGCTCGTCGCCGAACTCGGCGCGGCCGCCGTGCGCGGCTACCGCGACGCGGGTGTGCTTGCCGTCGTCAAGCATTTCCCCGGCCACGGCGCCGCCGGCGTCGACTCGCACCTGGGACTGCCGGTCGACGCCCGCCCGCTGGCCGAACTCGAACGCGTGGAGCTCAAGCCCTTCCGCGCCGCGATCAAGGCCGGCGCGCAGGCCGTGATGCCCGCGCACATGGTGTTTCCCGCGCTCGGCTGCGGGCCCGGCCGGCCGGTGACGCTGTCGAGCGCGGCCGTGACGGGTTTTCTGCGCGGACGCATGGGCTTCCGAGGTCTGATCTTCTCCGACGGGCTGGACATGGGCGCTGTCGCCGGCGTCGAGGGATCCTCGCGCGCGGCGGTGGGCGCGCTCGAAGCCGGCGAAGACGTCCTGGTCCTGGGCAAGGCGGATTTTCCCTCGGCCTTCGCCGCCGTGCGCGCGGCGCTGGACGAGGGGCGGCTGACCCGCTCGCGGCTGGAGGCCTCGGTCGACCGCGTGCTCGCGGCCAAGCGCCGACTCGGTCTGTTCTCGGAGGGTGAGCCGCGCCCGTTGACGCCCGGAGAACTCGCGCGCGGGCGGCAGCTGGCGCGGCAAGTCGCCGAAGCCTCGGTCACGGTCGTGCGCGCGGGGGGGCTTCTGCCGCTGAAGGCTGGAGTCGGGCGGCTTGGCGTCGTGATTTGCCGCTCTCCGCGCTATGAAAAGGAAGCCTCGCGGCTCGTCGACGAGCTCCGACGAAGGAGCCCCGAACTGACGGCCGTCGTCCTGCCGACGAACCCGAGCGACGCCGAGCTCGACGACGCCGCCGCGGGCGTCTCCAACGCCGAGACCGTCATCATCGGCACCTCTCAATTCGGCGGCCCGCTGCCGAGAGGCCAGCGCCGTCTCCTGCGGCGGCTCATGGATTTGAAAATTCCCGTCGTCGCGCTCAGCTTGATGAATCCGTACGATCTTTCCTTTTCAACCTCGGCGCGCGCGGCCGCGGCGCTCTACGGCCTGACCGATTCCTCCGTCGACGCGGCCGCGCGCGTCCTCTTCGGCGAAATCCCCGCGCGCGGCCGGCTGCCCGTTCGGCTGCCCCCCTCAAAATAGCGGCCCGCGGGACCGAAAGTCCCGCTTGACATCTGGGTCTTTTGTGCTAGAGTGCGCTTGGGGAACCGCTTCGCGCGAGCGCGGCGGGTAAAAGACAGGGAGGGTACGACATGATCGCTCATCGTCTCGTCGTTCTGGCCGCGAGCCTGGGACTTGCGGCCGCAGCGTCCGCCGCGGAAAAGGTGGACTTCGACCAAGGCGTGCAGGTGCCGCAATCGGTTCAGGCGGTTCCGGCGCCGTCCGCGGCCCCGGCCGGCGTCAAGACCTACACGGTTTCTCACGCCGCCGTCACGCACGCGAAAGGCTTCAAGCCTCATAAGGGCGGCGTGCGCGACTACAAGAAGGTCGGCGACTTCCACATGAGCCAGGCCATTCCCGACAAGATGGACCTGCGCTCGCAGTTGACCCCGATCGAAAACCAGGGCCAGTGCGGAGACTGCTGGGCGTTCAGCCTGACCGCGACCAACCGCGACGGCCACGCCATCCTGGGCGAGGATCCGGGCCGCCTGTCGCAGGAGTGGCTGACCGACACCGATCCGAACTACGCCACCCAGCCTCCGGCCTACGGCTGCAACGGCGGAGACTTCGACGCGGCCAACGACCTGCTCAAGGGTCAACCGTCGTGGAATTCCTGCCCGTACACGGCCGGCGCCAACGGCACGGTCGCAAATCCTTGCTCGGTGAACCTGCCTCGGGCGGCGAACTCGTCGATCAAGGGCTGGCACATGCTCGGCGATCCCAACAACGGTCCGAGCGTCATGGACATCGAGGCCCAGATCACCCGCTCGGGACAGCCGATCTCGATCGCGCTCGCGGCCGGCGCCGGAGACTGGGAGAACTACTCGGGCGGCATCTACAACGGCTGCACCGACGGCCCGCTCGATCACATGATCAACATCGTCGGCTGGGACAACGAGGGCGCGCAGTTCGACGCCAACGGCAACCTGCCGCCGGGCAAGGGCGTGTGGATCCTGCGCAACAGCTGGGGCACCTCGTGGGGCGAGAACGGCTACATGCGCACGCGCATGACCGACGCCAACGGCGTGCGCTGCAACGAGGTCGCGGAGCAGGCCGCCTACTTCGACTTCTAGGACGCGGACGGTCCGGACGGCGCGGCGCGGAAGATTTTTTCCGCGCCGCGCCTTTTTATTGCTCTCGGCTCAGGCGACGGCCCAGAAGAAACGCCGCGGCCGCGCCCAGCGGCGCAAGCCACCCCCACCCCGCCGCCCAGGCGGTTTTCCCGGCCCACAGCACGAGCGCGCCGTTGAACGCGGCGGCCGCGCCCGCCGCCGCCGCGGCCGCGCCGTCCGACTTCTCGCGCGTGAACACGCCCAGCAGGAAAACGCCCAGCAGCGGGCCGTAGACGACCGCGCCCAAACGCAGCGCCGCGTCCGAGCCCGACGGCCAGCGCGCGAACAGCAACGCCAGCGCCGCCGACGCCGCCGCGAACGCGAGGGCGGCTCGCCGCGCGTCGGCCAGGCGCTCCTCCTCGCTCGGGCCGTAGCCGAACGCCGGGGGCGGCGCGTCCCATGCGAAGACCGCGCTCATCGAAGCCAGCGGCAAGTCCGCCGCGCCCAGAGCCAGCACCCCCAGCGCCGCGCCGCGCCAGGCGCGCGGCATCACCGCGGCCACGAAATGGGGGTAGATTTGGTCCAGCGACCCGGGCAGCGCCAGCCCCGGGTTCTGCTTGTAGTACACGAACATCAGAGTTCCCACGCCCAGCAGCGCCGCCGACGCCGCCAGCGCCGCGCCCGTCTCCCACAGCAGCGTCCGCCGCGCGGACTTGAGGTCCGGCGCGCACAGGAGCTTTTGCGCCGATTCATAATCGACGCCGAGCCAGCCCGCGGCGCCGAAAAATCCGTCGATGACGGCGACCCACAGCAGTCGAGGATCGAGCGCCGCCCGCGTCCAGCCGCCGCGGCCGGGCTCGCTCGCCCGCCAAAGCCTGAGCTTGCCCGCCTCCGCCGCCGCGCTCCACGCGCCGCCCAGCCCTCCGTCGACGTGGCGGACGATGAACGCCGCCGTCGCCGCGGCGAAAATCAGCACCGCGGCCGCCTTGAACGCGCCCAGCCAGGCGGCCGAGCGCACCCCGCCGCGGCCCAGCGCCGCGGCCGACACCGCCGCCAGAAGGAGGATCGTCGGCGTCGCGCTCCAGCCGAGCAAGGCCCCGGCCGCCGAGGCCGCGATCAGCAGGCGCGCCGCCGCGCCCGCCCCCCGTGCCAGCAGGAACAGGCCCGCGCCCGCGCTCCGAGCTCGGGGACCGAAGCGGCGGCCGAGGTAGGCATACATCGTCGCGCCCTCTCCGTCTCGGAAATACGCCGGCAAAAGGCGCGCGGCGAGGAAAAAACGCCCCAGCAGCGAGCCCAGGAAGAACTGCAGATAGGTCCAGTCGCCGCGAAAGGCCAGAGCCGGGAAACCCACCAGGGCGGCGGCGCTGAGTTCCGAAGACAGCAAAGCCGCCGCCAGAACGGGCTCGGGCAGGCGGGCGCGGCGGTAATCGGCAGGCGTGGTCTTCGCGCGCGCGGCGCGGCGACCGATCCAGACGGCCGCCGACAGAAGCGCCGCGAAGACCAGCCAATCCGCTGCGGACAGCGGCGAGCCGCCGGGAAACCAAGCCGCGAGCAGGGATCGCACGAGGCCCGATGATGCCTTATCCACCCGTGGAACGGCAATATTTATATAATCGCGCCGTCGCACACTCCCGACGATGACCGCCCACGCGCTGGCGCTTTTGCTCCTCCTCCCGCCCGCGCTTGGCGCGCAAGGCGGCCCCGCCTACGACGCCAACGCCGCCCCGCTCGACGCGCTGTCTCGGGACCTGCTGACCTCCGGCGGCTACGACCTGCGCCCCGACGGCAAGGTCTGGGACGACGTCGCCGACCAGCCGGTCTCCTCGTCCGACATGCCCGAACTGCTCACCCGCCTGGCCGGGGCGCGACGCCTGAAGACGCTCATCCAGCTCGACCAGATATTCACCCGCTACGACAACCCCCGCGATCTCAGCGACGACGACCGCCAAGCCGTGCGCCGCCTCGCGCGCGACGCGTGGGCGGTGTTCTCTCTCAGCCAGCGCAACGACTACCGCTCCTATTTCACGCCTCAGGAACTGGAAACCCTGGATCAAATCCCCGTCTATTCCGCGCCGGGCCTGCCGGACCTGCCCGAGCCCGGAGTCTCGATCACCGCCGCGCCGCCCGCGGCTTCCACCGCCGCCGTCGTTTCCACCGCCACCACCGCCGTTTCCCTCGCCACTGCGCCCGCCTCCGTCGCCGCTGCGCCCGTTTCCGCCGCCGCCGCGCCCGTGTCCGTCACCGCCGCGCCACCCATCGCCTCGGCCTCGCCGCCCGCCGCCTCAGCCGCCGCGGCGGCGCTGTCCGCGGCCAAGGCGGCGGCCTCCGCCGTGCGCCCGGCGCTCGTCGCCGCCCCCCCTCCCGCCGCGGCGGCTCGCGTGCAGCCCACTTCGAAGGTCGTCTTTCTGCCGTTCACCGTTCCCAGCGGCTCGACATCCACCGCCGTCGCCCCGAAAGTCGTCATCGCCAACCCAGGCTCCATCAAGGCGTGGACCGCGCCCGCGCGCTCGACCGCCGCGGTCCACGTCGCCGTCTCCTCGTCGGCCGCGGCGGTGGCCGTCTCCTCGACTCCTGCGCCCGCCGCCGCGCCGCCGCCCCCCCCGCCGCCGGCGACGGTCACCGCAAACGACTACGACAAGTTCGTCGCCGACGGTCCCTACTCGCGCGACGCCAAGGACCTCCTGTCGCTCGTCGGCAAGCGCGCGCCGGACTTCTGCCTGCCCCTGCTGCGCCGCACGGTGGTCTCTTCGATGGTTCAAGTCGTCATCGACGGACGCCACCTCGGCTCCTCGCTGCGCGCCGCCGCGGTTCCCGCCGCGGATCCCTCCGCGCCGCCGATGATCGCGCTCAGCCCCGGCCCGGTGTTCGTGGAGAGGCGTAGCGGCTTTTTTTCTCCTCGGCATGCCTTGCTGCTGCCCGAGTCCGCGCAGGCGTGGCGCGAGCTCGGCGTTCCTCCGCCCGCGCTCGATGCGCTCATGGCCTCCCCGCCCGACGCCGCCACCGTCGCGGGCCGATGGGGAACCACTCGCGTCTATCCCGATGGAAGCCGGCGCGGAACCTACAGCCCGCAGGAGCAGGCCGGGGAACTCCTGGAGCAGCTCCTCTTGCTGGGGCTGCGCCGCGAAGGCTTCGCCGCCTCCGACTACGCCGCGCGGCGCTGGGCGCGCACGGCCAAGCTGATGTTCTGGACGAGCTTGAAAAACGACTTCGGCGACGCGTTCCTGGACCCGGACCGGCGCGCCGAACTCGACGACTGGCTCAAGCATCCCGCCGAACTCGACGACATCCTCGTCGCCGGCTGGGCCTCCGCGCGCGAGCCCGTGCTCGACGCGCGCCGCGGCCCGCCGGACGCGGAACGCGATTTCGACCAAAAAGCGCGCTTGACCTGCGTGCGCTCGCGCCTGCGCGATCTGCTGGCGGAACTGGCGCGCGCGCGCGCGCGCCGCGTCGGCCTGCTGGAAGAGCTCGTCGACGCGGGGCTGGTTTCGTCGTCCGCGGCCAATTCCGCGGACCAATCCGCGTCCGACGCCGAGGCCTCCGCGGGCCGCGCGTTGATCGCCCGCCCGCCCGCGTGCCCGCCGCGCGACCCCTCGCGCGTCGATGCGTTGCGCAAATCCGCCAAACTCCTGGCCGAGGCCGCGCGCGCCGAGGGCGACCTGCGCGACAATCTGGCCGCGCAAGGAGACGACCATGGGCCGCGTTGAGCTCCTGGCCGCCGCGCTGTTGGCCGCCGCCTCGGCGTCCTCCCGCGCCGAGGACTGGCTCGACTACGCCGTGAGGGCCGCCGACGCCGCTTCGATCGCATCCGAGCCCCCGTCCTCGAGACCGAGGGCGGCGTGGACGCCCGTGGAATTTTCCGAGTTCCAATCCGTGCTGCCCTCGACGGGCTGGTACGCCTACGAGGAAGACGACGCCTTGGGCACCGTCGTGCGCGCCTTCGGGCCGGACTCCTCGTCGGGCTCCCTGCGCGCCATGCTGTCGGTGCGCCTGATCGACCACTCCACGCCCGGCTACCGCGACGCGAAAACCGCCGTCGACGAGATGCGCCGCGACGCGCCCGGGCGCGACCCGACGCCGGTTCGCGCCATCCGCGTGGCCGCGGGCCTGGCGCGCGTGTTCGAGGTGACGCTGACGCGCCGCGAGGCCGCCGACGACGGCCCCGCGATCCCCGAGAGCCTCCACGAATACGTCGCCGTCATCCCGCGCGGCGAGTCCTACTACCTGCTTCGCTTTGTCAGCACGCGCCGCAGCTATCTGGATTCACGCGACGTGTTCGTGCGCTTCCTGAAGGAACTGTCGCCCCTGGGCTCGCGCTAGGCCAAGCGCTCGCAGAGGAAATCCGCCGCCAACCGCGCCAGGCGCGGCCGGCATTCCAGGAAGTCGTGGCCCGCGCCGCGCAGCAGGCGCAGCCGCACCGGCCCCGCGGCCCTGCGCGCCAAGCACCGGGACACCGAGGGAGGCACGACCTCGTCGTCTTGGCCGTGGACGAGCAGCAACGGCGCGCGCGAGGACGCGACCGCGCGCGCGGGATCGAAACGAAACAGGGCTCGACGGAAGTCCTCGCGCAACACGGCCGCGGGCGGAGCGTTCAGCGGACGGCTCAGGCGCGCGAGAAACGCGCGCGTTCCGGCGTCCGCGCACTCCGGACCGCCCATCGGCGACACCGCGACCACCGCCCGAAGCCCGGGCTCGCGCGCGGCCAGGTTCAGCGCCGTCCAGCCGCCCATGCTGAAGCCGTAGACGGCGAGCCTGCGCGCGTCGACGAACTCCAGGCGCCGAGCCGCGCGCAGAGCGGCGCGCGCCTGCGCGGTCAGCGTCGAGAAGCGATACAGGCCGCCGCTGCCCCACGCTCCCAGGAAATGCGGCGCCACGGACGCGACGCCGCGCGCCATCAGCTCGCGCTGCACGTCGACGCTCTTTTCCGCGCCGGGAAACCCATGCAGAAACAGCACCGCCGGGAAACGCCGTCCCGCCGGCCCGGCCGGACGATGATAGCCGGCCAACATCCGCGAGCCGCCCGTTCGCCAAACCAAGGTACCCGCGTGCGCACGCATGGCCGGATTGTAGCTCATCGGCTATAATCTCCGCCGTGAGCTCCGCGCCCGCCCCGCGTCGGCCGCCCGTCTTGCTCGGCATCGCCGGGGGGTCGGGGTCGGGCAAGTCGTGGCTTGCGCACCGCGTCGTCGAGGCGTTCCGCGGCCGCGCGGCCATCGTCTGCCACGACTGGTACTACAAGCACAACGCCGGGCTCTCGCCCGAGGAGTCGCTCAAGCTCAACTTCGACCACCCGTCGGCGCTGGAGTCTTCGCTGCTCGGCCGGCATCTGGACCGCCTGGCTTCGGGAGAGGCGGTGGACGCCCCGGTCTACGACTACGCGACGCACGCGCGCCTGCCCCAAACGCGGCGAGTCGAGCCGCGCGAACTGATCGTTCTCGACGGCATCCTGATCCTAGGCGAGAAGGCCCTGCGCGAGCGGCTGACGGTGTCGGTGTTCATCGAGGTGCCCGACGACATCCGCCTGTCGCGCCGCGTGCGCCGCGACTGCCGGGAGCGCCGCGTGGACCTGGAGGAGACCCTGCGCCTCTACGAGGAATTCGTGCGCCCGATGCATCGCCGCTACGTGGCACCCTCCGCCAAGCACGCCACCTGGATCTGGAGCCAGCTCGACGACAAGCGCTTCCCGGACCTGCTCATCCGCGACCTTGAGCGGCGCTTGAGCGCCGCTCAAGCGCCCGACAGCTCGGCGGCCAGCGCCTCCATCCCGTAGATCCGGCGCAAGGCCTCCAGGATCGCCTGCGAGTGCACGGCGACCGCGCGGTTGCGCGCGCCGTCGTAGGCGTAGCGCCCGGCCAGAGACGGGATGTTGCCGTCGAAAATCAACCCGACGCACTCGCCGCGCTCGTCGACGACCGGCGAGCCGGAGTTGCCGCCGATGATGTCGTTGGTGGTGACGAAATTCAGCCGCGCGGACAAGTCCAGCCGCTCGCGCGCGTCCTTCACGCGCGGCGCCAAGTCGAAGGGAGGCTTTTCGCCGTGGCCCAGCGCCCGGTCGAATAGGCCGTGGAAGGTGGTGAACGGCGCCACGCGCGTGGTACCCGACTCGTAGCCGGCGACGCGGCCGTAGGACAGGCGCAGCGTGAAGGTCGCGTCCGGATAGATGGATTTCCCGTAGACGAAAAAGCGGGCCTTGGCGATCTTGGCTCCCTCGGCGGTCAAAACGCTTTCGATTTCGTCTTCGTACCATCGCCGCTGGGCGCGGTAGACCGCATCCAGGCGCCTCTGCCAGACGATCAGCGCGTCCTTGGACGCGGCGACGGCCGCGGCGCCGCCATCCAGCAGACGGCGGCGCTCTTCCGGGTCGAGAAGTCCCGTACCCGCGATGAGTTCGCGCGCGACCGCCTCGGGCGTGCGCGCGCCCAGCGCCGCGCGCACGAACGCGTCGCGGGGGCCGAGAGTCTGGCGCGCGTCTTCCAGCGAACGAGCCAGCAAAAACTCCTCCAGGTCCGGGTACATCGGCGCCGGCGACAACAGACGAAAGCGCAGCGACTCCAGGTTCGAGTCGCGATACTCCTCCCAGCGCGTCTCGTTGGGCTTGGGGACTTCGGCGGCCCAGCGCACGATGTGGGCGGCCAGGCCCGCGGCCTTGCAGGCGTCCCAACGCCGATAGGCCAACTCCAGGCGCCGCGATGCCGCCTTCTTCTGCGCCGCGGCGATCCTCGTCCAGGCGCCCTTCGCCGCCCGGACCTCGGCGCGGCGCGAGCTCGCCGCCGCCCGGCGCAGGGCGGCCTGCGCCGCGCGCTTGGCCTCCATCAGCGCCGGGTCGCGCAGGCCCTCGAGTTCGCCGGTCACGGCCTTGATCGCGTTCTCGACGCCGAAGATCCTGTCCTTGACGCGCCGCGCCTGCTCCGGACCGCGGGCCGCGTAGTCGAGGCAGTCGCGGCGCCGCTTGGCCGCGACCTCCAGGTAGAGCGGCAAGCCCAAGTCCCGCTCGTACTCGAGCTGGGCCGCCGTCATCAACCGGTCGGTGCGTCCGGGATGGCCGGTCACGAAGGTCGCCTCGCCCTCGCGCGCGCCCTCGCGCGACCAGCGCAGATGGTGCTTCGCGCTCAGAGGGCGCGCGCCGTCGTAGACGCGAAAGAACGCGAAGTCCAGCGCGTAGCGCGGGTAGGTGAAATTGTCGAAATCGCCGCCGTAGAAGGCGGCCTGGAGCTCAGGCGCCATGACCAGGCGCACGTCCGTGTATTTCCGATAGCGATACAGCCAATATTCCCCGCCCTGGTAGAGCTCGACGACATCGCAGCGCAACGCCGTTCTCTCGTTTTCGGCTTTCGTGATGCGGGCGATCTCGGCCTTGCGCCGCGTCTGGCGCGCCAGGTCCGTGCCCCGCGCGCCTTCGGCCGCGCGCACGCGCGCGGTGACTTCCTCGTAGGATTCGAGCACGTTGATCTCGAGATCCGGGCAGGCGATCTCCTCGGCCTCGGTGCGCGCGAAAAACCCGTTCTTGACGAAATCGCGCTCCGGCGTGGACATCTTCTGCAGTTGCCCCAGCGCGACATGGTGATTGGTCAAAACCAGGCCGCGGGCCGACACGAACGATCCCGAGCCGCCGTCGTTGAAGCGCGTCGAGGCTTTCTGCAGCAGCTCCACCCAATCCGGCGTGGGGCGAAAGCCGAACTCGCGCTCGAGCATGGCTCGGGGAAGGTTGTCGAGCGTCCACATCCCCTCGTCGGGCTGAAGCGGCGCGGCGGCGGGGCGGACGGCGGAACGCGGCGTTCGGGCGGGCATGGGTCCTCCGTGGGGGCCCATTCTACAACATCGTCCCCGGCGGCCCCGGCGGCTCGTTCGCTATACTGGGGCGTGACCCAGCGCCTCGGCGTGCTCGCCTACGCGGTCTTGCTCGGCTGGGCGCTGCGCCTGTCCCTGATCGCGATGTCGGCGGCGATCGTCGGAGGATTTCCGGACGCGCTGCTCGCGCACCCGTGGCTTGATTTCGCGCTGAAGGCTCCGTTCGTGGCGCTGATCGAGGCCGCCAGCCACGCGCTCATCGGCTTCGCCTATTGGTCGGGCACCGACGACCGCGTGCCCTCGGCCTTCGCCTGGTCGCTGGCCGCCGCGGCCGCGCTGGGCGCGACCGTCTGGCCCGTCCCGCCGCCGAGCCTGCCGCTGCTGCTGTCGCTGACCGCCTGCGCGCGGCTCTTCGGCCTGGCGCTGGGGCCCTGGCTTGGCGCGCGCACCGAACACGACCCGCGCGCGGTCGAAATCCGGCGCATCCTGTTCCTCGCCTACCCGTTTCGCCTGCGCTGACGCAAGCTACTGCCAGACGTCGGAGATCGGGGCGGCGGAGTCGTCGTTTTGTCCGAGCGTGCCCAGGCCGAACTGGTTTTCGATCGTGCGCAGGACGCTGTAGTGCGTGTAGGCGGCGCTCGAGGTCGCGCCGGGCGCCACCGACGCGCCGTAGAGCACCGTGTAGACCTGATTGCCCTCGGAGTGGTCGTCCTCGTCGAAGGTCAGGATCAGCAGCGTGTCCTTGGAGAACGCCGGCGCGCTCAGCAGCGGGCCGAAATACGACGAAAACCAGTTCGCCGCGTAGGACACGCTCGTATCGTGGCCGTCGTTGTTGAGGTCGGGAATGAACAGAGAGAAGTCCGGCAGGTTTCCGCTCTGCAGGTCCGAGGCGAAATTCGAGTCGTCGACGACATTGGCGCAGCGCGTCGGATCGGACTGGACGTCCTTCATGCTCAGGAACGGCACATGCTTGCGCGCGTAGGTGCCGGACTGCGCGCCCAGGTAGCAGTTGCCCGGATAAGCCTGCGCGTAGACTCGCCAGGTCTTGCCGTGCTGCTCGAGCAAGTCGCCCAGGTGCGGCACGTCCAAGGTGACCGGCCGGTCCGAGCTCACGCCCGAGCGGCTGCCCGCGATCAGCGCGACATAGTTGGGCTGGGAGGGATGGCCGACCGCGTGGTAGTTGGTCAGCAGCGCGCCGCTCTGGGCGAACTGGGAGAGGACCTGTTGGGCCATCGCCTCATCGTAGGAGGAGTTCTCGAAGATCATCAGCACGACCTTCTTGAAGGCGGGCGCGGCCGCGCGCGCGGGGACGGCGGCGCACAACGCGGCGACGGAAGACAACAGCAACGCGGTCTTGGGGGAGGGGCGCATAGACCCGTATTGTTCGCCATTGGGCCCAGGTTTTGTCAGGGGCGATGGGCCCGGAGTGAAATGGGTCTAAAGACCTATTTCGTCTCGGTCAGGAACTTCCGCAAGATCGCGTTCACGCGTTCCGGGGCGTCCTCCTGCGGCGCATGACCGCAGCGTTCCAGGCACACGAAACGCGCGTCGGGCAGGTCGCGCGCCAGCCGCGCGGCGCCCGCGGGCCCCACCATCTGGTCGGATTCGCCGACGAGCACGAGAGCGGGAACTCGCATCCGCGGGTAGCGCGCGATGCGCTCGCGGAAGTCGGGAGGGATCGCGCGGCGGATGAACTCCGCCACCGCGCGCCGTCCGGCGGCGGTCTTGAGCGGCTCGCCGTACTCGGCGATCATCTCCTCGGTGACCTTGCTCTGGTCGACGAAGGTGGTCTTGGCGATCCAGCGCAGGGTCGCCTCTCCCATCATCGCCTCGAGCGCGCGTCCGACCACCGGCCAGCCCAGCGGCCACAGCGCGCGCGGGCGGTTTTCCGGGTAGGCGGGCGCTCCGAAAAGGGCCATGCGCTCCACGCGCTCCGGGGTGTCCTGCGCCGCCCACAGCGCGACGACGCCGCCCATCGAGTTTCCCGCCATCGCCGCGCGGGAGACCCCGAGTTCGTCCATCAGCGCGATGAGCCACGCGTGCAGGCCCGAAATCGAGTAGTCGAAATCCCAGGGCTTGTCCGAGCGCCCGAAGCCCGGGAAATCCGGCGCGATCACGGTGAAGTCCCGCGCGAACTCGGGGATGGCGAAGCGCCACGAGTACGACGACGCGCCCAGCCCGTGCAACAGCAGCAGCGGCGGGCCCGCGCCGGCCGTCAGCACGCGCGCGCGCACTCCGGCCGCGGTCACCTCGCGCGCCTCGATGGGCGGCGCGATCCAATCTCTCATGCCGAAAGCATAGCGCCGTCGCCGTCGCGCGCGCCAGCGCCGAACGAACCGTCGCGCGCGGCCGATGGTCCCACGACGGACGGGGTCGCCCGGCCCTCGCCAGACGGCGCGGACCGGCTACGCTATCGAGGATGAGGCGCCTCGGGCTCTTCCTCGTTTTTTTGGCGGCCGCGCGCGTACGCGCGCAGCCCATCGAGGTCGTGCCCGTTCTCCCGCCGTCGATCGAGCTTCCGGCCGCCGCGGCGGCCGCGCCGATAAGCCCCATGGCCGCCTCCGCCCTCGCGCCGCCCGCCGCGCTCTCGCCCGATGCCGTCGCGCCGGCCCTTCCCGCCGCCCCGGCCGCGGCGGCTGCGGCGGCATCTCCTTCGCGGCTGCGCTCCATCGCTCAGCGTCTCTTCACCCGCACCCCGCCCCCGCGCCCCGAGCCGCCGGGCGAGGCGGCCGTGCGCCGCAATCTGGAACGCGGGCTGGCCGAGGTCTCCGCGACCTTCGACGGCGGCCGCGCGCAAGAAGGCCTGGACCTCGCCGACGCCTACTTCACCGGCCCGCGCGCCGCGGCGTGGTTCGCGCAGAATCCGCGCCACGCCGAGCCCCGCGCCCGGGCGCTGGAGCGGTTGCGCCGCGCGGAACTGTCGATGATGGCCGACTACCGCTCGGCGCTGGAGCGCTCGCGCCTGCCGCGATTGCAAGCCGAGGCCCGCGCGGCCGCCGAGTCCGGCGCGGCTCTCGGCGGCGCCTGGCGCGAGACCGAACTTCAATGCCCGGGCTCCGGCCACTGCGCGGTACGCGCGCTCTTCAACGCGCTCCGCGCGGGCACGCTCGCTCGTCCGCGCGGGAGCGCCGAGGACTTCATCGCCGCCGCGCGCCGCCTTCTCGACCGCCCCGCGGACCCGCGCGCGGCCGCGGCGCTGGCGCCGCTGGGCCTGACGCCGCCGCGCCTCTCGGTCGATGACGGGCTAGACCCCGCGGCGCTCTCGCGCCTGGCCGCAAGCCTGGGGCTGAAGGTCGAATCAAGCCCCGCTCCGCGCGGCGACGCCGGCTGGAGCGCGCTGTTCATGCCCGGCCGCGAGAACCTCTTGTCGATGCGGCTGTTCCACCCCGCCCACCCGCTGAGCCCGGCCGAGCGCCGCGCCTACGGCCGCGACTACCGCCTCCTCCACCACGAGACCTACCTGCTCGGCGCCTTCGACAGCCGCCTCGCCGGTCGGCGGCTGTATCTGGTGCAAGACTCCGGCTCCGGCGCCACGCTGATGGCCACGGCCGAAGAACTCTCCGCGCTTACGCGCGAGGTGGACGCGCTGTCTTCCGCGAAGCCGCGCTAGCGCGCCGGGCCGGGCTCGACGGGAAGGCCCGCGGCCTTCCACTGGTCCGTGTTCTTGAAAAAAGCCGTCGAGTAGCCCTGCGCGGCCAGCCGCTCTGAGGCGGCTTTCGCGCGCACGCCGGAGGCACAGTAGAAGACGATCGTGTCGTTTTTGGGCAAGGCCGCGACGAACGCCGACCACGCCTTGGGATCCTCGGCGCGCGACATGGGCATCGAGCGCGCGCCGGGCACGGTCTCGAAGCGCTCCTCGCCTTCGCGCACATCGACGATCACGGCCCCGTGCTCGGCGACCAAGGCCGCCGCGGCTTTGGGCGCGATCTGCGCCGCGCGACCCGGCGCCGGCGCCAGAGGCCGCCCGGCCTTGCGCCAGCCGAAGATGCCGTCATACATCACCGACACATTCTTGTAGCCGGCGGCCAGCGCGCGGCGCGCGGCGTCGTGCGAGGCCGTGCACATGCGGTTGGCGCAGTAGAAGACCAGCGCCGAGGATTTGTCGGCGGGAAGCGTCTTGTCGGCGTCGTAGCGCGACGACGAGTCGAGCAGATGCGCGCCGGGAATCACGCCGACGTGCTCGCGCGTTTCCGGAGTGTTGGCGTCATAGACCTGGGGCGGGTTGGCCGAGGCGAGTTCGGCGGCGAGCTTGGCTTGGCCGATCATCTTGAAGCCGTCGTTGGTCTTGGCCCGGGCCGGGGCCGCCGCCAGCAGCGCCGCGATCAGAAGTTTCATCCGATGATCTCCTTGGCTAGTCCAGCCAATCCTTTTCCTTAAGCTTCTTGGGCAGGTAGTGCTTGGTCAGGTACTGGAAATCCTTGTTGGCCAAGGCGTCGAGCTCATACTTGAGCCCCGAGGCGAGCATGCGCTTGATCTCGCCCTGCCACTCCTTCTTCTGGAACCACGGGTAGTTCATCAGCTCCTTGGCGCGCGAGATGTCCTTGTCGTTGAGCTTGATGCCGACGTTGCGCGGCAAATCGTACCGGTCGGGGTCGGCCGACGACAGGCCCACGAACTTGGCATGAGGGATGGCCATGCGCTGGCTCTCGAAGGCCAGGTTGATGGAGCCCTGCTTGACCACCGAGTAGATGTAGTAGCCCCACGGATCGTTGTCGACGAGAACATAGACCGGGAGCTTCTTTTCCTCGTGCAGGCGGCGCGCCAGGCGGCGCACGCCGCGCGGGGGCTGGCCGTTGCCGGTGAGCAGGATGCAGTTGTACTTCTTCCAGAACTTGTCCTCGGCCAGGCGGTTCCACTGCGTGCCCTTCTCGATGAGCAAAATGAAGTCCGCCGTGCACTTCTTGATCGACAGATACTGGTCTTCCACGATCGAGGGCACCGAGTAGCCGCCCTTGCCGAGCTTGGCGCAATCGACGCGGTCGCCGTCGTCTTCGAAAATCACGGGCCCGATGATGGTTCCGGCGTTCTCGGCGCGCACGTGGAGCTCCTCGCGCAGGGCGGCGAGGCTCACCTCCAGGTCCTCGATGACCGGGTCGGACTCGGCCTGGTCGTCGAAGGTGTTCTCGTGGCTGTCGCCCATCGTGTGCTTGGTGCGGTAGTAGATCTCGCGCAGGCTCGTGGTCAGGTCGGCCTTCTGCAGTTCGTTGAGCGCGTCGGCCACCAGCATGGTCTGCATGAACTTCTTGGCCATCGCCAGGTTGAAGAAGGTCCGCTGCTGCTTGGACGAGCCCATCTCGATGATGCCGCGCTTCTCGTTGAACTTCACGTTGGAGAGCGCGCGCACCGGAATCGGGATCGACGGGTCGCGCTTGCGCTGCGCGGAGTCGATGACGAGATCGGCCAGGCCGACGAGCTTCCTCTCGACGGCGGCGTTGGTCTTGGGCATGGCGCGGATTCTATCAAACGCCCGCGCGGCACGCCATGCTTCGCGCCGGGACCGCGCTAACGGCTCTTGGCCGCGCCCTGGCGCATGGCCACCGCCTGCACCGTCCAGGGCAGGCCCTGATGCAAGCCCTCTTCCATGCGCGCGCGGTAGTCGTCCTGGACTCCGGCGCCGATTGCGAAGAGGATCTCGGCGTCCACATAGCCCGCCAGCTTGGAGCGATAGATATAGAACGCGAAACCCATCGCCACGCCGCCCTCAGAGCGCACGGCAAACGAGCTCCACCCCTCGGTGCTCACCGTCCAGCCCTGCGCCGCGTAGCGCCGCGCCATCTCGCGCATGCCCTCAAAGACGAGCTCGGCGCTTCCGGGCACCGACTTGCAGGTCCCCTCGCCCCTATGCGCCTTCAGGTAGTCCGAGATTCCCGATTTCGCGATCTCGGCCATCGCCTCGGCCTGCGGCTGGCGCGCGATCGACGGGTACTCCGCGGTCAGAGGCGACGCCTCCGCCGC